>JAAYEK010000091.1 GCA_012728785.1 Bacillota bacterium | reverse complement strand
AGTGGGATCAGCACAAATATGAAGGTTGGAAGACTCCCCGGAAAGTTCCAGATAGCGGTTTTCCCGGTAAAAAGGAGATGCAAAACTATAAAAACCAACCACGAAATTTCCGTTACGGTTAGAGTAATCCGGATATTCTTTTTTATATTTTTCATTGACATAGACATAAAAGGATACAGTTTATACCAATTCGTAATTTTCTCGAAAGTTTTTCTTAAAGATCCAATCGATAATTCCTTTGATTAACCCCAAAGAAGCAGATACGCTTACCACATAATGGACCATGATAAAGAATAACGTAAATATGAGCTTCCTCTCCTTCATGACAAAAAGATACTGACCGAAATCGGTAAGTAAAAACCCAACAAAAAATAAAGCTGAAACTATTAAAAACGTAACATCAATCAATCCAAGCAATAAAGAACCCGTGCATGAAAAGGCGAACAAAATACCAAAAGCTCTGCTTCGCGTCTCAAAACCCTTCATAAACTTTCTCCGTTTGAAATATAATGGAATTCTCTGCCGAGCCCGTTCATACAATTTCCTCATAATCACCGTCAGTTTGTCGTCATGATCATGTTGTCCCATAACCTTTGAGGTATATAATAATTTATACTTTTTATTAAGACGATGCCCGTATTCAACCTCTTCACTTTGGGTTAATTTCGAATTAAACTCTCCAATCTCATTAAAAACATCTTTACGAATAGCTCCCAGCGCGAAATTTCCTGGAGTGACAAATCCTTCGGAACTAATTTGCCAATAGTGATTCTGTAAAGACCGGTATTCTTCAAATATGCTGTCCCGAATTAAGGGTGTCTTATCATACATACCACAAACACAACCGATCTCCGGACTTTTTTGTAACTCCTTCACAAGATTCGTGATAGCATTGGGAAACAACTTCACATCAGAATCAACAAAGAAAAGAATGTTTCCTGCGGCATGTTTAACTCCTAAATTTCTGACCGCAGCAACCTTGGAGTTGCACGGAGTGGTCAAAAGCTTGCATGGAAACTCTTCAATAATCTTCCGAGAATTATCCTTGCTACAGTCATCAACCACAATCACTTCATAATTCTTATAATCCTGTTTGTAAATCGCTTCCAAACAAAGTCTAATGGTTTTTTCACTATTATAACTGGGAACGATCACGGAAACTAATTCTTTTTCCATGAATATGCCTCCATTCTTATTTAATCATTTTTATTGAAATAAAATATGACTACCTCCTCCTACTGGTGAGAGATTCCTTGTTTTTTAGCCGGACCTTTTTGGGACAACAGAATTTATCTCGAACTCCGGGATTTGATAACATGATAACCGAAGTACACCCGATTGATAAATATCATCGGCAAACAAAGAACCAGGGCAAATCCCTCCTTCGGCAACCAAGAAGCAATTAACTCATAAAAGATTTTAAAAAATTGCCGGAAATAATAAAATGTCTTGTAAAATTTCATTAATACCGGATTCTTTAGCGCAAGAGACTTATTTTTATGCCTATCCGGTTCGGTATATTTTCCGATTTGAGCCCATTCTCTGGCATGTTTCATGAAATTCCTATATGATGTCCGATTGATATGATCTAATACTGCCTTAGGCTCAAAAAATATTTTATATCCACTTTGAATCACTTTTCGGCAAAACATAAGATCCTCGCCATAAAGAAATGCTTCATCAAAGAAGCCTACCTCCTTAAAAATTCTCCAATCCACACTTAAATTTGCGGTGGGCAAATACTGTTTTTCGAGCCGAGGTGGTAATTCCGGATGGTTTTGATACCAAGAACAATAATTATCACACATCGCCCAATAGTTCTTATTGACTCCGCGAATACCTCCACCAACCACCCTCACTGACGGATCATTTTCTGTCCACTGGTAATGGGCTTGAATATGATTTTCAATAAGATTCTTTTCTGCGATACAATCCGAATCAATAAATAGCAAATATTTCCCTTTAGCTTGGCTGATCCCGATATTACGGGCAGCCGAAGGCCCTTTTAAGGGCTCATGAAGATACTTGACGGGAAAAGTCTTTATAATTACCGGGGAATTATCTGTTGACGCATTATCAACCACAATCACCTCATAACAGTCCCTTGGATAGCTTTGGTCTAAAATCTTTTCTAAACATTGCGAGATTATATCTTCGCTATTAAACGAAGGAATAACAACTGATACATATGGTTTGTTCATGAAATTACTCCTTTTTTATCCGGTTTGCTGTATGAGTCTCCGGCTGATTGGCCGCTTTTATATGAGGGAAATGCATAATTACTCCAAAGGCAGCAAATCCTTAATATATAAAACCGCTACTTCCGGATTATGCTCGGACAATCCCTCATGCTCAATACTTTTGAATGAGCCAATCTTAATATTTTGATTGGACTTATGCACCAGAAAATAATCAAACCTCCAAAATCTCACTCCAAACCATTCAAAGTTCAAAGGAATTAATTCATTTGAATATTTGACGGCATCGATATGATCTTTTAAAAGTCCGTTCAAAACTCCTAGGGCTTTAGTAGAGTTAAAATCTCCGGCTATTACATAATCATAGTTATTATCCTTTAGATCATCATTAAGGTTATTAAACCCGATCCTTCGAGCAACGAATCTCCTTTGCAACGCCCGATAAAAATATGGGGTGAAAATGTTTACGGGTTCTATATGTAGCAGCATATGGACATTAAAAAACCGAACCAACCTACAGTTAATATCAATATCATTCACTGAATATTGTTCCGAGCTATCCATATGGGAATGCCTTATTGGATAACGGGAAAGAGTAACGAATTGGTGATGAATGGCAATATTATATCCGAGAAATTCCCGTTTTAGCCTTTGCAAATCGTCAATCGCCATATACTCTGAAGCAAAACCCGGAACAGAAGTACAAATTTTAAATATTTTAGACGGATCCACCTTAATGTCCTGTTCGGTTCTCCAATTCGGTAAAAAATAAAGGTATTCCTGAAGCAGATAAATATCTGCATTCTCCTTCTTCAGTACCTGATAAAAATGTTCTTTATCTTTATGAAAATCCCAGCAATAAGTATTCCAGGAGAAAACTTTAATTTTGGAACAATGCTCCGATGGTACAGTATTTTTTAATTGAACCAAATTGACATCAAACTGTGTCGCTCCTAAAATTAATGCAAACACCGCCACCACAATATGAAACACTTTTCGTTTCCTTCGAAACCCTTCCAATATTAGAAAAACAACCGGTATAATCACAAAAAAGAAAGTAGGGATATTTCCGAATAAATTCCACAAATATACTTTACCGGTAAGCAAAAAATGGAATACTATAAAAACAAGCCAAATTAATGAAAATATCCGGGTTACAATCCGTAAAAATTTGGAAATTTTATGCAAAACGATATTCACCTCCCAAAAACGTAATGTCTCTTTCCTGGGATGGAAGCCAATGATTAAAAGTACAATCGCTGAGCTTAACAATCATCTTTAGAAAGTTCGAGGTCTTCGCCCATATAAAACCAGAGTAGTCAATTTTGCCATTAATATGGCTACCCTATCTCCCTTGATCTTATTTAAAAAGTAGTCAAAATTTCGCCAATATTCAACTTTTTGCTGCTTATTATCCACCGGATGAACCAGATGATAATTCCTCAGTGAATAGTCCCGAACTAATTTGATACCGTCCTTAATCAACCGATATCCCAAATCCACATCCTCAATACCCCACCCAATTATTTTTTCATCAAACATGCCGACTTTTAGTAAATCTTCCCGCCGTACCGATAAGTTTCCAGTGCAAAAAGCAACACAAGCCAACAAGTTTCCAAACAAAGGACGGGTTAATCGCCGTAAAATATCATATTTTTCATTGGCAATTCCCTTTTTGTCCCGAACCATATCTAATATTTTGGTTTCACTCCAATAAAACCGATCAAGTTCCT
The DNA here is from genome assembly GCA_012728785.1 of Bacillota bacterium. Classification (GTDB taxonomy): domain Bacteria; phylum Bacillota; class UBA4882; order UBA8346; family UBA8346; genus JAAYHS01. The sequence continues at coordinate 14,514 of JAAYEK010000091.1, read as the reverse complement.
CCTCGAAAAAACAAATATCTAATCTTTCTCCCATCACTGCATACCGTTTGTGCTGATGTCGTCGGATATGCATCTCAATAAAGCCAGGACAGGGTATCCGGTCATCATCAACAAAAATGATAATGTCCCCTTTTGCTTGCCTGATTCCCAAATTTCTGGCTTTGGCGCGACCAACATTTTGTGGGTACACGATTTTTATGAGCTCATATGTCAGTTGGATTTCCTTGAAACCTTCAAGTGTTTTTTGATTGCAGCCATCAAAAATAATTATCACCTCAATGGAATCATTAACTTGAGGCTCCAATGCTTTTAAAACCAACCGAAGCCTTGATAACTTATCTTTAGTTGGAATGATAATACTTGCCCTTTTCATTTATTCACCTGTCTTTATATGCTAAATAAAAGACCTCCAAATCCAAATTGCAACCATTTTTTTAATTAACTCAGATAACGCTTGATATATTTGAGGGCAACATCCACAATATTCATCTTTAACACCTCGTCCAGCGCCTGTATGAAGTGATCGATCTCTTCCTTGGAAATAGTAAGCGGCGGCGAGATCAGCAACTGGTTGGCGTCATGCGGTGGAGTCTGAATGAGAATTCGGTATTTCTCGTATAACTCGGTGATGATTCCTCCCGTGGTTAACTTGGCAAATAATTCCTCTGGGACTCCCGGAATCAGTTTGGCAGCCTTATAAGCCGCATTTTCAAAACGGATGCACAACAATAATCCAATCCCATTCACATATTTGACAATCGAATGTCTAGTCTGAATTTCCCGCAACCGTTCCAGAAAATATTTTCCCATTCGGGCCGAATTTTCTACCAGTCCTTCGTCGTGCAAGATATTAATGGCTTCAATGGCAGAGACTATCTCTTCCCCATAACCGTTATAGGTGGAAGAGTGAAGAGCCGCCTCACTAATTTTTCCATACGCTTTGTTGAAAATTTGGGGTCTTGTAATAAAAGCGGCGAAAGTAGCTTTCCCACCCCCGAAAGCTTTCGAAAAACTGCAGATGTCAGGAGCAATATTATGGTGTTCAAAGGCAAACATCTTGCCGGTCCGGCCAAAACCGGAATAAACTTCATCCATAATCAACACCACATCATATTTGTTGCATATTTTACGGACCTGTTCAAAATATCTCCTTGGTGGGATTACAACACCCTCGGTTCGAACTGCCTCCACAATGAAAGCACACACCTTTGTCTTACCTAAAATCCCCTTATTATCAAGTATGATCTTTTCCAAAGCATCAGAGTCGCCATAAGGTATCTCAATACATCCCGGCAATAGTTTGAAATGCTTGTTTTGAAATTTTTCCGATCCGGAAACGGATAACGTGGCATGGGTTTTCCCATGGAAGGATATATCGGTATAAACTATTAAATCCCGACCGACATCGGCATATTTTTCAGCCATTTTCATAGCCCCTTCATTGGCTTCAGCGCCGCTGTTACAAAAAAACACTACTTCTAAATCCTCAGGAAACAACTGGGCCAAGTTATGACAAAGAATTGCCTGATAAGGCGAGGGATGGAATTTCCAAAATTCAAGTTGTTCTTTGTTGGCCCATTCCTGCCGGGCCTTCAAAACTCGAGGATGATTGTGTCCAACATTCATCACACCCAGATGCCCCGACATATCCAAAATTTCCGTACCGTCACGCAAGTACAATTTGGTATCTTTTGCCCTCACTGGGGTTGATCGGGCAAAACCGAGCATGTCCAACATTTTTCCCAAATTAGGATTGATGTGCTTTCTATAGAGTTGCAAGGTTTCTTTGGCCGTCAATTTCTTGGCATCATCAATAGTCAATAGTTTCGATTCTACTTTTGCAGCGGTGTAATGGTTTTCATGGGTAAAAGATTCTGTTTGCGGCATTTTCAACAACTCTCCTTTATTTTTTTATTCGATAATGGTTTAAAAAAACAGCTTAGCAAAAGACAGTATCCCTGGTTTCCAGGGCACATTATTACCGGCCCCGGTCTTGGAAGTCAAGGATGCTTTAGTTTGAAGATACCAATGGTAATTTCTGACCAACGCATCGCAGTTAGAATAACGGGGCTTATAGCCCAGTTTCAACTGGGCTTTATCGATTGACACATAATAATCCTTATCTAATTTCATATAAAGCCTTTTATAAAAAGGGGAGAGTTTTAGCGCTTCTAGAATATTTAAGGCAAACAACATTGGCTTGGTCGGCAGTAATACTATTTTTTTGCCATAACCCGCCGCGTCCAATACCGCCTGATAGTCTTCTCTAATGGTGGAAAACTTTTTGGCACCGATATTAAACAGGTCATTTACATCCTTTGGTTCGCCGGTCATAGCTAAGAAAATCGCCTGGCAAAGATCATCCACATCCAGCAACTGATACCGATTTCCACCCCGACCTAGCATCGGAAAGTTTCGGCCTTCACTAGCCCATTCGTAAAGAATCCCAAAAGTCCCTAATCTTCCTGGGCCGATGAAGCTTCGTGGTCTTAGAACCGTAATGCAATTACCCTGTTCACGCCTTTCACAACATAATTTTTCAGCGGCGATCTTACTTTTATTATATGGATCATAGGGCATCAAAGCATCATCTTCATAAATAGGAGCTTTTTGCGGGATTCCATATACTGAAGTTGAGGACAGATAGATAAAGCGTTCCACTTGACCCTCATTAAATGAACACTTCAAGAGATTATCTGTCCCATTAACAATGATGTCATCAATTTCCGAAGCCAGATATGATGGTGAAGCTGAAGCGCAATGGACTACAACATCAATATCCTTCATTGCTTTTACTACATTACTTCTAGAACGAATATCCCCATAATATTTTTCAAATTCATCCGTAATATCCAAATTATCATGACAAAGATCGAACAAAACCATTTCAAAACAACTGCCATAATTTTTATGAAGATATTTCACCAAACTTTTACCCAAAACTCCATTGCTTCCTGTAATCAACACTCGTTGTTTCATTGTATTCCTCCTATTTAAATCTCGAATAAGTATTCAATTAGGAACTGGATCCGGATTAGACTGCCGGATCTTGGCTGAAACAAAATACAGCATGACTTGAAATATTACCATTAATAAAAAATTGGTGATGGTAACTGCTACCATGGTTCCGATAATTCCATAGGACTTGGTAAATAAGTATTGAATCATCAACGAAATTGGCATTGTTATTCCTAATGGAATAAGGCATAACTTAGCACCGGTATTACCCTCCATAGTAAAAATGGCGTTATTGATCTGGTAAATACTATAAAAACCAATCCCAAACGCTACCAATAAAATGTATGCCCAGTTAAAACCATATTCTTTACCGGAAAGCCAAAGGATAACTATGATAAGACAAGCCACCGCCCCAATAATTACCAATAAAACAACCGGAATCAACCGTTGAAACATTTGGTATATTTTATGCTTGTCCATATGAGCGATGGTTGGTAAAAAGACTACTGTAAACACCTCATAAAACAGGACTGAAAACAATCCTTTGGCAAATCCTTGATATAGGTTGTAAACCCCTACCGCTTTACCAGGAAAAAAACAATTTATCAAAAACAGATCACTGCTATAAAGAATGATCACCATCAGTGAATTAGCCATATTCCAAAATCCAAACAGATAAATTTTTTTCATACTTGACCAAGAAAGATGAAATGACTGAAAACCACTTTTTCGAAAAGCGATTAATATAAGTGACAACTGTGAGGCGTAATATGCGTAAAAATAACTATGAATATTTACATTTTGAAAGCAATAGCAGAATATAAAAGCCACGAAAAATATTATATTCCCTATCAAACGAGCCCTAGCAATGGATAAATACTGTTTCTGCCCCCGCAGAAACGATTCACTTAAAATAATAAAATTCAAAATGATAGTAGCTACTATCCCCATATTCCATACGTAGGGTTCAATCCTTAAGTAGGATTTGGCCCAACCATCGGCGTTGTAGTATAACCAGGAAAAAAAGACAACCAATATGATATTTCCAAAAAAAGCTGTAGACTTCAGCTCATTATTGATTGAAGCCGCGTTGTCCGGTAAAAATTTATACATAGCGGCGTTTACTCCCAGTAAAACCGGGAGCATCAATAGGTTTGCAATATTATTGATCATTCCAATTTTTCCGTATTCGGCCGGCCCTATAACCCGGGCCGCCCAAATTGTCACAACCATCGGAAATATAGCACCAATCCGATTGTAACAAAATATGATTCCAATATTTTTAATAAATTCCCAAAACGACTTCACCCAAAAACTGTAGGCAATTTTGCTTCCTTGGTTTTGAGAATCACTTACTAAATTGAATAACGGTTTTATTAGATATCGATCTAAAAGATTAACGAGCATCCCATACACCACACAATTGTTTAACAAAATATTTTTTAAAAATATAATAGAATCTATCGAAGCTGGTTTGAAGAGACCATTAATAAGTCTTTACTCCTACCTCTTTAGCGGAACCAACTAGCTACTTCCAATACATTTACTATCTTCATGGAAGTAAATATTACTGTAATTAGGACAAATGAAAAAACGCTTACTAATAATGACTTGTCCCTGATAATCTCTTCAACAGGATCACCTCCTTGATTCATAATAAATATGTTATATAGATATTTAAGAACGCTAAATAAGATTAGCGGCATTGAAAAGATCATCCCTAAGTTAGAATGGTTTTGGTTAAATTGCACATAAACAAAGATTACATAAGAATTTAATGCAATAATCGATGAAATTAAAATAATATAATTCAAAAAATCTAGATTATATTGTCCCAATACACTCCGGTGGGCTTTCTTCTTTTCAACCTGTATAATCTCGCTACGCCGTTTACCCGTGATTATGCTTAAAGCGAAAAAATAAATGGCTACCAAAAGCCAGAAGGGAAAATCGATACTTAAGGTTACGAAACCGGCGGACAGCCTTAAAACATAACATAATGAAACAACCATTAAGTCCACGATAGGAACCGCTTTTAACCAAAAAGAGTAAAACATATTCAAAATGATATAGAGGATCACTATTGGATTAAAATATCCGGTAAACATCCAAATACTAATAAGTAAAGCACCAAGTAGTAATAAAACCAATAGCGCTTGATACGGTTTGACCCGACCACAAGCGATAGGCCGAAATTTTTTGAGCGGGTGTAACAAATCCGATTTTCTGTCCACTAGATCGTTAATTATGTATATTATAGAAGCAGACAAGCAAAAAGATACAAATACATTTAATAAATGGATCAAGGTTCCCCATTTCTCAATGCCTACAAAACAAAGCGGGGTCCAAACAATCAAATTTTTTATCCAGTGTTTTATTCTTAGTAACGATAGTATTTGGGCCATATTAATCCTCCTTCACACTAGATTTTTATAAACTAACCCTTTGCAATTTTAAAAAAATGTTACACCCTCCCTCAACAGAACAAATGATTGTTTTATCAATGCTTGACATTGTAATAGAATACAAACTATTACATAACAACTCTTTATTTGTAATTTTTCCATGAGAGGGAATTATTACCTATAATTATATTTTCTAATAACGAATATGTCAACTAGTTTTTATAATATTGAAATTTATGAATTAATATTTTAAGTTTATATTTTAATACCATATAACTTAGATCCATTAATAATGGAATTTATTTTGTAATCATTCTGTCTCCAAGATATTATGGAAAATCCCAGTCCTCCTATGAAAAAAAACTGGATGTTTATCCAGTCACATTACATTCCTTGTTTACAGCAAGTAGCCAATTAAATGATATTAAGCAATAGACTTGCCAGATTAAGGTTTAAGTAAAAAAAAGAGGGCCGAAGCCCTCCTTACCCAACTTGAGTTGTAATTTTATTTGTCTGATTGTTAATCTGGTTGCTCCACTTACCGCACTTATCCCCCAAACAGGCAATTACTATAGCGTTTTGACGAAGTTCAACCACTTCGCATTGATTGGCGCAACCATCGCAATCAAAACTACCGGTGACAATTTGTTCGTTAAGAAAATGTAATCCTTTAAATCTAGTGGTCTCTTTTTGAGAAGTCATTTCATCCATTACTAGTAAGGCTACCCCTACGGCGCCCATCACATCATAATGTTCCGGAATGAGCAACTCGCTTCCCAGGGCATTCTCGAAAGCTTTTCTGATTCCCAAGTTAGCAGCGACCCCTCCCTGAAAAATATAAGGAGGTTTCAGTTCCTTTCCTTTAGCAAGATTACTCATGAAATTTCTGACCAAAGCCTGACATAATCCAGCCAAAATATCCTCTAGTCGATGGCCCATTTGTTGCTTGTGGATCATATCCGACTCGGCAAACACGGCGCATCTTCCAGCGATTCTAACCGGATGATTTCCAGTTGCCGCCCGTTGTCCTAACTCGGCGATCTCCATGCTCAACCGGGCCGCCTGTTGGTCTAAAAATGAACCGGTCCCAGCGGCACAAACGGTGTTCATGGCAAAATCGCTTACTACCCCGTCTCTGATTAAAATCAGTTTGGAGTCTTGCCCACCGATTTCGATGATGGTTTGGACAGTCGGTTCCAAATTTAAACAAGCGATAGCATGAGAGGTTATCTCATTCTTAATCAAATCGGCACCAACCAATTGGCCGATTAACTGTCTTCCGGAACCGGTAGTCCCAACCCCAGCGATCTCCACATCCTTAAATTCTTTGATTAATTGGGCCAATCCTCGTTGTACTGATAAAACCGGATTTCCTTGCGAACGCAGATAAAGTTTGTGAACGAGTTCGCCCCGATGGTTGAGTAAAACCAAATTAGTGCTGACCGAACCAACATCAATACCCAGATAGTGCTTCAAGTTTTCTTCCTCCAGCTTTACTCCGACCCCGATGAATCCGATGGGCCAGCAAATCTACAAACGCTTCCAATCTAGTCTTTATTCCGGCTTCCGCCGAATGTTCGTCTATTATCAATGATAACGTTGGAATTGAGAGTTCTCGTGAAACCGTTGGCAAAACTTGCATTGCCACAATCTCCGGCATACAAGTAAACGGTGCCAACTGGACCACACCATCGAAACGGTTTATTCCAGATTCAACCGTATGGGCGATTGTTTCCAACCCATGACCTCCTACAAAACTATTGAGATAAGGACGGGCTAGTAAAGATAATTGCTTTCGCCAATTAGGTTTGATAATGCTATAAACTAATTGGTCACGGACCCAGTCTGTAAAGTAAATGTTCCGGTAAACTTCAACACCCATGGCACCTAACATTCTTTCGATTTGAAAATTAACCCGCGGTTCCAGAACCATATATATTTCGCCTACAATAGCTATCTTTAAGGGTTTTGGTCTTAATTCAAAAGGTAGCTCTCTTAATTCCCTAAGGGCCTCGGTACCGATCCTTTTAATATCCTTTCCCAAACATGCACGGTCCAGTGAATTATAAAAACTTTCTTGAAGCAGATCGACTGCTTCCACCTGATTCACTCTGGGCCTGATTTGATTTGCCAAACGATCAAAACGGTCTAAAGCTTCCGCCTTATACCAGGCCAGACTGAATGCCCTCGAAATATCGTGAAGCCGATGTCGGGGAAAATAACGCTTCATCTTCTCCCATAACTCCAAAGGGTGAGTTTTGGGGGCTTCCAAAACTATAAACTCTAGGTCATGTCCGTTCTCTTTTAAAATCTGGCGCTGTAGTTCACCATAGTAACCAAACCTACAGGGGCCTACCCCTCCCGCCATAAAAATTGCATTAGCACCCATTTCAATGGCTTCAAAAAAATTTCCCAAGTTTACTTTAAGTGGAAAACAGGCAAACTCAGGGGCCATTTTTATTCCCAAAGCAATAGTCCGCTGGGAAGTCAACGGCGGAACCACCAGTTCGATACCTAATTCTTGAAGTAAGGTACGAAAAGGAATGTAACAATTTCCAATATGAGGAAAAGTCACTCTCAGCATGCCCGGCTCCGGTATTTTATAAGATCAATAAAAGCTTCCAATCGAGTAATTAAACCTGCCTCCCCACTATGCTCCTCAAAATAAAGCCTTAAAAAGGGTTTTTTTAAATCCCTAATCCGGCGTTCCAACAAATCTCCGACTATGGCTTCCGGACCACAAGCAAAAGTGACCAACTGGATAAAACCGTCTACCTTTACTTGATTAAGCATCCAATCAACCGCATCAAATTGCAGTTTACCCATAGTCCAAAATAACCTTTTATTCAATTTTCCGGAACCGACTCCCCGAAAATTTTCAGGAAGCATCTCTGGAGTTACAAACCGCGCTGATGAACTTAAACGTTTCAAGATATTCAGATTTAAAAAACCATCATAGATACAATATGGATGTCCTAATACTCCGATAGTCAATTTAGACCCAAGTGTTTCTCCATTATTAACTTGAAACCATTCCGACATTTGCTGTCCAGGTGATTTTAAAGGTTGTCTTAACTCTTTCCTTGCTTTATAAACTAAGCTTTTAGTAGTTCCAAGATTTAAGGCGGCTTTTTCCAAACAAGAAACCAAATCCGTCTGTTTAGGACCGACCCGGATAACCTCTAACTGAGGTTTTAGACTGGGAAGGGCATGACGGACCAAATCAGGTAAACCCATAAATTTGGGACAAATATAAGCTTCTCGTTCCACCTTAATTAGATGGGGAATCATAATCCGTTCAACTCTTGGAGCCAGATACCGAACATGACCTAAAAATACCTTCACCGGAAGGCAAAGTTCATCAATGGCTAATTCAACACCAGATTTCAAAATTTGGTGATCGGTTGGGGGCGAAGTTTCTACCTCCCAACCGATCACCTTCCAAAACCGTTCCCAAAGATTACCATACCAAAAATATAATAACGCTCGGGGGATCCCAATTTTCATTTAATTGACCTCGTATTGAAAATATAAACTTCTGGCTACTGACGCCTCAAATTCTGATTACTGTCATTAATTAATTAGCTTTAAATCGAACTTTTCCTGCCTCTTATGTTAAATTAATGACAACTGCTGCGTTTTAGAATTTCCTCCACTGCTTGGGTAGTTATTTTTGCTCCTTCTTCCACCAGATCAGCATCATCCATTTTACCCAAATCGCCCAAGCCTACAACAATTGGGACTCTTAGCCGATTGATAACATCAACCGTATCCCCTTCCAATTTAGTATGACCTTCCGCTTCGGGATTCCCATTTTTATCGACAGGCGTGGAAACGAGTTTTCCTTCTCTACTAACAGAGACTTCTACTGGAACGCCTTCCACTTTTGCAGTATCGGAAGCTACTGCGATGATCCCCAGGATATCCAGTTCGGGATCATTTGCCAATTCCTCCAATGCTCTCTCCCCACTTCCTTGATAGCGAGAACCACAATCATCAACCATCACCAGGACCGGATCATGAGGCGTTTCTTTTATAGCTGCAGCAATTTCACTTCCCGACACGGGAGTCGGATTGCCAGCCGACATTGAAACCGCCCTTCCTCCAACATTCTGAGCCACCTTTTCCACTACTTCCTGGGCGACTCGGTCTCCATCAGTAATTATAATTATTTTACGAGTAGTCACTGCTCGTTCTCCTCTACGTTTTTTACCAATTCGACTAAAGATGAATAACTATTTTGGATCCCTAACGCCGCTAAATACTTTCCTATGCTGGACACTTTAAGTTTCTTAGAAATAAAACCCCCAATTTTAGTCAACCAACCAATCGATGCCAAGGAATTATAAAATTTCCATTCCAACGGATTACCCATTTGCGCTAATAAATAATAGATGGTTTGCAGTCCCAAGTCGGGCGCACTTCCAAACCCGATAATAAAGACTTCATTGTTATGCCGGTCTTTACCTAAAAAATAAGGTATCCCAATATCAGGTTGATTGCTTTGGTCAAACCCCGGAGCCGAGATAATTTCATTAACATTTGGGACCCGGTCCCTTGGTAAACGATTCAAGTGAATTAACCCGGCGACAACCGAAGAGTGAGCTCGTCCATAACAATAGTAAAACAATCTCATGATTTATTTACCGAATTAAGACGCCTTACTTCCTTAATAGTCCGTTGGACAATCCTTACTAAGATTGGAAACGACAAAATAGTCCCGAAGGTTACTACCGGCCTCCCAAACCAAACCAAACCAAGGCTGCGGGATGAATAGCCCCCGGTTACCATAAATGGATTTAATAATTGGACACAATTGACAAAATATAAGGCATTTGGGTCCTCGCCGTTCAACTTTGAAAATTCTCTTAATAATTTGATTACCAAATCCGGGGAATTTCGCCGACCCATGGTATATATTTCGTTTCCGTCAATATCGACACCAGACCGAAATAGTTTTCCATGTTCCCAAGAACATATGGAATCAAAACGGGGAACTTTTAGTAATTCAGTAAAAGTCGGTCTATGGTTAGATGACAAAATCCCCAAATGAATTGCGGCGGCAGTCGGAGAAGCATGAGCGCCACCATAACAATGATATACTATTTTCAAGGTGACTCCCGGTTATCTTTCGTTTCATTCTCTTTCTCAGGTTCCGGAGAACCTTCTCCGACTGCTCCAGTAAACTCTTTCCCAATATTTTCGAGACCGCTCCGGTTCAACAGCAAATACAAACCAACCCCACCAATAAGGGCGGCGATTATCCAAAAGAGGCTCTTCATGCTTCCCCGGTTAACAAACCCAGCCCCGGCAGTCCCATAAAGAACATCACCAGCGGCTGCGGCAAATATTTCAGCGCCACGTTCAGCAGATTCTCGGCTATTGGTATGAGTACCAAACTCCAATAATATGGTACGAGGGCCTAAATCTTGGTTATATTTGCCATTCCCATAAAAAATACCCTTAATCAAACCCGGATGTTTATTATCTACGATTGCCTTGACCTTCTTAGCAAAATCATTATTGGCTTGGAAGTTCGGGTTCTCTCTTCCAATTACCAGCTGAACTTTGGTTACCCCTTCTCCGTCGATAATCTTGGAATACTCTTCCCGAGGCACTGCATCACGATGGATATCCAAAATACAGGAAGGACCCCTCTTTAACAATTGGACAGCAGTACGTCGTGAACGATCATAAGCTAGAGCATCGTGAGGATCGTGTGCTGTCTTATCATGAACTACCGGAATTCCTTTTTTTTCAAAAGCATTGGTTAAAGTCTCGCCAACCTTTATGATTCCCCCATTTACCTTTTGACTGGACTTACCATCTGTCGAAACATAAGACTCATCCGAATGGGTATGATAAATTGCGATTGGCCCCTTACTTTTTACTTCTGCTCTCAGTTTTAATAAATCTTTTAATAAAGCGCGAAGTCCAGTCCCACTCTCTGCTTCGAGGCGTTCTTTCCGAACCAACTTGCCAACAGCAGTCTTCCCAGTGTTGCGAATTACCCGGTAAAGTTGATTATCGCTGGTTAAATATTGGTCTCCTACTATAACTCGATGAGCAGTCCTAAAAATTATTTTTCCCCGTCCATCTTTGATAGTTACGAAGTCACCACTTAATTCGTTTTCCGCTTGAACCTTTATGGTGCCGACAAACATCAAGCTGATAATAACCAAGGAAAAAAACCAACTCTTCATTTTCACTCATCCTCCTTCTTAATCCCCTCAGGATGGTCTAAAGCTCGGTTTAATTCCGGGGAATGCCCTTCTTTAGTAGGTCCACCCTGAAGCGCCTCTCTACTCTCGCCGATCAATTCGGCCAGTAAGACTGCTAAAATCCCGGCTACCACTATAGTATCGAAAGCACCCGCACCACCTATCCGGGTGGGCGCGTTATAGCCTCCGACACTTGCTTCGATCACATGAATCACGTCCAAAGTTAACAACCCCAAGGTAGCGATGATAAATGCCAAACGGCGCGAACGCCCAGCGATATAAGCGATTATAGCAGAGATAATCGCCCATAAATACTGGGGTTCAATTAAGCCCCGGCCGGTATCAAAGCTATAAAGCTTACTTACTCCGTAGAGAGTTCCGGCGGTTAATACGATCCCTATTACGGATCGACTTACTTCCTTATTGGAACCAGCCTTACTAAGTACATAAATTGCCAGCGCCAAAGGGATTACAGCTCCCCCGATATTCAGCGTTACCGACGGATTTCGCCAAATTGGGATATCAATAAAACTGCCGACAATTAGAGCGCCGATCAAAAATAACCCGCCTCGGTCACTTAAATAGAGACGATCAAGGACCCGGTGGGCCAAACCTAAGAAAATTAAGATACTGACTCCGATCAACAAAACCACTCCGGTCATATGTCTACCCCCTTTATCAAATCTTAAATGCTAAGAATAGATTTTCCTGGAGATATACTGCTTATGCCGACCAAAACCAGGAAGTAAACTGCTCAGTTGGAATAATTAAGAAAGGCAGGAGGTGGGATACAGAAGACCAAAGAAATAACATGAATTAACCTGGTTGACATGGTATAGACCAACAATCAAAGGATCAAACAACCCCCTTCACCACTAATTATACGGGTAAAGGGGGTTTGATAATTCCAATAACACCATCCGTCTCTTAGTTTCGCCTCATTAAACCAGAGATTTTTTCTTGATTTTTAAAAAGTCGCCCAAATTTTGGACAAAAGGCTGGTCTTCCTGTTGGCCTAAAAATTCATCGAGTTGCTGTTTCTCTTGGTCGGTGGTGACTTGTTTTAAGCTTAAAGACACTTTTCGGCTCCCACGATCAATTTTTAAGATTTTGGCTTGAACTTCCTGACCAATAGTTAAAACTTCTTCCGGATTATTGACCCGTCTATCCGCCAACTGAGAGATGTGGGCCAAACCTTCAACTTCGGGAGCCAAGCGGATAAATGCCCCAAATGATTCCAAACGGACTACCGTTCCGGGATAGACGGTGTTTTCTACAAAATTCTTTACTGCCTGATCCCAAGGATGTTCTCCCAGCTGTTTTAGGGAAAGGGACAATTTCTTATTAGTGGCATCAACTTTGGTAACCACTGTTTCAACCTCGTCCCCTTCTTTTAGAAGATCGCCAACTTTTTTAACTCGATTCCAACTCAATTCGGAAATATGAATCAACCCTTCAATTCCCGAACCCAAATCAACAAAAGCTCCAAAATTGGCGATTCGAGTTACTTTACCCTTTCGCCGTTCTCCTTCTTTGATATTCTGGAAAAATTCCTCCTCAATCTTACGGCGTTCTTCCTCCAAAATGCTTTTACGAGAAGTAAGGACCCGTCTTTTTTCAACATCGAGTTCCAAAATATTAACCGCAAGAGATTGACCAACTAAGTTATCTAATTCCGCCGTACGGCCGAGAACCGCGTGGGAAGCCGGCATAAAAGCGTGGACCCCGTTAAGATTCACGTTTAAGCCGCCTTTAACAACACCTGTTACCAGACCCGACACTACTTTACGGTTTTGAAACACTTCTTTTAAATCGTTCCAAATTTCTTCCTCTTCAGCCCGTCTTTTTGAAAGTAAAATTTTTTCATCGTCATTGGCTTTGGTAACCATTACTTTAATTAGGTCCCCTTCTTTCACAACCTCCCGGGCAGATGTAACCGGTACGGTCGAAAGTTCAGTGACAGGTATGGCAAAATCCGATTTACCGCCAAGATCCACAAAAGCAGCTTCATCACGTACCAAAACTACTTTCGCTTCAATAATTTGGCCGGGTTCAAACCGGAGTTTATGCTCTTCGGCCTCCTTCATCGCTTCCTCCATCTGGGTTGAAGCTTCGTTCTCCGGATCGATTAAAGCTTTTGTCTCATTCATTACTAATGTTACCTCCTAAACATATCAATTTCTGAATAATTTCATCTATTTGCTGATCAGGAGTGGAAGCTCCTGCAGTTATTCCAACTTTTTCAATTGCTTGCAACCAAGTTTCGTCAATTTCTTGAGCTGATTCGATTTGATGAGTTGGTGTGCCGTTCATAAGGCTAATTTCCGTCAAACGCGAGGTATTAGCAGAATTTTTACCACCAACCACAATCATTAGATCTACTTTTCGGCTAAGTTCCGCCACTTCTTGTTGCCTTTGGGAAGTAGCTAAACAAATGGTATTATAAATTCGAATCTCTTTTACAGAAGGAATAATCCTATTGATAACTTGCTGAAAATTAAATATATCTTGAGTTGTTTGACTAATGACTCCCACCTTAGGCGCAATTTCACAGCCTTTTAGACCTTCAGCATTCTCGATCACCAAAGCCTCTCCGGCGACAGAGTCCAATACGCCTTTGACCTCAGCATGCTCCGGTTCACCAATGATGATCACTTGATACCCTTCATTCCGTAAAAAAACCGCTAGTTGTTGGACATTTTTTACAAAAGGACAAGTGGCGTCAATAATCTCCAACTTTTGATCCAGTGCCCTCTGGTAAACCCCAGGGCATACCCCGTGGGACCGGATAACAACTCGGCCGTCCGGAACCTGAGCAAGTGAATCCACCGTTTTTAGTCCCTTTGCTCCCAACTCGTCGACTACCCGCGGATTATGAATCAATGGTCCTATACTATATAATGATTGGTCCTTTTGACCCAAAGCTTTTT
>JAAYEK010000090.1 GCA_012728785.1 Bacillota bacterium | reverse complement strand
TGTTGCTTGCGCGTATTGTAGACTTGGTAATTCCAAAGAAGCTTATTTTTACCTTCACCTTGCTATCGATGAAGGTTATCGTAATTATAAATATATTCAAACAGATCCTGATTTAGATAATTTGAGAAAAGATAAGAATTGGAAAGCTTGGTTTGAAAAAGAGAAAAACAAAAAACCGATATAAGAGATTATAGAGGAGTGAAAAAATGAAAAGATTATTACTGTTTTTATTAATAGTATCTCTAGTCATCACTATAGTAGATTCACTCGTTATAGCAACTAATAATTTTGCTGATGAAATTAAGGAAGCGAAGATATTAAATGCTTATTGGGTTGGAAATTATCAAGTTCCGGGAATTCCTCATCGAAAGAATAATAGCTTTTTATTAACATTTAAATTTTCAATCGATCCGGATGGTCGACAATTTCAAGATTTATCAATCAAGCCGGATCTCAGTTTAAATTAAAAGCCAAGGGAGAAAAGACGGTATCGGCAATAGGGTACGAGATTGGAAAATATATAATAAATGGGCGAAAGATATGTGGTCTTTGGTTATATGTTGATAATAAAGTTAACCTTAAAACTAATTTACCTTACGAGTTAAACCCTAAAAAGCCAAATAAAAACTATCGCTGGATTAATAATGAGTCAATTACTTTTATTAACTTGAGTGAACTTGAGTTCGGTAACTACATAAGTCCCAAAGAAGGAGTTTTAACCCAAGGAAAACCAATCGAGTTTTCAAACGAAATTGTTCTTCCATTTAGTTCCACTGCCAATCTAATATTCGTAAAAACTAGAATTAATGATTCGGGAGAAGAATATCGCTTTATAGTCGATACCGGCGCCCAATATACAGTAATTAGCGATCAGGTGGCGACCGAATTAAAATTAGAAAAAAAATCTGAAATGACCATATCAGGTCTTTATCGATATGGATCAAAACCAGTTGATATTGTCCAGATTAACCGACTATCAATAGGAGAAATAGGAATTGAAAACTGCGGAGCTTTAGTTTTGGATTTGGAAGCAATAAATTATTTAAAGGTTGACGGACTAATTGGCGCCAATTTTTTAAAATTCTTTTGTATAAAAATTGACTATAAGAATCAACTATTAACTTTTAATCCAAATAAGAGCTCTTATCAATCTGCATTGAAGATTGAACTAATTTCGAAAAATGGAATTATTACTACTATGCTTAGAATTGGGTCAAATGAAGATAGAGCGATTATTGATACTGGTTGTGTGAATTCCTATTTGACTATTCCCCTAAAGTTTTTAGAACAGTATAAGCCGATGTTAAACTCTCCCTTAATTAAATCAAAAGGAACCGCTAGTAGCGGGCTGATCGGTCAATCCGAGTGTGTGATTTCTCGTATCGGCTCGATTCAATTGGGTGATTTTATGGCAAGAGATTTACCGGTAGATTTTTCAAATACGAACACATGTTATATAGGCAATACCTTTTTATCCCATTTTACAGTTATTATCGATTATCCCGCGATGGAAATGCGTTTAATACCGGATACCCAAAAGAAATGGGAAAACAATATCTTTTCGTACGGATTTTCCATACGGAAAAACAAAGCGGGAATGATTCAAGTTATGGGAATATGGGAAGGATCCCCGGCTGATCTGGCTGGTCTACTGGTTGGAGATGAAATAGTTAAAGTATATAACGAGGTTAATTCGGAGATTCCCTTCGACAAATCTATAGAGTTGATTTTTTCAGAAAAAAATAATACGTTAAAACTTTTAGTCAAAAATAGTCAAGGTGAAAGAGAAGTAGTATTAAATAAAGCAAAGTTATTGTTATAGGTATATTATAATAGAAATAATGAGTCTGTTAAAAAAAGGGGTCTTTCATTGAAGTTCCATTAGGCAAAGATGAAGTTTGAAAATGAAATAATCCGGAGAAATTTAACGGATGACCCCGTCAATCAGGGAAGTGGTTAGGGAGATTTCCCCGACGATCGTGAAAATGAGGGATGTGATCCTGTAGGTTCAGCGGATGGCTAGGAATGGTTTTTTAGATGGTCAAATATATTTTCCTAATTTGGAGGGATAACATCGAAGAAAATCTGGTTTATTTTGATGGTTATATCTTTTACAGCGTCTAACTTTGGATTGGTTCTGGCCGACGACTCTGTGGAGACTGAACCCGGTGATTTGGAGCCGATAGATCGAATAGGGGTAGCAGAGCCTTTGGTGTTTAATGAGACGGTTTTTAATCTTGCCTGGACGGCCCATCCGGATGAGACTTATTACGCTCAGGAGTATCTGCCGGAGGGGGAGGATGTGGAGACCTTCGACCAGATGTTGGCGGTTCATGTATTTCTTCGGGATATTAAGCCTAAGAAGGCAGTCGAACAGAAAGCTAAAGAATTGAATAAAAGAGGTAAGAAAGATCCGGTTTGTAAGTACGCCATATGGAGTAACCCTGATAAGATGGAGTTTATAATTGACTTTATGGTGGGAGAAAGTGAGAATAATATATCAACTCTTGTCGAATTTGATATCTACCGTTATAAAGAAATCCATTTGGATAATGGGAAAAAAGCGTTAATGGTCCTTATGTACTGCAAAAGGGGTTATAGGCCTAATATTAGACCATTTTTTAAATGGCTTGCCGATACAAGAATGGATCTTATTGATAAGATGACAACGATGGAGATTCCGGTTGTGACAATTGCCGAATAATTAAGAGTTGTTACAAGAACTATTTAAGGCCGTCCTTTTTTTAGGCGGCTTTTTGTTTACTTAATCCGTGATGGTTGCTAAGTATAAAGGATTTTGGCTAAGTTTTCCTAAATGGTAACCGATAACTTAAATGGTAGGGCTTTATGGAGTGCTTGAGGGAGCCGGGTTCCAGGATGGACGGAGTCATGAAGGACAGGAAGTCCGGGGAATGACCTTATCCCTTAAAGAGAAATTGCCGGCCGTTGCAGAGTTGCCCTTTTTTCCCGAATAGTGTTGGATAGTCGTTTAATCTGTTTCACCGTGGTCTCTTCAAGTGCAACCCGTAGCATTTAACAAACATTCCGGCTTCACTATAATTTAAACTCGTCCTTAATGATTTGAATAAGTTTTATGGCTGCTTTTTCATTTAATTGGATAGATTGGCTGAGCTTATCTTTTGTTTTACGATTTTGTGAGCCCTTATGTAAATTTTTAAACCCAAAATCCGAGTTGCACGTGGCTTACACTGAGACTCCAGGGATGGAGTCCACTGCTTCTTTTGCATGGAGGCAAAAACAGCGGTTGAGAGCGGAAGCCTCTACCTAGTTACCAGACAGAAGGCCACGGATGGCGAAGACATTCTAAAAACCGGGATGAATAAAGGGAGGCTCGGAACCGTAGGTTCCCGATGACTTTTTGGTTCTTTTTGGTCAATCAAAAAGAACTCGCCGTCGAAACCGTGGGCACTCAGAGCCTGACTAAAAAATCAATCGGGAACTAGCCATAATCATCAACCCTCACCTGTAAACGATAGCCCGTAGTGTGAAATGGAGGTATCCGCCTATGCTTCGTCACCACTCCCACACCGTCAGCTCAATCGAATACAAAGGTCAAAAACTCCCCCTGATTCGTCTCTCCGGTAAATGGCTGGAGCGGAAAGGATTTAAACCCGGCTGTAAATTTGAAGTCTTCGAACTGTTTGACAGTTTGGTCATTTCATTGCCGTGTAAAGGGGAAGAGAAATGAAGATAAGAGTGGTTTTTGGGCAAAAAAAACCATGAAGTTTATCTTTTAGCTTCACGGTTTTTTTGGTTCTCCTGGTTTGCTAAGTTCTTTACGAAATGCATTGCAAAAAGTTCCAAACCCTGCATTGTTGTTCACCTCCTTCTTTAATCATATTATACGGCATGATTGAAAAAATGAGATGAATGCCAGGTTAAAAAATGTGGCCGTTTGGAGACAGTTGTGTTAAAACAGGTAAGTAACGTTCTCTCACTTTTCGTCCCCTCCTGGTACATACGTCGGAGAAGGATTCTTAAGGGAAAAGGATACTCGTAAATCGAGCATCCTTTTTTTTAAATGCGTATACCATACATATCGGATGGTCTCAAGGAATATTTCCCAATACATTCACTCTATTAACAGAT
>JAAYEK010000089.1 GCA_012728785.1 Bacillota bacterium | reverse complement strand
TCTTCTGCTTGGTATTGAGCGCGATAATCCCGAACTGCTCCACCGGTTCGGCCTTGAGATCGAGGAGGTATTGGAGGAGATTGTAACAGACTAAGGGACTGGTGATCTGAAAACCATCAAGATCATACCGATGGTGTTTGGTTCGGATTTGTTTGAGGGTGTAGATGTTGATGCTGGTAAGAGGCATGGCGATTAGTCCACCTTTGGAGTTAATGTACAATGTACAATTGACAATATACAATTATTAAAGCCCAAATAGTTTTTAATTGTACCTTGTTCATTGTAAATTTTTTTATGTGTTTTTGAAAGTAAAATGATTCTTGAAGTTTGGATTGATACCGGTTTTAACCGGTAAGATTATTTTCCAGCCATGGGTTTCCAACCCGTGGATTGGCGAAAATTCATTCTTCTTAATTCATCATTTGGTCCGACCGGGAGTTTAAAGTAGATGGAAGCCCGTCGGGCTGATTTTAGGCGAAATGTTTCGCAATCCATGGGTTAAGCTCCGTCCTCAATCCACGAGTTGAAACCCGTGGCTGGTTAATGTTTATCGGTTGAAACCGATATTTAAAGATCCGCTTGTGATTTTGGAAGTAAATAATTCTTAGGGTGGTTTTGGATTGATTCCGGTTTTAAATTGAACAGAAAGATTCCCTTAAAGGAAAGCTGAGAATAGATGTAGAATAAATATTATTTACAAAGTTTTCAGCAAACAATGCGATAATAAATTCTCAATTGTTATCTCTATTGTATTAGAGAATTTTATAATTTGTTAAATATTATTATAACAAAGCAGAGAATAATGTCAATATATATTTACAATTTCTCTAAATTCTTGTTATCCGAATAAAGATGATTTTACCTGGGAGGTTTTCAGTTGATAAGTTATAAACCGTTTCAAAAGTTACTTATTGATAAGGGAATAAAAAAACAGGATTTGCTCAAAATGGCGGATATTTCGTGGGGAACAATGGCGCGATTGAATACGAATGAATATGTTTCTCTGGAAGTCATCGATAAATTGTGTAATGCTTTGGATTGTCAGCCGGGAGATTTAATGGAATTTGTAAAAAAGTAATATGAAATCATAAAGCTAAGTTTTTATCGGTTTTATTATTACAACTTTACACTTTTACCTTTTTAATAATGTTATATCCATTGGTCGAACAGTTTGAAATGTCCGTTGATAATCTTTTGGGTCGTAAGGAAAAAAGTAAAAATAAAGGACGAAACCGTAACAAGTTTACGATTTCAAGTATCAGTGTTATTATCTGTGGATAACTTTTTGTAGACAAAAGTTTTAGATTTAGATACTATTAAACTAGAAGATTTTCGTAATCCCTAAAGGAGAGTCTACGTCCTAGTAGAATAACTGAATCAATTAACGTACACTTCGTTTAATTACTGTTAAAACTAAAGAATCAGCCCAATTTAGTGCGTTTTTTTGATCTATAGTCCAATATTACACCGAAAAATAGCAAAAAGTCGTTGGACAAACAATATGTTGTAGTGTATGATCTTTTTGACAACTAGATTATGTAGATGTGGATTCTGTGGATAAGTTGGTGAAAGGAGGGGGGCAGAAAACTGGGTGTTATCTGAAGAAAAAAAACACCGAACCGTAAAAGTTCGGCATACCGCGTGGACGCTAAGACCAGCCAGTCACACGTCCAACTGTGAGTTACACACAGTATTAGTATACACTAAATGTTGCCTCTAGGCAACAAACAAATGTTCACCAAATTAACATTGGTGTAATACGGTAGCCGTTTTCTTTCTTGGTTCGAGAAGGGAGCAGCCTATGAATACAGACATTGTACCAATGGTATTCGATACCATAGCCAAAGTCTTTATATGCTTCGCAGCATTATTGAAGCTTATTGACGAGATCATGAAACCGAAGACTGAATTATAGGATCATTGGGGCCAGGGCCTAACCTGGCTCTTTTATTTTGGTTTGACAAATTTGACAAAAGTAACCTCTGGAAAGGGATTATGTATAAGGTTCTAGAATTATATGGTAAGAAGGTGAAATAATTGTCTAACGAAAAGCTGGAACAGGTTGATCTTGAACAACTCTTACTCAGCCAGTTATATACTCATCAAGCTTTGGTTAATGTCTTGGAGCGAAAAGGTCTTCTTAGCAAAGAGGAACTCATTAATGAGCTCAAAGCCTTAAAGAATGTTACCTGTGGGCCGGAGGTTCAAAACTGATGTCAAAAAAAGTTACTAAAGAAGCATTAAAACCGAGGGCCGGAGATGCTTTCCCTTTATTATCTCAGACCATTTTGACTGCAATATGCCCTCCTGCTGGTTTTGTAGCAGCTTTACTTCAGGTTTATTTAGGTGATCCTGCTTCACGTCGAGCTACCGAATTTCTTGAGTCTATTGATAATAGACTTTATTTAGAAAGTACTATCGATACTTGTCGATCCACGTCAACTTATTTTCATATTTAGCTTTGGTCCCTGGCGATTAAAATAGCTGAAACTTAAATATAGGAAACTTTTTTAACGCATTGATGTTGACGTGGACGACTATCGAATAATAATAAGGAGCCGTCGGACTATGGAGCGCCCCAAAAGCGCTCCGTTTCATCCTCCGGCCCCTCGTTTTATTCCCCACCGCACTTCATTTAATCTTTGAAACTTAATGAATGGCAATTTTTATTAATCGTTTGATAATTGGAACCAATCGTTAAGTAAATTTCACTAATCATTTACTAATTTCCACTTAACGTTTAGTGATTATAACCAATCGTTTAATGATGATTACTTATTCTTTAATAATTGGAACTTATCAATTAGTAGTTGAAACTTAATTTTTAGTAAGTTCGACCAATCTTTTAACAACAGTCACTTAATGATTAGTAATTGATATTATTTTGATCTTAAAATCACGAGAAAATAGCAACAGTTTCCCGTAAGGAAAAGCAAATCCAAAGCACTAAAGGTTTTCTCCGCTCCTCAGCGCCTCTGCGCGAGGAATAACCGGTTCAATCAGCCGCAATCGTTCAAGCATATCTTCAATTCTATTGACCAGACCGCTTTGCTCATCTAAAAATATCATCCCATTACTTTTATTATTTTTTAGGTGGCTAAAGACTGTTTTTCAAAATCGCAAGAAGAAATCCAGCCTATGCATATCATTTATTTTTTTATCCTCCCCTCCCTCCCCCAACTCCCAAAACCCACTTGTATCCTACTAATGGACTCGGGGTAAGGGGGGATGTGGGGCAAAAGACAAAAAAAAGAAAGGGTATATCAGAGTGCCAAACTTTAGTTAAAGTTATGGTGTTGTTCTATTGACCTGATAGCATCCTCATTTATAATCATTCCCCATTGCTTCCAGGTATTTTCCCCTCACCGTGCTTATGGGTTTCCCAATACCAAATCAACCCTGCGCAACACGCTACCAATGCTAATGCCATATATTGGGTCAATACCAGGCCTTCAAAGGGTTGATCGGATTGGCGCAGAAAATCCATGAAAAACCGGACTAGAGAATGGGCCAATAAAACCCTAACAAAAGCGTAACCGGGATAACGGGGCTTAGCGGACCATTTTAAGGCCAACGGCAAAATTATTAACGAAGTAAGAAGCTCATATAATTGACTGGGATGTACCGGTCCGGCAGTACTAGGGAAATCTACTCCCCAGGGTAGCGTGGTCGGTGGCCCATACAATTCCCCATTGATGAAGTTACCCAGCCGGACAAAAATATGTCCTACGGGTAGCGCTGGAGTGGTGGCATCGGCTAATTGCCAATAACAAAATCCATCTTTTTTAGTCCAAAAATACCCGCAGACTAACGCCGCCAAGATAGCTCCGTGGGAACCCAAACCTCCGTGGTCTACCCGAATTATTTCCAAAGGGTTAGCCATATAAAAGCGCCATTCAGAGAGAATATAGGCTAGGCGGGCGCCAACGAAAATAGCGATAATTACTTTTATAAACAGCCGGTCAGCTTTATTGGGGTCAATTCCATAAGCCCTAACGTTTCGCTGAGTTAACCAATAACTAATGACAGTCGCAGCCGCGATCAATATCCCATACCAATGAACCTGAAACGGTCCGATACTAAACAAGATTGGGTTCATTTTTTCAGCTCCAGTTCGTATTAATTGGCTATATCTGTGCTCAGCCTACGGAAAAATAAACTTAAGAAAAATAACGACCCTAAAATTAAGACAATCATTGATCCCGAAGGAATATCAAGATAAAATGAGATAATCAATCCTACAACCGAGACGACTACTCCGATTCCCACCGAAAGCAAGGTCATCTTCAAAAGTGAATGGGTAAGTTGATGGGCAATCGAAGCCGGGAGCACAATCAAAGCGAGTACCAAAAGTTCGCCAACTGCCTGTAAGGATACTACGATGGTTAAGCCCATTAAGATCGATATAGTTAAAGAGACCAGACTCGCCGGAATGCCGGAAACCGCCGCCATCTCCGGATCGAAGGTGGAAAACTGAAATTCCTTGAAGAAGAGTATTATCACCAAGATCACCAAAACGCCTACTCCGCCCATGATCCAAAGATCCGATACGGTAACCCCCAGCAAATTACCGAATAAATAACCCATAATGTCCGGTGTATAACGCTGCAATAGTCCGATAAAAAGCACCGCCAAAGCCATTGCCAGCGAAAAAGTGACCCCAATGGCCGAATCGATCTTTAATGAAATACGCCTATTTAATAACTCGATGATTACTACCATTGCCAAGGCGAATAAGGCCGAGGTTACTAGAGGGTTCCAGCCCATCAGAAAGGCCAACGCCACTCCGGCCAAACAACCATGGGCGATTCCGGTCCCTATATAAGACATTCCTCTTAATACTACAAAAACCCCGATTAATGAACAACATATCCCGCTAATAACCGCCCCAATCAAGCCTGTCCTCATAAAAGAAAAAGAAAAAATCTCAATCATCGAAATCACCTACCATAATATGTGGATGGCCATGATGGTCGTAAATGAATAGCCGCGCCCCATAAACCGATCCCAGGTTTTCTTTGGTTAACACTTCCGCCGGGGTCCCGAAGGCGCAAACCTTTCCGTTTAATAATAAGATCCGGTCGCAAAAATGAACGATTTCATTGATATCATGCGATACCATTAACACAGTCATCCCCTGCTCCCGGTTTAGTTTCTCCAAGAGTTCCAAGATTGCCCGTTGGGCGGAGATATCCACCGCTGCAGTGGGCTCGTCCAATATCAACAATTCCGGGTTGTTCACCAAAGCTCTGGCGATCATCACCTTTTGGTACTGGCCTCCGGACAGCTCTCCAATAGGCCGCTCGGCGAGATCAGCCATTCCCACCCGTTCCAGGCTCTCTTCCACCAACCGCCGGTGGGATTGATTTGGCCGGTGTAACCAACCAATTTGTGAATATAGCCCCATCATTACAACTTCCTTGACTGACGCGGGAAAACTAGCTTCACTTTTGCTCTTCTGGGGTACGTAACCGATTTTTTTACGGACATCGCGGTTTCGATAACTGGTTCCGAATATAAGAACCTTGCCCTCAACCGGGCGTAACAAACCTAAAACCCCCTTGAGAAGCGTGCTTTTCCCGGAACCATTGGGCCCGATGATTCCTAAAAACTCCCCGCGCTTGATCCCGAAGTTGACCTCTCTCAAAGCGACGATACCGGGGTAACCAAATGTTACCCCGGACAATTCCAGCAATGGTTTATCATTTACCAATTCCATCTTCGAGACTCCAATATTTATTGTAAGGCCGCGACCAATTTCATAACATTTTCCGTTAAGGTCTCTAGGTAATCACCGGATTCATTGGTAGCCGGCCATAACAGGACCAATTTAGCGCCGGTTTCCATAGCCAAGTTCTCCGGTAACTTCGGATAGACCGCTTCG
>JAAYEK010000088.1 GCA_012728785.1 Bacillota bacterium | reverse complement strand
TCCAAGCCTTAAAAGAAACTGGTGTCAAACATGAAACAGGTAACTTGAGTACCTATCTTTATAGTGATTCCCCGGAACAGATATGGAATGGATTAAAAGCCATCTACAAGGAAGCCGAAAAAGCAGATACCGAATTTTCGATGGTAATCAATTTAAGCAATAATACTTAAAACCAAAACAAATTTATTGATATTAATTTCAACTTAAAAACATAAAATCCTGCTAATAAGCAGGATTTTATGTTTTTAGAAGTAATCTGCGATTCACTAATCAAATTCGAAAACCAAAAATTTGGTGTATTTTTTTCTACTGTTTTTATTTTAAATTCTCAGGATTAAGGCCTTCCAGTTCCGCAAGGACAAACCGTCCATCTTTACGAATTAGTTTTCCGTCAAAATAAATTTCTCCACCACCATATTCCGGCCGTTGAATTAACACCAAGTCCCAATGAATAGCTGAACGGTTGCCATTGTCGCATTCTTGATAAGCTTGGCCTGGTGTAAAATGAATACTGCCGCAGATCTTTTCGTCAAATAAAGTATCTTTCATCGGCTTCAAGATGTAAGGGTTGACTCCAATTGAAAACTCCCCAACGAACCTGGCCCCTTCGTCAGTATTCAAAGTTTGATTAAGCCTTTCGGTATTATTACTACTAGTTGCCTTGATTATTTTCCCATCTTTAAATTCCAACCTAATCCCCTCGTAAGTTAGTCCCTGATATACCGCTGGGGTATTATAGGTAATTATCCCATTAACCGATTCTCTTACCGGCGCAGTAAAAATTTCTCCGTCAGGGATGTTCATTTCTCCAGCGCATGGAATTGCCGGAAGCCCCTTAATCGAAAAAGTCAAATCCGTATCTGAACCGGTCACCCGCACCTGGTCGGTACTTTCCATTAATTCTTTTAATGATTCCATTGCTAACGCCATTTTTCGGTAATCTAAAGTACAAACATTAAAATAGAAATCCTCAAAAGCTTCCGTGCTCATATTGGCTGATTGAGCCATGGCCGGATTAGGGTAACGCATAATACACCATTTGGTATGGTTGACTCTTTCCTCAACTACCGGACGGGAATAGTGTTTCATATAGAGCTGTTGTTTCTCTCCCGGCACATCGGTTGTCTCATTAGCGTTCTCAGCCGCCCTGATCCCAATGTAGGCATCCATCTCTTTCATTTGAACCAGTTCGTATTGGGCCATTATTTCTAATTGTTCTTGAGTCGTTTTCAACATAATTTCTCGGTCAAGCCGCCTGTTTCGGAGTACTACAAAGGGAACCCCACCAACCCGATATGCTTCTTTGACAACCGCTAATGCCAATGGAGTTCCGTTATCGATCACTTCGATCAATATTTTTTCCCCCGGCTTTAAGTTTACCGAATAATGGATTAATCCTTCGGCCATCTTTTCAAATCTTGGATCTTTCACCTTCATCGCCCCCTTGGCATTATTATTCCAATAATAAAAAATTTTTTTAACCCCGAAATTGACACCAAAGACTAACTTGTAAAAATTTGTCTCTCAGTCTCGAATCACACTGTTCCGAATATTAATTATAGAGGACATTTTACATTTGATAAAGGCGGGTTAAACATCATGACCAAAAAAGCAGTGAGTGTCTGGGCGAAAAAAAACTTTATCGGCTGGTTTATCGAAAACAATCGCTTCGCCAATGATAATCCGATTAAGATTCTTAAAGAACTGGCCCAAACCGAGGAACTGCTTTGCAGATTAAAATTGGTATTAAACGGCTCTTCGATACAGCCCCTAATTGTTGTCTCAACCGAAGGAATTGGAATGCCCCCGCTTTTATACAAAACTAATGACCAAGCCCTGACCGATCTTGAAATTATTCTCGAAAAACTCTATTCAGAGATGGAAAGCCCGATTTATTTGACTTTATATTACCCGGAACGTTCTCTTTCCGAGCCTTATTCATTAATCGCCGAAGATGCTACAGTTCTTAATTCAAACCAGACCGAAGAATTATTAATCGATTTTGAATTGTCACTCTGGTTTGCAGGTTTTCAACGCGAACAAAAAAGAGCGGAAATCTTACGCCAAATTGATCAATCGTTAGCCGAAGGTAAAAAAAGAGAATTTAGACGTTTGGTGAAAAAATTAAAAAATCTTTAGGCTGTGAGTTTATCTTTAATTTGGGAAATAATCATTGGGAGTTCCGCTAAATTCGAGATTACCCAGGAAATGTTACTAACCGGCCCTTCTCCAATTAAAATTGATGTAATACCCGCTGCTTCTCCCCCCAAAACATTTGACGGCATATCGTCGATGAACAGACACTCGTTCCCTTCAATCCCTAAATCCGCTAATACCTGATTATAACTTGATAGGTTAGGTTTTCCGACTAAATTGCAAAAATAGATATCATATATTTTTTCAAATTGATCTTTTATTCCTAATGTATCCAGCACTTCCTCCACATATTCTAAGGGGCTATTGCTAAACACCACTTTTTTAAGGTTAAGCCCTTCCAATATTTTGGCTTGTGCCGGATCTGGTTTAAGATAATCCGCAATATTAATATTATAGGCATCTCTAAAGTATTCTTTCGGATCAATTTTATGATGGACAACCATTCCCCCTAAAGTTGTCCCGTACTTTTGGCAATAATCTAGCCTTATTTTCGGTATTTTTGATTTGGGGATATTCGTTTTTTGACCAATATATAAATCAATCTGTCGGTTAATCTCATCTAAGAGTCCGGCTTCTTTTGGATAAAGAGTATTGTCCAAATCAAAAATCAGATATCGAAACACTTTTGCCCTCCATTAAAATTGCATTCTAATAAGCAAGCCCTTTTCATCAACAATTCTAATAATTAATTTAAATTCCTGCAGAAACTTTCTGTTATTTGTGTTATGTTAATTTTTTAATTTAATAGCGATATACCACTCTATCTCTATAGTAATTTTCAAAAATACTATTTACCACTACATTCCGGTTAATTTAGGTATATTTCGTTACTATTCTGTATATCACGGTTCTTCTCGTTTTTTAGCGGTTTATTATTTTTTTGTAAATTTTTGATTTAGGCAGGATTAAATTCAACAACCGTCGAATATGTTCAAATCAATATTAGAGGAGGGATTTTCTTGGGTTTTATTAAATTTCAAAAAGAAAAACCTAAAAAGGGGGCTACATCTAAAACAATTGGGATTAATCGCAAAGGTAGATTCGCTTTTTACAAACCAGTGGTTGAAAAGTATTTTGATAACATAAGTTTTGTTGAATTATTCTTTGATCCAGATGAAAAAAAAATGGGCATCTTACCTGTTAAAGAGCCCACTCCGGATGCTTTTAAAATTCAAGGCCAAACAACAAAAATGGTGGTAGCAAAAAAATTTTTAAATCGCTTCCAAATACCAATCGAAGATAAACGATATGAATTTGATTATGAGGATGGAATGTTAATCATCCAGTTATAGATCTTCTAATATTTATGATTGATATTTACCCCTTTTCACATCATTATCTTAAATTAAAATCAAAAAGCCTGACGCACAGGCTTTTATTTTTGGAATGCTTCATAGATAATTCAAACTAATCCGCAACTAAGACAGATTCATCGTTTTATGGAATACCCTTAAATAAAGATGATTATTAAATAATAACATTATTTAATAATCTTTCTCCGACTTTAAAAATATTCCCCGCTCCCATTGTAATAACTAAATCATCTTTTTGGACATGTTTAGTCAAATGGTTTACTATTGTGTCAAAATCGCCGAAATACCGTACATCCGTATGAAAACGACCGGCTTTGACAGCAAGATCTTTACTGGAGATATCTCCGGGATCAATTTCCCTCGCCGGATAAATATCGGCTAAAACAAGAATATCTGCATCATTAAATGACTTTGCAAATTCATCCAATAAGAATTTGGTCCGGCTATAAAGATGCGGTTGGAAAACACACCATATCCGACCCTTAAACCCTTGTCGCGCTGAAGCCAAAGTAGCTTTGACAGCTCCGGGATGATGAGCGTAGTCGTCGACAATCATTGCGCCACGATATTCTCCCTTGATTTCAAATCTACGTTTCACACCGTTAAATTCAGTTAATGCTTTTAAAGCTACTTTGGTATCAACTCCCAGTTCCGAAGCAATCACTAAAGCGCCCATTGCGTTTTGCAAATTATGGCGTCCGGGAACCTTCAAATAAAGTTCGCCATGGCTTTTTCCTTTATAATTAATCCGTCCAATAATTCCTAACGGCTCAAGTGAATGATATTCGGCAATCTCCCAGTCAAATTGGGGCTGATAGCCGAAAGTAACCGTTTTCCCCTTATATCTCTTTTTTAAATAGTCGGCATTAGGATCGTCCCCCCAAAGAATTAAAGTTCCTTTGTTGGGAAGTAAACTTACAAAATCAGCAAAAGTTTTTAGCACATCCTTCATTGTTGGAAAACAATCCGGGTGGTCCCAATCGATATTAGTGATTAGCTCAATTGAAGGACGAAGAAATAAAAATGAACTTTTGAACTCACAAGCCTCAACCACCATATAATCGGATTTACCGGAACGATGGTTTCCTTGAAAAGCTTCGATCTCACCGCCAACTAATACCGTGGGATCTAAGCCGCCCGCGGTCAATACCAAAGCAGTCATCGCCGTGGTTGTTGTCTTACCATGTGTTCCGGCAATGGCTATACCTCGCCCGACTTCACCCATGAGTTTCCCTAAAAGTTCAGCGCCTTCAATAACAGGAATTCCTTTATCCAGGGCCGTCTTAACCTCCGGGTTATCATTTCCAACAGCATTGGTATATACTACTAAATCAGCGCCGTCGATATTAACCGGACTATGCCCGATAAATACTTTGACTCCCCTATTAATCAGGTTCTGAACCGATTTTGACTCATTAGCGTCCGAACCGGTAATATTATAACCCCGATCTTGATATAACTTAGCGAGCCCACTAAGACGCGCCCCACCAATACCAACAAAATGAAGGTTTTTCACAGTTGCTAATACTCCCCTCAATTAGAAAAAATCCGTCATCATTATAACATATTTTAATGTATTAAAACATAATTCATGCATGTTTTTTAGATCGAATAGTTATACCTTAATTAAAATCGGTAATTTAGCATAAACTATCACAGAAGGCATTTGAGGTCCTATTTTTACAGACCTCTTCTGACTTCAAATAGGGGGTGAAAACTTGAGTCGTCGTGGTAGTATCGTCTCCGATCAGGTAAAGTATGAGATTGCTAAAGAATTAGGTTTTGCCGACCGGATCCAGGTACAAGGCAACACTTACGACTATGGAAACATCACCACCCGAGAAGCCGGTTTAATAGTCCGCAGGTTAATTGAAAAAGCGGAAAATCTTTTATCCCGGCAAGGTTAGGGACTTATCCCTAACCTTTTCTTAATGTCAGCCCTAATAATACCTCTAGCGCTAATTTAGTGAACTTCTTTCTACTTCCATTCACATTTTACCTTTTATTATAATAATATAAAACAAAAGTTTCCGCCGGTTCAAAACTGGCACTCCGCTACTTGACCCCCTACTGACCCAAGCATAGGGAAATGTAGTTTTGTAATAATGCGTAACTAAGCCGGATTTCCGGCTTTCTTTTTTGTACCATCACTGGTATTTTTTTATTATACCCTTTAAGCAGGTATTCTATTATCCAAACCGAATCATCAACTTAGAAAAGGTCACAGCCCTTTTGGATCCACGTCAATTTTTATTGGTTTGCTTGGGTCAATCAGAGATTGACGCGGACGACTATCTTACACTTTTTAAGAAACAAGGAGGAACAATTTGAAAAAGTCATTGATTATCGGTTTCCTTCTATTTATATTATTTACCTTTTCCCTCCCGGCTTTCGGCGCCTCCGCTACCAATTCCACCGACCGGAAATTATCCGATTTATCCAACCGCTTTGATAATTTAGAAGCAAATTGGGGCCGGTTTCAACTTGGAGGGAGTTTTAACATTCAACCCCAATCAAACCTTGATTCAGTGTCTTTATTCAAAGTAAATCAAGAACTCAACTTATTTCTGGATGCTTTTATCGACCAAAATCTCCTGTTTTCACTAAAAATGGCTCACCGTGGCGGATGGGGTTTACAGTATCAAAGTCTTGATCCGGAAAATGCGCCTCTTGACCCTCCAATAGATTCACCTCTTGAAATTGATGAAGCATTCTTAAGGATGGAACATCCTCAAAGTCTTAATTATCTTGGCCGTTTTCGATACTCCTTCGGCCCCTTCGGTTTGATATCCGATTTCTTTGAAAGCCCGGCCCAAGGTTTGGCCTATCAACGTTCTTTTGGCAATTACCACATCGCCGGTTTATATTCTCGAGTCTATACT
>JAAYEK010000087.1 GCA_012728785.1 Bacillota bacterium | reverse complement strand
TTTGGATCGATCCCACATATTCCCCCACGATCCCAATAAAGAATAACTGAATAGAGGAAAAGAAGAACAGTCCGATTACCACCGGAGCAGCTCCAGCTTCAAATCGGTCCCAAAAGATTATTTTCATTAGAAAGTACACTATAGCTACTAGGAGGCTTAAAGATCCAATTGTAAATCCAGTCATAGTAGCAATCCGCAATGGAACTTTGGAGTGGTTGGTTATTCCCAACATTGCCGTATCATAAAGCGTATAGAAATTATTTTTGGTAATTCCCCGCTTTCTGGCAGGTTGGGTGAATTCAATTTTATATACCTCAAAGCCAATATCAGCTATGAGGCCTCTAAAATAGGGATATGGATCCCCTATTTTGCGTAGAATTTCTATTACTTCTCTATCGTATAATCCAAAGCCAGTAAAATTCTTAATTAAATCAATGTCCGCTAGTTTTCCAATTAAATTATAATAGAACTTCCTAATGGCAAACATCAATCTGGATTCTTTACTCTCAGTTTTTACCCCAACTACTATTTTGTAGCCTTCTTCCCATTTGGCAATAAAATCTTCAATCATGTTAGGGGGATCTTGAAGATCAGACACAATAGAAATTATCGCATCGCCTCTAGCTTGGAAATATGCATGATAGGGAGAGCGTATGTGACCAAAATTACGAGTGTTAATAATAATCTTTAAGTTATTATCTTGCTTGGCTAGCGATTTTAGTATATCAACTGTTCTGTCGGTGGAGGCATTGTCGATAAAAATATGTTCGTATCGGTATTGGGGCAGATGTGCAAATACCGCTTTTACTTGTTTATATACTTCTTCAACATTTTCTTCTTCATTGAAACAAGGAGTAACAACGCTTATAAGCTTCACCTTTTTACCCTCCAAAAACAAACCTTTTTTGTAGTGTATATGCTATTAGTGCAACCGGTATCAGAACAATAGCACCGGCTAGATACATATTAACATTAAAAATGTCGAATATTCTTAAGCATCCAATATTTAATAAATACGTTATAGCATACACCCCAATGAATTTCATTAAGAGTTTGTTGTTATGATTCTTAAAGACAATAACACCTGTTGTCTTGAAATTAAACAACACTCCGCCTATTGTTGAAAACAGAGATGCCAGGGTGTAATGTATGCCCAAATACAGAAACAAAGCATACAGAGAGTACCCAAAAACGGTATTTATTCCCCCCACCAGGAAGAACAAGACGAGTCTGTTTATTTCTTTTTTGTTGAATAAATTAGTCATCCACTGATCCGTCTATCTAACTTAATTAAAGACTACCCCTTTTTAAGCAAATCTTAAAAGGGACACTGCCAATTCAACTATTTTCTTTTTCTATTTCTGCTATTGTCCTGATGATGCCTTCACGAAAGCTAACTTGGGGCTGCCATCCGGTTTCGTTCATAAGCTTATCCACTACCGGTTGAAGGCTCACCATTCCGGTAGGAGGGTAAGGAATCGTACCATACAACAATTTGCTTTTCGAGTTTGTAATTTTATACATTTCCTCAATATATAATTTTAAT
>JAAYEK010000086.1 GCA_012728785.1 Bacillota bacterium | reverse complement strand
GCCTCCGGAGTAAGCGCCGTTCCGGTCAATTCCTCAAAGGATTTATAAATACCGGTCAAAGCCGCTGTCCCCGAAACTAATAAGGGCGCGACGGCGACCACTTTGGCGTCTTTCACTCCGGCTGTAGCCAAAGCGTTGGCGATCATATGTGGAGTCACTAAACTTAGGTTCTTAGTTTCAATCTCAAGGCCTGTCCCGGTATTCCGCTTTTCAATAAATACCGAAGAAATAGCCTTGGTTCCAATTTGTTCATCAGAGACCAGCCCCTTTAAAAGCTGCCATTCATCCTGATTAGTTACAGTTAAGGTCTTAATTTCAGTGAGTTTAACATCGATGGGCAGGGGAAAATCTTTTACCACAGCCTGTTTTTCTTCGACAGTCAAGTCTTTTCCAAAAGATATAACTCGCTGCTGTTGAGTCTGAGCGAAGGTTGTTCCGAATAAAAGAACCGGGATTAACAGCAAGAATAATCGTTTCATGATACCCCGCCTTTCCGAGGGATTTATGTTGACCCAATATTTAGGATACCCTTAACGGCTTTAGTCATACTTATTTGTTTTAAATCAAATAAAGCTTTAAACCTCAATCCGGCAAGTATAATAAAAATGGCAAAGGAATATCGGAAAGAATTGAAGGAATGACCAAAAGGCATGAAGGAGTCTTACAACGACCTGAAGGAATGACGGAACGAGGCGAAGGAACGACAAAACGGCATGAAGGAGTCATAGACTCTTCCTCTCATACCTGATAGTCCCATTCACTAAATTCACATAGAACCGAAAATAATCCTTTTTATCGGTAAACCCGGAGATATTCAGATAATGGGTCCCGTTAATTTCCTTATCGTAATAGTCGTGGGAATGCCCCATAAATACATAGTCCACTCCGGTTTTCTTGAAAAGATGGATCAAATAATAAGCCTCTTCAATATCGGTATACTGTTGAATCGTTGTGGAATTGGGGCTGAATAGTTCAAAATGAGTATATACGAAGCACAAGGGTTCGGTACTGTTTTTCAAAACCCCTTCCAGCCAGTTCTTTTGTTTTCGTCCCAAAGTCCCGTTGGCGGAGTCGAAGGAGACAAAGCGCACCGAAGACCCGGCTTTAAATGTATAACAGGATTTACCGAAGATCTCCCGGTAATTATACCACCCGTCATAATAAACATCGTGATTGCCAAGGGTTGTATATACCGGAAACTCCGGCGCTAAAATATCCCGAAAAGCAAGAAAATCCTCAGTGTCTCCTCGTTGGGAAATATCGCCGCAGGCAATCAGAAACTTATCATTGATACCGTTATCCCTATCTTGAAGGAGCTTCGCTTTTAACTCTGTAAGTCCCGAATCGGAACCATGATAAACATGGGGATCAGCGATGACGATAAAGGAAAATTCCGTTT
Source organism: Bacillota bacterium (assembly GCA_012728785.1). Lineage (GTDB taxonomy): Bacteria > Bacillota > UBA4882 > UBA8346 > UBA8346 > JAAYHS01. The sequence goes on along the minus strand of JAAYEK010000086.1, from coordinate 2,064 downwards.
CCTCTCCCCCGATCGAAACATCACTTTTTTCCGGCAAGGAGGCGCTGTCCGCGAACCGTTTATCCACATCACTAGAACTCACCAACCCCTTAGGGTCCGCCTTGCAAGATACTAGATAACAGGCAATAATGATCATCAACAATATTTTACTTATTCGTATCATAAGTCAACCTCCAAACCGGCGTGAAGAGTTGTCTTTAGATAAGTGGCGCTCAAGGCGATACTCCCTGATTGCCATAGTCCCAGATTACCATAAATCTTAACCCGCTTATTTATTTGATAATAATTATTGATAACTAAGCCATAAGCCCCCAGATTACCGGCATAAAATTCGTGATTGTTTTTAAACTCTACCGCCAATCTATATTTATCATTATTCAAGGGAGGCCTCCAACCAAACCGGTAGTATAGAATGACTTCGGAAACATCCCCATGATAGTCAAAAATATTCCAAAGCCCTGCGTCAGTGAATTTGGTAAACCGGTAATTCAAACCGAAGTCAACATAATAATCGGAATTGTCCCAACTCAAATAAGGAATGATGGAATTAGCGGCTGTTTCGTATTGAGCATATTGATTGCCGAGAAATTTCAATCTTGCGCTATAATCGGTGTCCTTGATTTTTTCATAACCCAGTTCAATAAAGATCCCGTTAATATATCCCGTATCGCCGTTATATGACAACCCGGTTTGGAGCCGGTAATGAGTATCATACTCCAGTTGATAAATTCCCCGCAGCTCCCAACGTTCGCCTAAAGTGCGGTTATGTTCGAAGCCGGTGGAGAAGTTGAGTTGTTGGTTGATTGCCGGGTTGGAGATTGGGATTTCTTCGGCTTGGACGGGTATAGCATTAAATAGAATTAATGTACCGAAAACTATTGAAATAAATAAGATCATTATATTATTACTACTTCTTGCTTTAAAAAAGTTCAACCCCTAAACCTCCACAATTTGTTCAAAGTAATTCAAAAGTTAGTTAAACTAATTCCTGAAATATGCCGTAAACAATTATCCCGTTTCCTTTTCCCAATTTTAACATTATTCGTTATCCGTTGCCTTTTTCCTGTTTGGATAATTTGACTTTTTTTATCCCTAAGAAACACAATTGATGGATTTTGCTTTTTTCAGTAAACTCTTGAAATATTTTTCCAATTGATTTAAAATGGTAATGTATTCCTACTAATTTATAAAAATTATAAGAAGATCAATATGAATCGAAAGTCGTTATTATTTTGTGTTCTAGTCTTAATCTTGGGAATTTCTTTACTAGCCGGATGCGGAGGAGGCGGAGGAGGCGGAAACAAAGATCCTTTAAACCCTACCGGTCCAACTGATCCAACCGATCCTACCGGTCCTGGAGGTGGAGGCGGTAACCCCCCCCCCGCAAATTGCCTCAGTTCCGATTATTTCGGCTTAGAAGTCAATTATACCTTGAATTACGATTGCTTTCTCAATTATCCCGAAAAAGGTTACCATAATGTTTCCTATACAATGGCCCACACTGTTTTGAGTGAAGATTCAGGGGTCTTTAAAACACAAAAAAAAGATTCTATTTATCCAGGTTATCCATATGGTGATTATATCGGAAAGAGTGCGGACGGAAATTATTATGATATAGGAGCATGGGAAACTGGGGAAGAGGATTTTTTTTATTATGAACCTTATGAGATTATATATAAAAATCCTATGTCGAGCGATTTTTCTTCCGGGAGATATGGGAGCGTTGACGGACAAGAGAATGTTACCGTTCCAGCCGGCACATTTAACGCTTGGAAATTCTTTAACTCTCATGACGGTGTAGATGAGGGTGTACCTTGGACAGGTGTATTTGAATACTACTTTGTTGAAAATATTGGCTTAGTTAAGTATGTTTATACAGAAACCAAAAACGGAGAGACTGTATTTTATGAAACTTGGTCTTTAACTTCATATTATCTAAGTACTTCAGCAAGTTCAGCAGTCCACAGTTTTAATAAATCCACAAACCTCGGCGCTTTTAGAAAGCTTAAAAAGACTTGAGAAATAAAAGATAAGGACATGAATATCGTTATTTTTGTGTTATGT
>JAAYEK010000085.1 GCA_012728785.1 Bacillota bacterium | reverse complement strand
TTACAACGAAAACGAAGGATAACCGGGATATTAGCAGCGTTATTATCCATATTTCTGGGAGCCTCCCAACTGGATATTAATTTATTTCCGGTGAAGGAGGTAAGCCGATCCGGTCAATGCCGGGAAATTACAGTCTTTAATTGGAATACTTGTTACTGGGATCAGTTTAAAGACCGGGATCATTTTTATGAATTTTTAAAGAAACAACAGGCCGATATCTATATTTTGCAGGAGTATTTACATAATTCCAAGGACTGGAGGTATCCAAGCAACGAAAAACAGGTCGAGGATGCGGATAGTGCCAAGTTATTTAGCATCTGTTCCGTAGTTCCGGGGTTTACCCCCCATTACGTGGCCATTGACGAGATAAGCCGGTTAGCCCAGGTGTTTCCTGGATACCATATTCGAAGCCATCTTCAATTTGTCTTTATTTCTCGTTTTCCCATCAAAGATTCTTATCCGGATTATTCAGAGCAATACGCAGTCGCTGATGTGGATATTGATGGCCGATTAGTTCGGGTTTTCAATGTACACATGCTGCTTCATATTAAACCCGGGAACCCTTTTGTTCCGTCATTTTACCGGGAACTTCGCCAAAGATACGAAGCGCGGTCTCTGGCAATTAAAAATCTGTATCAAGATATCGAAGAAACCCAGATTGATTATATTATCGCCGGGGATTTTAATGCTACTAAGGCAATGGGGGTAATGAATGGGCTGTTGAAAGAGCATGTGGATGCTGTGAATTATTCCAGCACATTAATTCCTTTCAGTTTTGAATTTAAAGGACTCAAGTTTTGGAGATTTGATTATGTTTTGGCCCCGAAAGCCTCTGAAACTTTATGCTTTAAATCATTTCAAAATCTTGATCCGGAAGGGTTATCAGATCATGATCCCCAACGATTTATCATTAAGCTACTCCAGGAGCCTAAAGTTGATCCAAAGTCGGAATTCGATCTGAAAAGGAATAAATAAACATTTAGAGAATTACATAAAATGAAGTAAGCGAATTTTAAAGTATGTAATCTCTTTATTTATGATTTAAATTCATAAAGACGAATGTAAAAGTTGTCAAATTGGCATTTATTTATGATGACCACATGAATCCAAGGAGTATTAAATGCAACTTTTTGCGGTTGTTACCGGAGATGTAATTGATTCCAAGAAACACCCCGATCACCTAGATGCCTTAAAAGAACGGCTTCCTCTGCTTCAAACTCCAGGACTATATACGCCCTTTCGGGTTTCGAGAGGGGATGAAATGCAAGCGGTATCTGATAACCCGCCTCTATTACCGGTTATTATCAGAAACTTACGTTACTTTTGTCGTCCTTTAGATGTTAGATTGGGAATCGGTATCGGTCTCATCGATAACTCTCAACCTGGTCAAAATTCGTGGGACATGAACGGACCGGCTTTTGTATTGGCTCGTAGGGCTTTGGATTCGATAAAAAAAAGTAAGGTTTCCGAGACTGTTCTGGCAAGTGAAGACCTTTTTTTTGACCGGATGTTTAATATGGCATATAGCCTCATTGATACGGTTATGAATGGTTGGACTCCTAGTCAATGGGAGGCGGTCCAAGCTTATGAGGCTGATCGGACTTATGTCAAGGCCGCCAGTGCCCTTAAGATAGCCTGGCAAAATGTTCAAAAGCGTTGCCAAGCGGCGAAATGGGATGTAATCAAAAAAGCCGAGCAAGATTTGGCGATCCTAATTGAAGAAAGGTTACTAAGGTGATTAATATCTACACCTATAATTGGGTGTAAATATCAATCACACCTTTATGAGGGTGTAACAACTAACCTGGCTCCAGATTCGTCTAGGGTTACATCCTATCTTTTTGGGAAAACAAGATCCTGATTATCGGAGGGAGAGTAATGAATTCTTTATTGTTATCAATTTTAGCGATTCAACTTGCGATATTTATCGTAGCGCCGGGCCGGAAAGGAACTGAAAATTATAGTAACCTTAAATTAAGTATTTTTTTGCGGCATGGATTAACTGTTTTTGGATTATTATTACTATTCCTGCATGGCTATCAATGGCTGACGTTAATCGGATATGCATTGTTACTCACCTTAATTCATTTAGTAATTGTTTTTCAAGTTGGTTTATTGAATCGGATCAAGAACCGTAGCCTAAATTTGGCCGTTTTCATTTTTGAACATCTATTACAGCTGGTTACAATCTATATTATTTGGTCGTGGTTCGATCTTCAGGCTAATCCGTCGGTGTTGCGCTTTTACGAAAGTATTATTCCGATAAAAGCATTTCCATCATTGGGTGGATTGGCAAATCAGGGTGTAAAACCGTCTCTGGAACGGTTTTTATTGGGAGCCGTTTTTTATATTTTTATTTGCTTCGGAGGTTCCTATTTGATCGAAAAGTTCTTATTTTGGTTGCGCAACGAGGAAGAGGTTATTGAAGAAAAAACGGATTCCGCCGGTAAATGGATTGGAATATTAGAAAGGATAATAGTTTTAACATTAATGTTAAACAATGCTTTGGATTCAGTTGCTTTCATTTTGACCGCCAAATCAATCGCTCGTTTTAATGAATTACGCAATAAGAATTTTGCCGAGTATTATCTGATTGGAACTTTGGCCAGCATTACCTTGGCAATCTGTGGCGGATTTTTGTTAAAATATTTACTCACAAATATATAAGTGAATTTTAGAATTACCTCATATAATCTTCCAAGGATGGAATAATACAATTAGATGAATCTATTGGGAGATGATGGTAATGGATGTTAAAGTTATTCAAGACTTATGTATCAGTTGTGGTTTGTGTGTTTCAAATTGTCCCGAGGTCTTTTCTTGGGATGACGATGAAAAAGCCCATGTATCCTCGGAGCAAGTTAATGCCGAGTTGGAGGATTGCGTACAAGATGCAGCGGATGGTTGTCCCACCGATGCTATCGAGACTACCTAGCCCGAGTAACACTGGAGTAGGGGACAATTAAGTTCTAGCCAAGCTATTCCCTTCATATACTTAGTTTGAGGGGGAAGAAGCTTGATTGAAAACCGTGAACTCTATTCTTTTGAGGAAACCGAGGAGACTGCTGATCCAATCGCTCCGGAGATAGATAGTGCTGTAACCGAATCTGGAAATGTTGATGCAGGCCCTCCTAAGTTTTTGTATCAATCGATAATTGCGGTGATCTGTTTGGTATTTACAATCTCCCTTTACCGTCACGAACTACAATGGGCCTATTGGATAAGGGAAAGGCTCCATTATGCGATTAACTCTCCGGCTGAATCTACTTTCGGGGTTCTTTGGAATTCAAAATTCATTCAAAATATGGTCCGAAACGGTAACAATTTAATCCGTCTTGAACAAGTAACTCAAACCTTGTCGGAACAAGTGATATTTCCAGAGGATGATAGTTCATCTTTTGAAGATTCAGTCTGGCCGGTCCCGGGAAATATCATCAATGAGTATACCGGTAAGGGTCCGTTCGGTACGGGGGTAATATTGAAAACCACCGGTAATGCCAGAGTTATAGCAGTTGCAGCAGGTGACATTAGCCGTATTATCCAAGTTACCGGTGGTTGGGTAATCGAAATTGACCATGGTTCCGGCTGGAGTTCTGTCTATCAACCCATTACCCAACTTCAAATCGGAATTAACCAAAGGGTTGAGACCGGACAAATTATCGGTAGAATGAACAGTAACAAGCTTTTTTTGGAAATTAAGCATAATAGCCGGCCGGTGAATCCCCGGACCGTAATTCACTAATGCGCCCAAGAATTAGAATCGGCCTTTTTACACTCTGTTTCTTTCTACTCTTATTTCTAGCCGGGATTTATTATGGAGATTCGTTAAGCGTTATCCTGCTTCTATTAGCATTAATGTTTCATGAAAGTGCTCATTTGGTTTTCACTGAAGTCTTCGGGTATCAAGTAAAAGAGTTTAAACTGACTCCGCTCGGTGGATGTTTGGTCGTTGATTCGCTGATGACACTTCACCCAGTTGCGGAGTTTGTTATTGCCGCAGCCGGTCCTTTTTTCAATCTGTTAATGGTAGCCGGTGTATGGTATTTGGGTTTATTGGGAGTAAAAGGGTCATGGCTTGAAAGCTGGAGCCAGTGCAACTGGTTGCTGGGGATGATCAATCTTCTTCCAGTGGTACCTTTGGATGGAGGTAGGATTCTTAACGCTCTGTTGAAAAAATTCCTTTCATTCGAAACCGCGACGTTTATTACTAAGGGGATTGGACTGTTTATTGGAGGATTGTTCTTCGGTGCTGGGCTAATTAAGCGTTGGGTAGGAGATGCTGGGACATTATATTCATTGACGGGAATTTTTTTATTATATCAAGTTATTTATTATCAGAGTCCCCAATTGGCGAGTTTTTGGAGAATGGCTGAACGGCGGAAAAAACAATTTAGTAAGAAGGGTTACGCCCATTTGAAACCGATCCTGGTAAATCCCGGCGTACTAATTCGCACTATTTTACAACGTTGTGGGGGAAATGAATTATTATTATTTTTAATCAATAAGCCGGGAGGTCTAGAATTACTTACCGAGGAGACGGCTTGGGATTTATTGATTAACAAAGGATATCATGCAACTTTTCCAGAAGAAAACAATCATTCAAAAAACTTGCCAAAATAGTGGAAAGTGAGGTAGAATATACTATACCTTTAGTAATCGGGAATTGAGAAGCCAAGAGTCGAGAGATGCAAGATGAAGAGAAATACATAAGGTATTATACGGAACTGGCGGTCGTTTAAGGAGGAACAAGGAATAAAGAGTGTTAAGGTGTTTTATCCAGCGACGAGTATAGGAGGTTTTTTTGACGACAGATTGGGCGAAGATTGAAAGTTTTTTAAACCGGGTTACTAAGCCCGGACGGTATACTGGGGGAGAGTTTAATTCAACAGTTAAGGATTGGCAAAACGTTGCTCTTAAGGTGGCTCTCGCATTTCCTGATGTTTATGAGATTGGCATATCCCATTTGGGGTTAAGGATTCTTTACGAGTTAATCAATAATGAACCGGAAATGTTAGCGGAAAGGGTCTATGCTCCTTGGATCGATTTTCAGGAATTGCTCCGGGAAAAATCCGTCTGCCTTCATACTTTGGAAAGCAAAAAGGCTTTACGGGACTTTGACTTAATCGGTTTTTCATTACAATATGAGTTGAGTTACACCAATATCCTAACCATGCTGGAATTAGGCGGAGTACCGTTATATCGGGAAGAACGGGAGAGGGACATGCCTTTGGTAATCGCTGGAGGCCCGTGTGCTTTCAACCCGGAACCGATGGCCGACTTTTTTGATATATTTGTCATCGGCGAAGCGGAGGAGATCTTGATCCCCATTTTGAAAACCGTTCAAGAATGGAAACAATCGGCTGCTCCGAAAGACAAGCTCTTTAATGACTTGGAGAAGATCGAGGGGATTTATATTCCGTCTCATTTTAAAGTATCTTACTTGCCTGATGGAAAGATTAAGGAAATTCGGTCTCAAACCGAAGTTGAGCCGGTTCGGGCGGTGGTCCGCCGGTTTGATCAGGCCTACTTCCCAAAACGATGGATTGTGCCATTTCTCGATATCGTCCATGATCGAGTCACTTATGAGATCCAGCGAGGATGCACTAAAGGTTGTCGTTTTTGTCAGGCGGGAATGATTTACCGTCCGAACCGGGAGCGTGAACCGGGGCCAATCTTTGAAGAACTGCGGCAGTTGATAGCTGATACCGGTTATGAAGAGTTATCCTTGACCTCCCTAAGTAGCGCCGATTACAGTCAAATTGAAAAGCTAATCACCGATGCTTGCGGTTGTTTTACTCCCCAAAAGGTAAATGTTTCCCTGCCCTCACTCCGGGTTGACTCGTTCTCGGTGGGTTTGGCAAAAAAGTTTCAAAGCAGCCGGAAAGGAAGCCTTACTTTTGCACCGGAGGCCGGGACTGAAAGAATGCGCCTGGTAATCAATAAGGGAGTCTCCAGGGAAGATTTGCTGACAGCGGCGGAGGCAGCTTTTAAAGCTGGATGGCAAAAGTTAAAGCTTTATTTTATGATTGGGCTACCTTCGGAGACTGAGGAAGATTTGGCGGGGATCGTTGAATTGGTTAATTCGGTATTGCATACTGGGAAAAGAGTTTGTTCTCGAACCAATGCCCTACGAATTACTGCTAGTGTTTCGACCTTTGTCCCCAAGGCGCATACTCCTTTTCAATGGCGGAGCCAGATTTCGATAGCGGAGACTGTCGCTAAACAAAGTTATCTTCAAACAAAAGTCCGCGGCCGTTTCTTGGAGCTGGACTGGCATAACCCGGAGACCAGTTATTTGGAAGGAATAATGGCCAGGGGAGACCGGCGCTTAAGTAAAATCATCTACCAGGCCTGGCGAAAAGGAGCCCAATTTGATGGTTGGAATGATCGCTTTAAGGCGGAAATATGGTGGGAAACTTTTCGGGAGTGTGGGATTGAACCCGAATTTTATACTCGCGAGCGAAGTTATGATGAAATTCTGCCCTGGTCCCATTTGAATGCCGGTTTAACAATGGATTTTTTAAGGAATGAGAACGAAAAGGCTGGAAAGGCTGAGCCGACTTTGGATTGTCGGGAACATTCCTGCTCAGACTGTGGAGTCTGTTCAGGTCTAAAGGTAGCTAGAAGAATCGCAGGTGGTTCCGGTGTATAGTTTTCGAGTCCGATTTACTAAAGAACAAAGGCAAAAGTACCTATCTCATTTAGAGTTAATTAAAGGGATTGAACGGGCGATTCGCCGCGCCCAATTGGAGATGGTTTATTCGGAAGGATTTCATCCTCATCCCAAACTAAGCTTTGGCCCGGCTTTAGCTGTGGGAACCGCCAGTGAAGATGAATATTTCGATCTGGAACTTACTCGGGACTATCCTCCGGAAAAAATTTTAGAGAGTATAAACAAAGCCCTTACCGAGGGGTTAAATGTTTTAGCCGTCAAGAAAATTCTTCATCGGGTCAAACCGTTGAACGCTATCATCAACCGGGCCTCGTATGTTATGATTCTTCGGACAGACCCTAGGGATCGCTCAGTGATAATTGATCAATTGAATATACTATTAACCTCGACTTCGGTTGAGATCATTCGTACCAATAAGGATGGGCAAAAAGTAGTCAACATTCGTCCCTGGCTGCATACCTTAACAATAAGGATTAAAGACGATGACCTCCTAGAGCTGGAATTCATTGGAGAAATCGGGAGTAGTGGTAACCTGCGCCCCGATGATCTACTAAGGGTGATTTCGCGGCCGGTTGAAGTTTTAGCTATTACCCGTACCGGTCTTTGGCGCGAGGAGGATGGTACGGTGACACGACCGTTGGATTTTTGTGATAAGGCCGGTGGATAATTAATGACCAAGGAGATCTTGATAAATATTGGAATTGATGAAAACAGAGTAGCCATTCTCGAAGATGGCAATTTAGCCGAGTTTTTAATTGAACGCCCTGATGAGCAGCGGCGTGCCGGTAATATTTACCGGGGCAAGGTCGAGAATGTTTTACCCGGGATGCAGGCGGCTTTCATCGATATTGGAGAGGAAAAAAACGCTTTTTTATATATTGACGATGTTCTTCCCAAAGAGGGGGATCCCGAGGAGGGAGATACTTCTAGACACTTGACAATTCAAGATTTACTTCATGAGGGGCAGGATATCGTGGTCCAGATGATTAAGGAACCGATTGGAACCAAGGGACCGAGGGTGGTAACGCAGATCACCATTCCCGGCCGTTATTTGGTACTGGTACCGGCTGTTGATTATATCGGTATTTCCCGTCGGATTGAGGACGAAGCCGAACGGGAAAGGTTAAAAACCGTAGTCGCTGCTTTCAAATCTGCCGGAGTTGGGTTGATTGTGAGAACAGCAGCGGAAGAGGTGGAAGCGGCTGATCTTCAAAGTGATTATGAATTCTTAGTTAATATTTGGGAGAAGATTAAAAAGAAGATTAAAAAAGGCCCTTGTCCAGCTCTTCTATACCGTGACCATGATTTTTTATATCGGATCTTACGTGATTATTTAAGCAAAGATGTTGACCGTTTGCTGATTGATGAAAACGACACCTTTATTAAAGCGTTGGAACTGGTCAAAACATTGGCCCCATCCTTAAAAAACCGGGTCCAGCTTTTTAATGGCGCGGCGCCTCTTTTTGAGGTGTTCAACGTAGAAAATCAGGTTGAGAAAGCGCTGCGTCGTAAAGTGTGGTTAGAATGCGGCGCTTATTTGGTATTTGACCAAACTGAGGCCTTAACCGTGATTGATGTTAATACCGGTAAGTTTACCGGTACTACTTGTTTGGAGGATACGGTCTATCAAACCAACCTGATGGCTGCGGGGGAAATTGCCAGGCAGATTAGGCTACGTAATTTGACTGGAATTATTATTATTGATTTTATAGATATGAGTTCCGACGAAGAAAGGAATCAGGTTATCGCTAAGTTGGAAGCGGATTTTGCCCGGGATAAGGTAAAGGTAAATCTTCTCGGATTTACCTCTCTGGGGCTTTTGGAACTGACCCGTAAAAAAGTCAGGCAAAGTTTACGAGAAATTTTACAAGTAGAATGTGAATCCTGCGAAGGAACCGGTTATATCGCTTCCCTGGATAGTCTCGCGAAAAAAGCGGCCCGATCCATCCAATCTTTAACCAAGAACCTTTCCGGAGAGGCGTTATTACTAGGTATTAACCCGCAAATCGGTTCTTTGTTAATCGGCCCTGGTGGAACAAACCTTGAAAAAATGGAGCGAATGTTGAATAAGGTTATTTTTATCAAAGGCCAGGACAACTTGGATCTTGAACAGGTCCGATTATTGGCGAGTGGTAATGAGAGGGAGATTGAAGCTTTAGCGCTTCCGGTCCAAGAGGGAGAAGAAGTGGATATTAAAATTGCTGAGACCCACATTACTAATCCTGGGGCTGGGATCGGTAGGATCGAAGGTTATGTAATAGATATTGAAGGGGCCGGAGCCTATGTGGGGAAGCAGTTAAAGGTGTTGATTACCAAGACTTTTAAAACATATGCAAAAGCCAGGATTGTCTGAATTTATTTAATCTGTATTCGGCAAGTGATCTATCAAAAAAAAATATAAACAGACTTCAGGGATTGAGGATAATGCATTGACTTATTGACAATGACATGGTAATATAAATTTTGTGGGTTTTTAAACCTCATGTAACCGCTCGACTAGGTATTAAACACCGGTGGTGTACCGAGGTCGGCGAGTCTGATGCGGGGAGGTGTAACGAATGTATGCGATTATTGAATGTGGCGGTAAACAATACCGGGTTCAGGAAGGCGACTTAATCCGGGTCGAAAAATTAGCGATTGAGGTTGGTTCCAATTTTACTACCGATAAGGTTTTAATGATTGGTGGCGATAATAAGGCTATTGTTGGGACTCCTTATGTTCCAGGATATGTGGTGACCGGGAAAGTTCTTAATCACGATAAGGATAAGAAAGTCTTAGTTTTCCATTATAAACCGAAGAAGAATATCAGGACCCGTTATGGTCATCGTCAACCATTTACCAGTCTTTTGATTGAGCAGATCCAAAAAGGTAAGGTTGATCCGGTTGAGACTAAGGCTGAAAAAGAGCCGGTTAAAGAAGCTAAGGTTGAGGTAGAACCGGAAAAAAAGGAAGCCAAAGCTAAAACTACGGTAAAAGCTGTTCCGGCTGAAGCTGAGGTTGAAACGGCTAAATCTACTAAGGCTACAACCACAGCAAAGCCAAAAGCTACAACAGCAAAAGCCACTACAACAAAGGCTAAAGCTGCTACTAGCGAAACAGCCGCTAAAACCGTGAAGACAGCTAAACCTAAAACAGCTGCTTCTAAAACCGAGAGCGCGGCCAAACCGGCAGCGGCAAAAGCGGTTAAAACTGCTAAAGCTGAAGCTGCAGCTACAGCTACTAAAGGAACTAAGGCAGCTAAGTCGACTGCTAAAACGACTACTACTAAAACTAAGGCCGCCAAGACCGAGAATACCGAGGCCTAATGATATCGTTCTCCATAAAACGTGATCGTAATAACCGGATAAATGGGTTTACCTGTTCGGGACATGCTGGTTATTCTGAAAAAGGAACGGATATTGTCTGCGCCGCGGTATCAGCTCTGACCCAATCGGCGATTTTAGCCTTGGATAGACTGGTGGGTGTCAACTTGACACTAAAGGCGGATGCAAAAACCGGTTTCATGGATTGCAGTTGGGAGAATATTCCCGACAAGACGGATCAAACGCAGTTAGTCATCGGAATGGTTGCTTTGGGTCTCGTGGAGATTCAAAAACAATATCCGGACCATTTGGACGTTAATGAAGTGGAGGTGTAACATATGTTCCGATTCGATTTACAATTTTTTGCTCATAAAAAGGGAGTAGGTAGTTCCCGTAACGGCCGTGATAGCGCAGCCCAACGTTTGGGAGTCAAACGGTTCGGCGGCCAACAGGTCAGTGCCGGAAGCATCTTAGTACGGCAACGGGGTACCAAATTACATCCCGGTATTAATGTGGGAATCGGTAAAGACGATACTTTGTTTGCCAAGATTGACGGCTATGTTACTTTTGAACGTAAGGGTAAAGCCGATAAACAAGTAAGCGTCTATCCTGAAAAAGTAGTTAATGCCTAAAAAATAACCCGGTCTGCCGGGTTATTTTTTTTACTTTCTTTTTTCCAATTTTTTGCACACTTGCTCCTGGAATACCAACCCCTGTTTTTGCGCATGATCTTAGTTGGAGAAACTCACGGGAAAAACGTGAATTTCCAACCATAGCGCATAGGGGGTATTTTCATGAATAAATTAATCTGGTTTTGCTTATGTGCTTCATTAGTTTTTGGATTATTAGGAACAGGTAATATTCTAGCCAAAGAAATCAAGGAAGATTTGACGAAAGGGCCGGACTTAAAGATTGACGGTTTTTCCGCTGTCTTAATGGAACCTAGTTCCGGGGAGATCCTATTTTGCAAGGACCCGGACCGGAAACTTCCTCCAGCCAGCGTTACAAAACTAATGGTAATGTTATTAGCTTTAGAAGCTATTGATAGGGGCGAGATTAAGCTAACCGATGTAATCTCCGCCTCTCCGGAGGCTTGTCGGATGGGAGGTTCCCAGATCTGGCTTGAGCCCGGTGAGGAAATGACTGTCGCTGATCTTTTGAAAGCGGTTTGCATCGTTTCGGCCAACGATGCTTCATATGCTTTAGGTGAACATTTGGCTGGTTCCGAAGAGAACTTTATTACCCTAATGAATAAAAGGGCTGGAGAATTGGGGCTGAAAAACACTCATTTTGTTAACACCACCGGCTTAGAGCCGGATGGGGGAGGCATCGGTAACTTGACTTCCGCTAGAGAAATGGCCATCCTAGCCAGGGAAGTTATCAAACATCCGATAGTCTTCAAATGGACCAGTGTTTGGATCGACAGTCTACGTGATGGCAAATCTTTTTTAAGGAACACAAATAAATTGGTCCGTTTTTTCCGGGGCTGTGATGGATTGAAGACCGGTTATACCGATAAAGCAGGTTATTGTCTGGTAGCTACGGCACAACGGGAAGGAGTTCGAATGATCGCGGTAGTAATGAAATCATCCACCATCGATTCCCGCTCCCGGGATATTTCGACTATGTTCAACTATGGTTTTTCTCAATATAAGGCTTACCGGGTTTGTCAAGCAGGAGATATCGCAGGCCAAGTTAAGGTCTTTCGTGGTAAAGAAACGGTTCTGGATGCGGTGGTGCCAAGGGAGTTAACGGCAATCCTTAAACGAAACCAGAAAGGTGAAGTAATCAAGAAAGTGAAATTGGACCGGATGATAGCGGCGCCGGTAAAAAAAGGACAGATCATTGGTGAAGTGGTCCTCACTTATGAAGGAAAACCTTGTGGTCGGATGGAACTGGTAGCCGCCAAAGATGTGGCTAGAGCCGGATTTTTTGAACTATGGGGGCAGATTATTAGGAAAATATTTGGGCTAGCGGTAGGAAGCAGAAAATAGTAGCTACAAAATGCGTTTTCGTCAATAATTGTGAAAAATAAAATCATCCTTGGTTGGGTGATTTTTATTTTTGGTCGTTTCTTTGAGTCAGTCAAAAGCAGTCATGCTTTTCTTGTCTAAAACCGCTATATTTAGCGGTTTTTCGGGCTTTTTTGTCATTTTTAGATGCAGGAACTATTCTTAGCATAGCGAATTCTTTCCAAGAAATTACGTTAAGGGGGATGCACTTTGTTAATTGAGACTGAACGAATTGGCCCCAACCTTATCGTCAGGGTTGACGGCGAACTGGATTTGGTAACTTCACCGCTTTTCCGAGAGAAGGTGGAGAACAAATTAAACCAGTATGAAATAATTAAACACTTGATTTTAGATCTAAAGAAAGTAAACTTCATCGATAGTTCCGGATTGGGGGCGATTTTGGGGAGATTTAAACGCTTAAGTCAACAAGGGGGTAGGTTGTCGGCGGTTAATGTTTCACCACAAGTCAGACGGATCTTTGAATTATCAGGCTTACTTAAAATAATGGAAATCTATAACGATCGCCAACAGGCGCTCAATTCATAACGGGGGTAAAAGGATGGTAGATAATTATATTAAATATGAATTTCCTAGCCTACCCCAGAACGTAGGGCTAGCGCGGACTGTAACCGCCGCATTTGCCGCACAATTGGAATTTAATCTAGCAGAGATTGAAGAGATCCGAGTGGCCGTTTCGGAAGCGGTCTCCAATTGTGTGATTCACGGTTACTCCGGTAAAACAGGAATTGTTCAATTGGAGCTAGCGGTGATTAAGGATGCATTAGTGATTACTATTAGAGATTTCGGGAAAGGTATCGCCGATATCGTCCAAGCGAAACAGGCCACCTTTTCGACGGATCCGGAACGGATGGGGTTGGGACTCGTCTTTATGGAGTCTTTCATGGACCGCCTGGAGATCCTCTCCAAGCCTGGTGAAGGCACGACTGTAATCATGAAAAAGCATCCGGAACGGGGGTTCGCTAATGTTGGGATCTCCCGGAATTGCTAAAAGCGACTTCAGCATCACGGAACGAACTCTGTTGACGGATGAAGAGTTCCAGCGGCTAATAACCGAATATCATTCCGGTAACCGGGAAGCTAAAGATTTGATCATCCAACATAATCTTAGATTAGTAATGAGTATTGCCCAGCGTTTTTCCAACCGGGGCGAATTGGACGATTTATTTCAGATCGGCTGTATCGGGTTGATGAAAGCGGTTGATAAATTTAATCCTACTTATGGAGTGAAATTTTCGACTTATGCGGTCCCGGTGATTATCGGTGAAATCAAGCAGCATCTCAGAGATGAAGGGCCGATTAAAGTCAGCCGTGGTATTAAGGAAGTGGCTATCAGGGTTGAGCAAGCCCGGACCGAACTTGCTCATCAGTTCGGAAAGGACCCTACTCTTTCCGAATTGGAAGAAGCCACCGGCATCTCCCGGGAAGAGATTGCTGTCGCTATGGAAGCTACCAGACCCTTGAATTCGCTGCAGGAAATTGTAAAGGAAGATGATGGGGATAATCTTGTTAGGGAACAGTTAATCGGGGAAGATGATCAGCACCTAAAATGGCTCGAAAATTTTTCGCTCCAAGAAGGCATCTCCCGGCTGCCGGAGCGCCTAAAGTTTCTGATCGAACTGCGGTTTTTTCAAGAAAAGACCCAATCGGAGGTGGCAATAGTATTCGGTGTTTCCCAGGTCCAGGTCTGCCGGTTGGAAAAAGAAGCTTTACAATTATTGAGAGAGTATTTAGAAGAATGATTTGAATAATATTTTGATAGCCGCCATATTAATCCATTTTTACTACGATTAACATGCCTAAATATGAAATCGGAGGGTCCCTAGTTAAAGAAAATGGATCGACCTTTTATGGTTTGAAAAATTAGAAAACCCCTTTATGAGTTGAACGAGGGACGATTGTAATGTATAAAAAGATAATTTGGTTAAATAATATTCTTGGTGACGGATGATGCGAAAACCAGGGATATTATTGTTTTTAATTATTTTTTTACTGACATTAACCGGCTATTTGGTTTATCTGATAGTTACCGGACCTAAAATGTCGACTAAAGCGAAATTTGTCAGTTTGCCGGTTGTTAGTATCGAAAGGGGGGAGATTGTTGACTGTCGAAAAAGTTGTGGAATTAGTGGGTGAATCTCCGGATGGATGGAAAGACGCGATAGAACAAGCGGTGGAAAAAGCGTCGGAGACCATTCATAATATTAACGGAGTCGAAGTGAAGAACTTGAGCGCCGTTGTGCGTGAAGGGAAAGTAACCGGTTACAAGGCGGACTTACATTTAGCGTTTAAAGTTGACGGTTCATGAACAAGACGAGGGCTGTTCCCGAAAATGGAACAGCCCTTAGATTTAAGCGTAATAAATTTTTTTAGAATAGCGTTATTTCAAAAATCATTTTAGCTGCGCTAATTCTTCAAACCCAGTGGGGGGTTGAAAAAAGTTATGATTTTTTGGTTTTAAAAGCAGGAGATAGGGGAAAAATCTAGAATTAAAGGGAATAGTAGATTTTGCCAAAGTTAATCA
Organism: Bacillota bacterium; assembly: GCA_012728785.1. Lineage (GTDB taxonomy): Bacteria > Bacillota > UBA4882 > UBA8346 > UBA8346 > JAAYHS01. The sequence goes on along the minus strand of JAAYEK010000085.1, from coordinate 14,771 downwards.
GTGAATTAAAGAAACAAAAATCCACTTTTTTCGGAAGGAGGTGAATTGTAAATGACCAAAACCGAACTCATCGATAAAGTTGCCGAGAAGAGTGGTTTAACCAAAAAAGATTCCGGCAAAGCCATTGATGCAGTCATTAACTCCATGACTCAAGCTTTGTCTAAAGGTGAGAAAGTCCAATTAGTAGGCTTCGGTAGTTTTGAAGTCCGTAAGAGAGAGGCCCGTAAAGGCCGTAATCCTCAAACTGGTGCGGAGATTAAAATCGCCGCCCGTAAGGTGCCGGTTTTCAAAGCTGGAAAAGCTCTGAAAGACGCCGTTGCTAAGAAGTAATTAAAAGAGAAATGAGAATGGGTCCTTTAAATGGGGGACTCATTCTTTTTATATGACAGATATGAGCCGATTCGGTTCTTACCTACTTTACTCCGGAATAAATTGAGTATGGGAGGTTTGAATCTGATGAAGGTGTTATTTATAAGAAGGACCATTCTTTTAGTGATCTGTCTTCTGGTAACCTTTAGTTTGGGTTATTGGGCTGGTAAAATCCCGATGACGGATTTACCTGTGGTCGGTTTATTAGCCAGGGAAATGCCCATTTTTTATGTGAAAAAAAAGGCGCCTGAGGTTTGTTTAACTTTTGATATTAGTTGGGGAGAAAAGACTTTACCGCTGGTTTTAAAAGTTCTGGAACAACATCAAGTACCGGCTACCTTTTTTCTATCTGGTCCTTGGGCGGTCAGACATGAGGGATATGTAAAAAGCATCGCTGAGCAAGGTCATGAAATAGCCAGCCATGGCGATCGTCATTTAAACTTAAGTCAATACCCGAAGGAGGTAGTTAAAGAGAATATTTATAAAGCGCATCAAGATTTATTGTCCGTCGTCGACCGTGTAGTACCGTTCTTCCGGCCTCCAAATGGGGACTATGATGATTTAGTGATTGATACCGCTAGGGAATTGGGGTTTGAGACCGTGATCTGGTCCGTTGATTCCCTTGACTGGAAGAACCCGGGCCCTGGTTATATGGTTGACCGGGTCATAAGACGAACTTTTCCCGGGGCAATTGTTCTTTGCCATGCCAGTGATTCCAGTCAGGAGATTCATATAGCGCTTCCGGGGATCATCACCGGGCTCCGTAAAAAAGGATATCGTCTGGTTACTCTTTCTCAATTAGTAGAGGAAGGTAGCCTTGCTAGAAACGATCCGCGCTAAATATTAGATTTAGACAATCACATAGATTTAGATAGAGTTTTTTTTACCGCCGTGATATGGTATAATTGACCTGCTGAAATTTTCACGGTGTTTTTTCGTTGTTAGTGATGAAGCATTTTTCAGCTAAGCGGGTTATAGTTATCGGTTATAACCCCCTTTATTAAATATGAGGTGAAATTATGTCGAAAAAATCATCAAAAGTACCCCAAACTTCTTCAAAAGACTCCGAAGGCTATACAATATCCCGCTTTTTAAGAGATGTTGTTGAAGTGGTAGTTCCGGCGATAATCTTATTTTTGATTATTAAGACTTTTTTTCTGGAATCCCGCTATGTACCGACGCCTTCAATGGTGCCTACCATTCAGATTCAAGATCGGTTTTTATTGAATAAAACCGCTTATTGGTTTAAAACGCCGGAGCGGTATCAGATTGTAATCTTCAAACCTCCAGCACAGGCCGGGGCTAAAGATGATTTTGTAAAAAGGATTATCGGAATGCCGGGGGAGACAATTAAGGTCCATAAAGGGGTAGTCTTTATTAATGATAAACCATTAGCGGAACCGTATATTACACCTGATCGGGCTCCGATTAGTGATTCTAATGCCTATATTATTCCTGACGATCATGTGTTTGTGATGGGGGATAATCGTAATAATAGTCAAGATAGTCGTTTTTGGGGCCCCCTTCCGTTAAAAAATATTAAGGGTGAGGCTTGGTGGCGCTTCTGGCCGTTGAATCGGATGGGGATTGTAAAGTAGTTAAGAGCAGTAGTTAGAATTGAGAAACCAGAAGTATAAGCAAAGTAAAAGGGTTTAGAAAAGAGAAAGAGGCCACTTAAAAATTAATTTCGAGGAATAGATGTCACTTATTCAAGTTAACAATTTGGACAAGTTTTATGGGGCCGAGCCGATTCTTCAGAATCTGGATCTGGAAATCCATCCTGGGGAAAAATGGGGTTTGATTGGCCGAAATGGTTGTGGGAAAACCACTCTCATGAAAATTTTGGCCGGAAAGGAAGATTATGATCGGGGTGAGATCGGATCAGCCCAGAATTGTCGCATTGGCTATTTAGAACAAGAACCGAATTTTGAGACTAAAATTACAATTTACCAGGAATTGCGTAATCTCTTTCAGGATCTAGATCAGCTTCATGATGAGATTGAACGGGCTAGGCAACAGATCTCCGATCATGCTCTCAATGGGGAGCAGCTCGACCGGTTAGTGGAGGAACATTACCATTTAAGTCAAGAATATGAACAAAAAGGCGGTTTCTTAATCGAAGGGCGGATTCAGGGTGTTCTTCGTGGTTTGGGTTTTTCCAAGGAACGCTGGACTGATTCAGTAGTTGTCTTAAGCGGAGGAGAACGGACTAGGCTTGCTTTGGCCAAAATCTTACTTGTTCCATCCGATTTGTTACTGTTGGACGAACCTACCAATTACTTGGATATGGCGGCTATTGAATGGTTGGAAGAATATTTAAAGCTTCAGTTTAAAGGAGCGGCTTTAATCATCTCCCATGACCGTTTTTTTCTAGATCGAGTAGTCCAAGGGATTTTTGAGCTTGATTCCGGTAAGATCAAACGGTATCGGGGTAATTATACGGATTATCGAAATCAAAAAGAATTTAACCTTCAAGCTCAGGCCAAGGCTTTTCAGATTCAACAGAAATACCTCCAGAAGCAGGAGAAATTTATTCGTGAAGCCGGTGCTTCCGAAAAAAGTAAACGTAAAGCCAATAGTGTCGAAAAAAGACTTCAAAAAATTGAAAGAATCCAAAAACCTTCAGCCGCGTCAAAATCGTTAAAATTGAACTTTTCCGGTCATGAAGCCAGCGGACGGGAAGTATTGTTATTGGAAGGACTATCAAAGGGTTTTGACAATAAGATTATCTTTCGTGATGTCAATCTCCGGGTAGAATCTGGCGACCGAGTCGGATTAATTGGACCTAATGGCTCTGGAAAAACCACTTTAATCAAAATGATTTTAGGATTGGATTCTCCTGATACCGGGAGGATTAGTTTGGGTTACGAGGTTTATCCCGGTTATTTTCCTCAAATTGTTGATGATTCCGGTTTGAGCGGCACCCCTTTTCAAATGGTCATGGATATGGCTGACCTCGATAACACTGAGGCCAGAACTATTTTGGGCCGGTTTTTATTTAGCGGTGACGATGTTTTTAAAAATGTGACCGATCTAAGCGGTGGGGAACGGAGACGGCTGAGCCTTATCAAGTTGATGCTTTCCAAATCTAATTTATTGATTCTGGATGAGCCAACCAATCATCTTGATTTGGAATCGATTGAAGCTATTGAAAAGGCCTTGGTGGATTTTAACGGGACTATTCTGGTTGTATCCCATGATCGTTACTTTTTAAATAAAGTTGTCAACCGGTACCTGGCGGTATTAGATGAAAACCTGATATCATTCGGTTCATACCAGGATTATTTAGATGCTAATAATTTTCAAGCTAAGCAAGGGACGGCTTCTAAACTTAAAAATGACGCGCAGGTCCGCTGGGAACAAAACAAGGAAGTACAGCGCCAGTTGAAACGGAAACAACGTCGATTGGAGCAAACCGAAACCGAAATTGGGGAATTAGAGGCGGAGAAAAAGAAAATTTCAGATTTATTAAATGACCCGTCAATTTTTGCCGATTATAATAAGAGTTTGGTTTTGGCGAAGGATTTATCGGAGATCGAAACAAAATTGGCGGAAGCTTATCGGGTTTGGGAAGAGCTTAGTTTAGAGCTGTCAGCCAATATTATAGAATAACGTTCAGCGATGAGATGAGGTTATCACTCCAAAAATTACTGCAAGGATATTGTCTTTGATTAGAGAAGTTATCTTAATTCAAATTCAGTTTAAAGCGATTTTTATTTTTTGTTAGCTTCAATTCATTAAACCGGAGGAGGTAGCCGATGTTGAAACCGGAAAAACGCGTGGCCGCTCCTTTTAAAGAGTCACTTCCGTTATTGCCCTTGCGTGGAATGATTGTATTTCCTTATATGGTTGTTCCTCTTGACGTAGGCAGGGACAAATCAATTAGCGCTCTTGAAGAGGCGATGATTAATGAACGCTTTATTGTTTTAGCTGCACAGCGTCAAGCAAAGATCAGCGAACCGGACGAAGAGGACATCTATGAGATGGGGACTTTGGCGGAGATCAAACAGTTACTAAAACTACCCGACGGCACCATTCGAGTCTTAGTTGAAGGTTTACACCGGATTCGTGTAGTAAGTTATCTGCAGTCGGAACCCCACTATCGTGTAGTTGTTGGCTCAGTGGAAGAAATCAATGAGAAAGATAACGAAACCGAAGCTTTGATGCGCTCGGCTTTGTATCAATTTGAGCAACTAATTAAACTGAGTAAAAAAGTTCCCCCAGAGGTGATGGTTTCCGTTAATAACATCGAAGATCCGGGCCGTTTAGCAGATATTATCACTTCTCATTTGAACTTGAAAGTGGAAGAAAAACAGCAAATTTTAGAAGCGGTCTCCGCCCATGACCGACTGGAGACGCTCTGTTCTTTCTTGATTAAAGAGATTGATATCCTGGAGATGGAACGAAAGATTCACCTTCGGGTCAGAAAACAAATGGAGAAGACCCAAAAAGAGTATTACCTCCGGGAACAGATTAAGGCGATTCAGAAAGAATTGGGTGAGGCTGATGAGCGTAGCGCCGAAATTGAAGAGCTTCGCGCCAGACTTTCCAAATTGGTTTTAGCCGAAGAGATCGAGGAGAAAGTCCTGAAGGAAATCGATCGTTTGGCGAAAATGCCTCCTTTGGCAGCCGAGGCGGTAGTAGTTAGGAATTATATTGATTGGATACTGTCTTTACCTTGGAATACTACCACCGAGGATCGGTTGGATGTGAAGGTTGCCGAGACCATCTTAAATGAAGATCATTATGGATTAGATAAGGTCAAGGAAAGGATCTTGGAGTATTTAGCCGTTTGTCAGCTAAACAAAGAATTGAAGGGGCCGATCCTTTGTTTGATCGGACCACCGGGTGTTGGTAAAACCTCTCTTGCCAAATCGGTGGCTCGGGCTTTAAACCGTAAGTTTGTCCGGTTTTCCTTGGGTGGGGTACGGGATGAAGCGGAGATCCGCGGCCATCGCCGGACTTATGTAGGCGCATTGCCTGGTAAGATTATTCAAATAATGAAACAGGCGGGTTCCAGAAACCCGATCATCCTTCTGGATGAGATCGACAAAATGAGCGCTGATTTTCGGGGAGACCCAGCATCAGCTTTGCTTGAAGTATTGGATCCTGAACAGAACTTTATGTTTGGAGATCACTATTTGGAAGTTCCCTTTGATCTTTCCAAAGTGCTCTTCATTACTACGGCCAATACTTATCAGGGCATACCAAGACCGCTTTTGGATCGGATGGAAGTAATCAATATTTCCGGTTATACAGAAGAGGAAAAAGTGGAGATTGCTAAAAGGCATCTCCTTCCTAAGCAGTGTAAGGATCATGGTCTGGAAAAACAAGATTTGATTATGACTGAGCAGATCTTAAGGCAGGTTATTAATGGTTATACTAGGGAATCCGGAGTACGGAGTCTTGAGCGGCAACTAGCGACTTTGTGCCGGAAAACTGCGTTAGAGATTGTCAAAACTTCGAAAAAACCGGTACGTTTAAGTAAAACTATGCTCCAGAAATTTCTAGGTATCCCCAAGTACCGGCATAATATAGCGGAAGAAAGTGATCAGACCGGAGTGGCTACCGGACTAGCCTGGACCGAAGTTGGCGGAGATATTCTGATGATTGAAGTTACTCCGGTTAAAGGGAAAGGACAGTTAATCCTCACCGGAAAACTGGGTGAAGTAATGCGCGAGTCGGCGCAGGCTGCTTTCAGTTACATCCGTTCCCGCGCCAAAGAGTTGGGGATTGAGGAAGATTTTCATGAAAAGTATGACCTGCATATTCATGTACCTGAGGGAGCAATTCCCAAGGATGGTCCATCGGCTGGAATTACTATCGCTACCGCCATTGTATCTGCTTTGACCAATCGTCCGGTCCGTAAAGATGTAGCAATGACCGGTGAAATAACCCTTCGAGGGAGAGTACTCCCCATCGGCGGATTGAAGGAGAAGATCCTGGCGGCCAACCGGAGTGGAATCAAGAAAGTATTGGTTCCGAAAGAGAATGAGAAGGATTTGGAAGAGATCCCGGCTAATATCGCTCGGAAAGTTAAGATTGAGATGGTTGAATCCATGGATGAGGTTTGGCACGAAGCCTTGATTACCGATAAAGTACAGTCTATGTCGATTAGTTGACGATAAAATTGGTAGATGAACATCAACCGTTCTAGTTTGTTTGGAACGGTTTTTTCATTAAAACATTGAAGATATCTGTATCAAGATTTTCCCAGAAACGTAATGTTTACATTTATGTTAGAATAAATCATGCACAGAATCATGGCTTGTTTCGTTACAATAATTATCACTATAAAAGGTGTGTGACATAATTGCCTCAACAAAAGCGAGTGATCATGCTAACAGCGATAGTAATTCTTGTTTTAGCATCTTTACCCGGCTTGAAAATTATTGCCGAAGCTTTACGAAAAGAGACCGCCTATCAATTTGTGGTTGATGGGAAGGTCTGGTTTGCCGTTTCGAAAAAAGTGTCCCTGGAAGAAATATTAGATGAGTATAAGAAACAATACCTTAAGAATATTGATAAACATGCCATGGTGAAAAAGGTGGATTTTCTTCAAAAAATCGAAATTGTTGAGGTCAAGATTAAGCCTGATTATATCGATGAGTTAAAAGTAGCTAAAGAGAAGATATCTGCAGTTGAAGAAGAAGCGGTGATAATTGAAGTAAAAAAAGGCGATAATCTTTGGAACCTAGCCAAAGCTCATGATCTAACCGTTAGTGAGTTGGAAATCTTAAATCCCGACGCTGATCCTCATAAAATTTTCCCCGGGGATAAACTAGTGGTGAAGCCCGTTAATCCTGCTCTTGATGTGATAGTAGAATTTGAAAATACGGTTATGGAGTCGATTCCCTTTAAAAACGAATATAAAAAAGTAAATAATCTTTTTAAAAACCAACAGAAAATTCTTAAAAAAGGCGTTGAAGGCGAAAAGGAAGTCACTTATTATATTACCTTACACAATGGTTACCAAAAATCTTTAGCGATCACAAATGAAAATATTCTCAAAGAACCGGTGAACGCTTTAGTCCAAATTGGTACTAGGACTACGGTGTTTAGAGGCGGTAGAATTAACTATGGGGTAGTTCACGGAAAGCGAATATCAAGTCTTTACGGCAACCGAATTCATCCGATTACGGGAAAAAGGCGGTTTCATGAGGGTTTAGATATAGCTGCTAATCATGGTAACGGAGTACACGCTTATACTGACGGTAGAGTAGTGGAAGCCGGTTGGAACGGCGGTTATGGTAATTGTATCTTAGTTGATCATGGGAATGGCTTGAGAACCAGGTACGGTCATTTGTCTAAAATTTCGGTCCGAGTCGGTCAAAGAGTCAAGACAGGAGAAAGAATCGGAGCGGTTGGCTCCACTGGTACCAGCACCGGCCCTCACCTTCATTTTGAAGTCATTAGATGGGGACGGACTCAGAATCCTTTGAATTATCTCTGAGCATAGTCAAATACCTCACAGTGAGAGATCGGCAAATCTTAGCCGGTCTCTTATAATTATGCAATAATTTTAATTCTTAGTAGTAGATAAATAATATTTAATCTAAAAGGTAAAAGTTGCCTAAAAGTAGAATATAACAAAATACCAAATCAAATTATTGATTACTAATTATTTAATTTTTTGATAAGGTGTTCATGATAGTTTTTTAAAAGGAATCTGAAGAACCAATTAAATTATTAAATTTAACTCGGAGGGAATAGCTTGAACCAAAAAATACTAGTTAAAAGAATCAGTTTTGTGCTCCTGCTTCTTATTTTAATCTCTTTTCCATCGGTTGCTTTCGGTGCAGTTACCGTAATGCCTGAACCGAACACAGACCCGGAGCTATTGGAGGTTGTTCAAAAAGTAGTTGACTCATTTAATGAAATTGTCGAAAAAAAACTAAACCAAACATTTACCAGAGACATTAAAATCTTTGTCTGTCCTGACCGGGATAGCTACGCCAAGGTATTGGAGAAAGAATTTGAATTGGTAAAAGAGGTGGCAGAGCGAAGAGCAAAGTTTAGTGATGGAATGGCAAGCGTGAAGAAGAATATTGTCGCAATAAACTTGGATCCGGATGATATTTATGATCCGGAATATCATGCATATTATACAACTGCGCATGAATTGGCGCATCAACTCCAATTTCAACTGAGCTCTAATCAGATGAATAAAACCCTTTATTGGCTAGTTGAAGGGGCCGCCGATTTTTTAGCCGCTCAAATTGTCGAAGAAATCGGTTATCAATCACTAATCGATTGGAAAAATTTCCAGTTTTATATTTTTCGTAATACCTCTAATTATGTTATGCCAAATCAGATTACATATATTCCGTTCGACACCTGGGAAAAATTTATTGAGGATCAAAAATATCCATACCAAGTATCAAATTTAATGGTTTTTTATTTAGTATCAAAAACCAAGGGAAATATCAACGAGGCGATAGTCGATTATTTCAAACTTACCGCTGGAGATGGTGAAGATTCCGCCAATTTTGAAAAATGTTTTGGAATTAAACATCAAGTTTTTTTATCCGATGTAAGTGAATGGCTTGCTCAATCAAATAGGGTTTTGGGCAAATTATTCTTGGACTCAAAAGGAAATTTTGACCCAATCCCTGCTATAAGCGAAGGCTTTTACCGTAGTCAAGAGTTTTTTCAAGACAATTATGGAGCATATGTGCGTTCCAACCAAAAAATTGATATAGCTCCGGAAAGATATAGCTTTGCGATGGAGTTGAGTAAAGGATTTGGAGTAACCCGGGCTGAAGCAGGAAAAATCGGGATGGGTCATTCATGGTGGTCTAATAAGAATAAAATTCTGATGAATCTGGATTTATTGTCGGATTGTAAAAGTCGGGTTTTTAATACAGCAATGATGATGACTTCACAATTTCAAAATCAGCAAAGTAAAGCAAAGCTTTGGGATAATATTACCTGGTTTAAACGGGGAATGGCGCATCTTTTTGCAGCTCTCATCACGGAACAGGCTGAAGTAAATACATTTGAGTTTTATCATGATTCTTGGCTGAAGGAGGTCAAGGAAAAAGAAGTGCCAATTATCTTGTCAGATCTCCGGTCAGAAGCGGAATGGGATCAGGCGGTTGAAAAATATGGGGTATCGGCGATTAATAGTTATACCGCCTTAGCTACACAACTTTTAATGGAAAGAAACGAGTTAGCTTCGTTTTCAGTATGGCTTAGCGGCGCTAGTAAATGTAGAAGCAGTAACGAAGCATTCATTACTGCTTTTAAGATAAGTCCTGAAGACTTTGAAATCGAATATATTAAATACCTACAAATTAAGAAATTATTACCACTCGACTAGTAATTGTAATTATATGAGAGCGGACTGAATAGCCCGCTCTTATAATCTTATGATAATCTTTTATAAGACCGAAATGATCTCACAATCATTTATATTTTTATTTTTTTCATTAGCGTGATTTAGAAGGTCATCTTTCATTTTTGCGAAGTTATCGGAAAGGGTAACTCTAAACTGATTGTAAGGATAAAATCTTGTATGATTAAATAAGACGATATTGGTTTTAAATTCTGCAAAGTAGTCCCCAACATAAACGATTTGATTCGCTTTGACATCAAAGGTCACATCTCTTTTAATATCTCTTGATAAGGGAACAGTTACCATATCTTTTTCTTCAAAATTACTGTAACCTGATTTGATAATAGATATTTTAAAGGAAACAGTGGTCAGCCCATAGTTACCAGGGGGAACTTCCAAAACCCAATAGGGATCTTGAGTATTATTTGCTAAAAGTTTTTTAGAATAAGCAGAAACAGTAGAATTAATTATCGGCTTAAATTTCAAATCATAGGTCTTATTACTATCTGTATTTTGAAGTGACACAACTAATTTAGTTATACAATCTTTATTTATATCTTCAGGGGATTGAATATTCGGATCGCAATAATCCCACTTTTCATGAACCATTGTAAATGATCCGACAACAAAGGCATTTTTCCTATTTTTTTCCATTTTCTTCAATGCTTTATCTAGGGTGATGCCATCATTTTTAGAAAGACAGATAGTTGAACCAAGAAGTATAAAGATAAAAAAGAAACAAAAATAAGAACTAATCCTTTTCAAATGGATACCCCCATTCTTTTTTTGAGTAATAAGTAAATTCTACTAATCAATCAAAATACCTGCTTTTTTTGGTAATTTTTTTATTAGTTTACAAGGTAAGCTATGGAAATCATTAACTAGCCAGTTTAGCTTAACTTGGCCAATAGTAAGTGTTTCATTTAACTTTGGACACAACTAAATATCAATACAATTTAGAAGCAGGAAATTAGTTAAACAGGCCAGAATATGATTAGTTATTGACGTTTATCAATAAAAAAACCATACTATAGTTTTTGGAATAGTCAACATTTAATTTGTTTTAGAAGCAGGAATTCAGCTAAACATCTGACTTAAGTATCTTTATACAAAGGAGTGTTTGCCAATGATTAACGGCTTTTTACACCAAACATTCTTTCATAATAGGGTGTTGGATTATCTAATATTGGGTGTTATTTTGGTTTTGGGAAGTCTAATAATATGGAGTTTAAAAAGATTATATTTTCAACGCTCAAACAAGGGGTCGGAGCAGACTGAAAAATCAATTAATAACTTGATCTTAAATACCGTTGAAAAACAGTTATTACCCCTAGGGTATTTCGGAGTTTTGTATGTAAGTATGTATGGATTAAATCTGAAACCAATTTTCAGCAAAGGTCTTAATGTAATAGGTTTGTTGCTAATAACCTTTTTTGGAGTAAGGTTTATTCTATCAATCTTAGAATACAGCGTTGATAATTATTTTAATCAAAAAAGGAATTTAGATTTATCGAAGCAACAAGCGATCAAGGCTATTTCCAATGCAATAAAGATATTCGCCTGGGCTTTAGCGATCATTATTATCTTGGATAACTTCGGTATTAAAATCTCGGCGCTCATGACCGGTCTTGGCATTGGAGGCGTGGCGGTAGCTTTGGCCTCCCAAGCGGTCTTAGGTGATATTTTTAATTATTTCACCATCTTTTTCGACCGTCCTTTTGCCGTCGGTGATTTTATTATCGTCGGTGAGTTTTTAGGAACTGTCGAACATATCGGGATTAAGACCACGCGCCTGCGGAGCTTAGGTGGAGAACAATTGGTCTTTTCCAATACCGACCTGACCAATTCTCGGGTGCGGAATTATAAACGGATGCAACAAAGAAGGGTCTTATTTCAGTTTAAAGTCACTTACGATACCCCTATTGAACTGCTGGAAGAGATACCCGTGATAGTTCGTGGGATCATTGAAGGACTTGATAATACAGTTTTTGATCGGGCCCATTTTTTTAAATTTGATGATTTTTCGTTGGTTTTTGAAGTGGTTTATTATGTGTTAAGCAGTGATTATAACCGGTATATGGACATTCAACAAGAGATAAACCTGAGGATTATGCAAGAGTTTAAAGCTAGGAGCATTTCTTTCGCCATTACTTCTCAGAAGCTTTATCTACATCAACAATAATCCGCGCTATAAAAGGCTTTCGCCTCACCCCCTATCCCCCTCTCCTTTGAAGGAGAGGGGGATAGGGGGTGAGAGGTGGAATAACCTTAGATACTTTATTTCTGCTCTACCTTATCCCCAACTTTAGTCGTAAGGTCACCGTTTAATTTCGTCAAAACGGTACAGGTGGCGGATTTATCTTTTACCTCGGTTACTTTGATTTCAGCTACTGCTTCGGTCACCTCATCGATGACCTCTTCAGTTTCGGGATCTTTCACTACCTCCAGTACCCGCCTGACCACAAAGACCATATCTTGTTTGGCGCCGGAGGAAGAACCGATATTAATGATTACTTTATTTCCGGAAGCATAAGCGACCACACCGCTTAGTTTCGAGGGTTGGGAGGGCCCACGGCCACTACCGTATGCATTATCAGCCAGCTTTTTGGCTGCGGAAGCTACCGCTTCACGGGTGGCTTTACCTAAATTGGTCGCGCGAAATTCATCGCTACCAAAGGCGATGGCTTCCCATTCTACCGCCACCGATAGGTTGGTGCTGCGTTTGTCGCCTTTACCGGTAACACTAGCGATAATCTCAGCGGTAGTGGCTTCAACCAGACGGGCGTCGATTGCGACGATAGCGTTGGTACTTTTGACTCCAAGACCAATACCTTTTTTTAAGCTTAAGCCGCTTACTCCGGTCGATTTCAAACTAAATTCGGTGACTCGGCCCATAACCAGGAAATCAACACCTAAGATCTTACCGATTTTAGCGGCAGTTCTGGCATCGACCCGGCCGCTTTCGCCGAAGTCTTGTTCTGAAATAACTTTATCAATCTGTTCCCGTTCGATTAGTCTGAATTTTTTGGTATTCAAGAATTCGGTGACGAATTCGTCAGCGATTCCCTTGCCTACATCCCAAGAACCATCATCCCACCAACGATCTTGAATCGAGCCGTCGTCAAAAGGAAGAACGGCGATCTTATAGAGCTTCTCAGCGCCTGAGGCTGGTAAAGCCGAAAAGGCAAAGAACACTACTACTAATAACCATAAAACATGTTTACGATTCATTTCAAACCTCCCGTATTATTTTTTTATTAGCTATTCATTGGTTATCCCTATCTTGACTTTCTGGCCGGTCGCACCGCTTAGAATCTTAGAAGCAAGGCCGGCTCCTCGATTACGGGAAGAATTGCGGCTCATCCCAAATATCATCGAAACAACTCCGATTACTAATAATACCGCGAGAGAAATACCGGCGATCTGGAGCATTTGTTTATCAAGTTTAAATAAAGGAGTTTCTTTTAAAGAAAGTTGTTGATAAACTAAGGACATTCCCAACATTGCCAAAGGCATGGTTAGAATGATGCCAACAATGAAGATAATGGAACCAATGCTACCCAAGAACATTATTACCAAGCTATAAATCCAAAGCTTTAACGGTTCAGCCGCAAAACAATCTACACTTCGTTGGAGTGCATCAAGAGGCCGCATTTTCTGATCGGCTATGAAACCGATGGTTAAAAAATAAACAATAGTTAAAACCGGGCTAACAGCGAGTTTGATAATCCAACCGATTAAGGGAATGGTTCCGATAATATGGAATACGAATAATGTTCCCCAAAGCAATAAGGTCACCATTAAAGTGGGGAGAAATAGATGAAAATGGGAAAAAATCTCCATCAATTCCCCTTTTTCACCACGGTTTATCTTCATCCCAAGGACTAAAAGACCGCTGATCATCGGACCAGCCAAAATACCGAGAGAAACAAAGGATATTGCTCCCGCAATTAAGGAAGCCAACAAGAGTATGCCAAAATTCTTCAGATACAAGTCAAAACTTTGTTGGATGATTTTGCGAAGTTCCATTTTTTCCTCCAAGAATTATTTATTAGTCCCTGTCTTAAACCTTAAATCGGCAAGTAAGAGCACCTCCTTAAGGGTAAAAAGGGATAATTTAATTATAGACCCGTGATACTAAACAAATTCTAAACAAATATTCAATACAAGTCACGGTTGGCGATATGATCGAAGATCGGGACTGAGGATCTGGAAGTTTGGTGATATGGAGTAAAGGAACAATATTTTTTTTATGGGTTTTTTGTTGAGAGGAGATGTTTTGTAATACAATATATTGATATAATAATCCGGGTTGGACACCATATATTGCATTAATATCTTACTAAAGGTAATTACGAAACACCCTCAGGTATCGATTCTCTCGTTACTAATTGTTGAGAATTTGTTTAGAGACGATTGATAAAATAAATATAGGTTTTATTAGATACAAAAATTTACAAGGAGGCATTTAGAAAATGTTCCGCAAAAAAAGTATCTTAATGTTCGCCATGACTTTGTTGGTTGTTTCAGCATTGGCTTTCGCCGGAAGCGGCGGAGGGGATAAAGATAAAGACGACGACGGCGGTGGTGGTTTTCTTCAAGCTACCACTGATGACTATTTAGGTACTTGGAAATTGGAGGGTTCAGATATATGCCCGCATTCGGTCACATTTACGGTAGATGCTGAGTATGAACCTTGGGAAAGGGGTTCTTATCAAAAAGGGTCAATGACATGCGGTATTTTAGGGACAGAACCTGTAACTATTACAGGTGAAATTGGCGACAATAGCTATATTCAATTACTGATCGAACAATTTCAACACAGCATTGATGTTCGGGCGTTTCGGGAAATATCGGTTACACATAATGTAAAGGTTGAATTGTCCGGAGAATTAACGGAACCCGGAGTCATTTCAGTTAATGAGTTAATGATCCAGGAAAACATTGAGGGTGCTAGTGTTTATAACTATCATTATGTTAGTTCCGAACATGATGATGAATTTCTTTTGTTTAGGAAACAATAACAGCTGAAGTAATTCCGTTACCGGAAAAAGTGAAGGGGGTG
>JAAYEK010000007.1 GCA_012728785.1 Bacillota bacterium | reverse complement strand
ATTTAATCTATCTTTTGCTGATAATAATATCACTAAAATGTCGAATGAGATACCCGGCATAGGAACCGTTCATCAATACCAAACCGGTAAAAATACTTATGTTGGAATTAATCTCAACCTGGAAATCCTTTTTATTGCCACAGCAACCGGTAGTGGTTTTATTCATCCGGGTTATTCCCCTCATAATGAAATAGCGGAGACTATCAAATCGTATTATCTTCAATTTCAAAATAACAAATATGCTCGTAAATTCGATAAACTTTCCCAACAATACGTAAATATTCCCCAAAGGAAATTTCCGGTTCGGCTAATCGCTGAAGTTTTAACTTACCGGCAAGTACTTGCTTCGGATAGAATATCAAAAGGTGATCCGGGCTATTCAAACTTGAATATTCAAAAGGATTTGAAGCATTTTTATGATAGGACTAATTCAAAAAAATTTTTTGCTTTAAATCTGTCAAAATATAACGAAATGACGGCCAAATTTGTTACGCAACATAGCTTTGATTATGTAAGCAGCTTGGAGGCTTTTTTTGGAGTAGCGAGGTCCCAGGATAAGTTCCAAATACTATTATCACCGCTAAATAACGGTGGAACTGCCGTCCAAGTCGAAAACGCAGATGGAACTATGACTTACATAAATATCATCAATCCCTTTTTTGATGCTAATTGGGTTAGAAACACCATTATTCATGAAACAGCCCATCATTTTATAGGGCCGGTTTTAGCCAAAAACAATAAGCTAATAAAAGAATATCAAACATGTCTGGAACAGTCATTCGGTAATGCCGAAGGTTTTGTGAAAAATGACTACGAGAGTTTTTTAAATGAATTTTTAGCCAGAGTAATTACAATTTCGCTGGCGGCTCAATCTCAGAGTCCGGACGTGGCCTACGATCTTTGGATAACTGAAAAGAAGCGAGGTTGGGATAATCTCGATGAAGTCCACGCCTTAATTAACAATAAGTATCTACCTCAACGGGAAAAATATCCTTTATTTGAAGATTTTTTACCGGAGATACTGGAATATTTCAAAGCCAAAAACGTTGGTCGGTCATTTGATATCGGGACCAAATTACTTGAACGAAAAGAGCTTAAAGAAGCTAAAGTATATGAAGCATACTGGGAAGGAGATTCCCGGATTTCGGAACTTAAGGCTAAAAGACCACATAGTCTTATGTTGAAGATAAAATTTTCCCCCATATCAAATCTGGATTCGGAACAGATCGGTGATTTTATTGGAAAAGCCGGCGTTGAATTTGAGCTTTCAGCCGATGGCAAGCCAAAAGTGACAGTCTCTGTCTATGAAGGAAACATTTATAATACTAAGGGAAGTACGTTTTGGGGTTTTTGGGCGATGGTTCCGGAAATTGAATATGAGAAGTTGGAACCGGGAGTGAGTTACAAATTGGTTCCAAAAAAGCAAAATGTGGAGTATCGATGGATTGTTGATGAAAATGTATTGATTGTACTATCAAATCAGTAAAAGGTTCAATATAATATTTTGTGAATTATTCCAAGATTCCGAAATTGATAAACATTATACTTGTCTACAACGGTAGAATGAATTATAATTGATCTGTCTACAACTGTAGAATATACATTAGGAGAAAACCAATGAAAAAACCATCCTTAGGCAATCAAGAACTGGACCTATTAACATTTATCGCTGAAAAGCAGCAGCCGATTTCGGTGCGTCAAATCACCGATGAGTTCGGGGTGGATCGGGGGTTGGCCCGGACGACGATCTTTACCATGCTGGACCGTTTGTATAAAAAGAGTTATCTGTCCAAAGTCGAAATTGAAGGGCTACTTCATTATTCATCCCAAGTAAATAAGGAAGAATTGCTGAAAAATATGATCGGCGACTTTGTGAGACAAAGGTTGAAAGGTTCCTTATCTCCCCTAGTGGCTTATTTGGCCGAGGAGGTAAGTTTAAACGAGGCTGAACTGGAAGAATTAAAACAGCTGGTCAGGGAGTTGGACCGGGGAAGGGGGCCAAAGAGTGACTGAAGTTCTAAGAAAAGCCACAATAAGGAAATATCGCCGTTGGTTGGCGTATTTTGGATGTTTTTTGTTATGTAGCTTTGGATGCTATCTAATTATAAATTTGAATCCTTCTGTGATCGGATGGTCGGCTCTGATAGTTAAGGCTGCTTGGGAAGGTGGCTTGGCCTTAGCAATAGTATGGCTGGTCATCAAATTATGGCCTAGAATTCACCCTGTCACCCAGTGTTGGTTATGGCGCTTGGCCTATCTGAAACTGCTAATCGTCCTGATTTGGGTGATGCCGGTTAACATACCCATATTATCTTCTCCAAATCAGACGTCGGTTTTGATTTCGAATACAGTTTCAACTCGTACTGTAGAACCTCTCAAATTAAACATTCCAAATTCTTCTCTTGAAAATTTGATTAGATTAAAAGATATTGTTGTTTCAAACCCCAGTTCCGAATCACGACAATGGTTTTACTTGTTTATATTATCAGGTTGGGTTTTTGGAGTGGGATGGCAGACGCTATCATTGGTAAAAGCATGGCGGGAGCGGCGGCGATTAATTAGCGGAGCGGTCCCGATTGATGATCCTGAAATTATTTATTGTTTTAAGGTATTATGCGACCGAATCAATTTTATCACTATTCCAGATTTAATGGTGGTCCGGGCAAATTTAGGAACTCCGTTGTTGGTAGGAGTTTGGCATCCCAGAATAATAATACCGGATCAGGTTTTGGAAAAATATCGTTTAAATGATTTGCAATTGATGCTGTCCCACGAATTAGCCCATTTAAAACGGGGCGATCTATTATGGAATTGGATACCGGAACTTGGCCAAATCTTATT
>JAAYEK010000084.1 GCA_012728785.1 Bacillota bacterium | reverse complement strand
TCGTTTTCAGGTTTTTGGAGAATCGAATGCGAGTTTTTTAGAGGAGTTGACTAGTATTCAAGGAGAGATGTCATTTAGAACTAGGCAGGATATTCAGGGTCTTTTGGATCATCTTGGTGGACTACATCGTGATATGGCTGTTTTACATGATAATTTTGCTGGCGGTACTTATACTATGCGGGATAGTATGGCTTTTGTGGAGTTCATTAATCGAAATATTGTTGATATTATGTCGCAGTTGTATAATCCCGCTACGAAAAATTTGATTTATGTTGATCGGATGGGTCGCGCACAGGCAATAGAAGGCGATTATGAGACTGTTTTTAATGAGTTGCGTAGATTACAAGAGGTTTCTAAACCAATTGTGGAGGAGGTTAGAAAGTTTTATGATGCATTGGATTTACGCAATAATGTGCAAGCACAGTTAATCCAAGAGAGGGCTAGGCGGGAACAAAATATTAATGAAAAGACTCGTAAGATTATAGACGCGTATATTAAACTTGAAGAGGAATTGAAAAAGAATTTTACAGAGCGGCTTACTGGTCGTTGGGCTTCTTTTGGTGATTGGCGTGCGTCTAGTTGGTCGAAGTTTCAGTCGGACATGGAGGCTTTGGCGCAATTTGTTCATGGGATGCAGTTGTTAGATTTGCGATTATTGAGAAACCAGGATGCGAAAATAGGTTTGCAGATACGACAGGCAGAAGAGTTGTATAGGATTAAGAATTTTGGGCAATTGAATGTACAGCAACAAGAAGAGGTACTTACGTTTGATTTGGAGCGGCGTAAGGAGGTTTGGGATTTAGCTAGACAACAGGATATGGATCGACACAAGATACAGTTGGAACATATTTCTAAGGTTGCTTCTGCTCAAATGGGGAATATTAAATTACAGCGAGAGTTGATTAAGCGGTTTATGGATCATGCGGTTAGTCAGTTTAAAATTTATCTTGATCCGTATGGTAGGAATATTTACGATACTAGGAAGGAATTGCGTTCTATTGGTATTGAGAGGGAGTATGATTTAAGGATAACTGCGGCTAGAAAACGGGATACTTTGGCTAATGTTGAGTGGGAGAAGAAGGCCGAACTTGAATTACAGAAATTAACTTTTGCGGAGCAGGATAAACAGCTTCGAGAGCGACAACAACGGGAAAGATATTGGATGGATGAAAAGCAACATCTTGAGTTGGCGTTGTTAGAGGCAGAGTTTAAGATGAGGATGCAGCAGATTAAGGCGGAGGTGGAGTATAAGCATAAGTTAGAAAGTATGTATAAAGATATGGAAAGTGCTGGTACGGATGAGATGTTGGCGGGGATGGCTATTACTGCCGATGAATTACGTGCTATTGGTAAAGACATATCTGCCTCAGCCACACCAGAAGAAATCGCTAAGATTGTTGCTTTTTTAACACAAGAAGAGAGGAATAAAATTGCTGCTGGTCGATGGCAGGTTTTTGATAGTAAAATTCAGTATATTGCTGATAAAATGAAGAGTGATGGTGTAGATGTTGATAATGTGATAAAGGCTGCGAAAGAGGTTATCTTAAATAGGGATGATACTGCGTCTATTGTTGAAAATATGGCGGGTGTTACGGTTGATCAATTAAAGACAGCTATTAATGCTGTTGAAAATAGTAGAGAAACTGCCACTACTAGTCAATTGGCGTTGGTTGAGCAGTTTGAAAGGATTGTTACTCTTACACGTGCTAGGGAACATTCAGCACAAATGGAGAGTACTCGCGCTCGTAAAGTGGCAGAACTTGAAGAAGAAAGAAAGAGAAGGAAGGAAGAAGCAGGTAGTAAGTATTTGGAAGATGCTAAAAAGCGGGAAGAATATGAGGCTAAAAAGGTAAAGTACGAGGGTGAATTGGAAGCTTTTAATTTACGAAAATATGCCAGTTCTCTTGTAGAGTTGCTCACAGGACTAGATGGTTCTACTGACATTGAAAGTTCTTCCATTAATGATATGTCGTTTTGGGAGCGTGTGTTTTATAATATTGGTAAAAGCGGTAGTGTTTATGTAGCACCGGAGGATGAGTTATTATATATTAAGAGTGATGCGATAAGAATGGAATTTGATAGGTTGGTGAAACAGCTTGGTGTGACAGAACGTAATGATTTGCTTAGGTTTGCTGTTCAATATGGTGAGGCAACTAGTGATGCGAAACGATTAGAATTTGTGAATAAAATTAATGAGATTTTGAATAAGTATTTGCCGGATAAAGGATATGAGTTTCCTGTAAGACCAGATGAGGTTCCGGCACCAGAGGATAAAACTGCCGCCATTGATAAGGAGTTTGATGATAAGAGAGAGCGGTTACTTGGTGAGGCACATGAGTTTGATGAGACCTTGGGTGTGTTGTCAACGTTGGGTGAATCTGAAACGGCTGCTATTATTGCGCAAACTGAATTGGAAAAAGCAAATGCAAATATTATGCAAGCGTATATGAAAGAATTAATTGCGGCAACGTGGGGTGAAAAGGGTGAAAAGTCTGAGGCTTTCCAAACGTATATAAATTCGTTGGAAGAGATTAAAAATTTAGAATCGAAACGAGATAATGATTTGGCGTGGTTACAACATAATGCTACCAAGACAATCGAGACAATTCAATCACAGGGTAAGATTGATATGGATTTGGGTCGTGCTTTGCGTGAGGATGCGCAGGAGGCTAGATATGCCAATCTTGAAACTGGTAAATCTATTCGCAAGGCAATTATGGACACACATTTTGATAATAAGAAGCGGTGGGATCAACTTTCTGCTGATTTAGTTAAGAGGGAGTCGGAATATATTCAGAAGCAGACTGGCGTTCAAACTGATTTCGCGGTTGATATGATGCAGGCTAGAACTGGTACTGATAGATTGAAGGCGTTAGCTAAATATAATGCCGAGAGTCAATTTAATATGCAGTCTACGGTTTTAGATGTTCGTCATCGTAGGGAAATGGAGGAGTTACAGCGTAGGGGTAATTTTACTGAAACTGAGAAGGCAATGTTAGAGGCCAGACAACAGCACGAGAGGACTGCTCTTGAAGAATCTAAGCGGTTTTCTGATACTGTCCGCGAGGCTGTTGGTGATGTTGGTGGTATTCGTTCTTTGGTTTCGGAGGGTACTGGGGCTACGTCTGATTTGGTTGGGACTTGGGAGCGTATAGCGGCGGCTGCGTTTGGTCACATTGAAGATCCGGCAGCTGACGCGGTTATTCAGATGGATCGGGCACAGGCTTTACAGCACGCTTCTTTAATGTCTCTCTTATCCATTCAACTTCCGGCGATTGCTAGGGGTCTGACTAATTTTCAGCATCAAGCTATAATCAATCAGTATAATAATATTGCGAGGGCTGCTACACCTCCTACTGTTGCTGGTTGGTCATAATGGAGTTGTTTTATGGCTGATTATATTTTTCATTCATTATTACCTGATTATATTCATGAGGTAAATGGTTCTCGTTCGGAAACATACTCACCGACTGAATTTACTGCTCATGTTGAATATACTTGTCCGTGGGAGTTGCGTGTAGACGGCCAGTATGCTCTTTTACGTGCGGTGTATAATGCTCCTGTTACGTATTTTCGCAGGTATTTGCCAGCGGAAGCTCAGAATGTTCAGGTTTCTTTGTTTGGTGCTGCTGGTGGACAGACGAATTTACAGGTAGACACATTTCAGCCATATCCTTTGGCGAAATTGGCGGTAGATTATAAGGGTTTTGCTCGTCCTGGCGCGCCTACTATTCAGGAGCAGGTTCAGCCTAGTTTTAAGATGCGTCAATTACCTTCTTGGGGGTATTATTGGCGTTCTGATGGTTCTCCTGTTTTAGATAATGAGGCTCCGGCTATTCAGGAGGTACAGGTAAAGATTAATCGTACTTTTGATGGGTTACGTTTTATTCCTTCTTGGTTTTATGATTTGGGCGGTTGTGTAAATAACGCGCCGTGGTTGGATATTATAACTGGCATAACATATTTACCTGGTACTTTGTTATTTGTTCCATCTAATCTTTCTAAATCTGTTTCTTATGCTAGGG
>JAAYEK010000083.1 GCA_012728785.1 Bacillota bacterium | reverse complement strand
TAGTCTTCCATCCAATACTTCACACTCATCATTCTCACCGTATGCCATAACCAAGGGAGTAATATCATTACAGCTATGACAATAATTTTTTTATTGATTTTCACTAATGTATCAACTCCCTAAAATATTTTAAAACATCATCAAGTAGGCGCGTGTTTCCGGTTGATTCTAATGCTGCTTTACCGGTCCATTATTCAAGCTGAATAAGGTGGCTTTCAAATAGTTAAACCTATAGCCTTATCCATTATTTTACTCATAATTACCATTACCGGATAACGCAGCGCTTCGTCCGCCCAGGCTTGTAATGCCTTTCGGGTCTCTTCATTTAACGTATTGTCAATCTTTCCATTATCCGGATAACGGGCGTCACCTGTAAGCCGAGGTGGATGGTCTGGGGTCCCCCTACGCAACCTGGACAAATACTCCGCTTCATTGCTCGCGATATCCTCTTTGGCCGCATAATCGAATTTCGCATAACATTGAAATTCCCTCACCGCCCACTGGGTATAGCGCCCAAACCAGCCGTCAGGCTTAAAACTATCCTGAGTCAAAGTATTATTCGGAATCCAATTATCCTTCTCGCCACAGACCAACCAATACCCCAATTCAAACAAGACAAACTGGGCCATATGGATCGGCTGTGGCAAGTTGACTCGATTTCGGATCACTCCCTCATTTTTACTAGGGTCAAATGCTCGTAAATAAATCTTGAAGTTTCCGGCGATCGGTTCATCCTTCACTGTAGCCGCGCTGTTTCCTTCCCAGACACCGGCTTGGCCGGGTTGCGGATCGTTGTCATCCGGAGCCCCCTGCTTTTCAAAACTGCCCCGACGATAGGTTCGTGACCCAAACATGCCGCAGTACCCGGATTTACGGTTCACTTCCGAAAAGGACAATCCATCGCCGGGGATAGCGTCTCCGGTATGAGCGCCATAAACTCTTTGGACCGCCGATAAAAAAGATTGAGTGATGTTATTGTTCTCCCATTCGGTTTTATTACGTTTAAAACCGTTCATATACACTCGTTTAAAAGCGCGAACCGCCCATTGCATCCGGCCGTCAAAGGTTCCTTCCGTCCCAGCGTAAAAGCCGAGATTGGTTAGTCGCCGGGCGAGTCCGGTAGGAGTTTCAACTGTGGGCAAATCCAGCTCAACTTCCGAACGGTAGCTGGGACCGGTAGCATTACCACTTCTATCCTTTAGCATAATGACTAATTCACCCGAACCGGTAACGCTGTCAAGGTTCTTTTCAATTTCGATCTTTCCATTACTGATCCTACCCGTATACTGTTTACCGTTAAGCGTCAACTTATATAGACCACTAGGTCTTCCCTGGGAAAAGGCCCAACCAATATCAATACAAAGTATTTCAAATATCTTTTTACAACTGCGCCGAATTCACCAAGCTTTGTTGTTTCATAATAGAAATGTTCAAATTGATATCGACTTTCTGAGGTTTAAAGATGCAGAAACACCCTTATCCCCCATCCCACTTGCTAATCTCACTCAAAGTATATTTCCCATTATCCAAGACCACCGTATATACCCAGCGAAACTCCGAAGCTGTAAACTCAGGTTTCCCCGGCCGCTTAATGCCGATTTTTTCAAAGACGTATACTTTATAGACATTAGCTTGATCGGAGGTTTCTATTTTTTCGACTTTGTAATCGATCAATTTCTCCTGAATTCCTTTTTTGGACAGGTTAGCTACTAAGTCTTTCTGAGCTTTATAGAGATTGCTTCCGGGGGTGAGATATTTTTCGACTAGAGGAAAATCATTATTGTTGATTGCTTTTATTAAGGTATTTTCGTAATCTTCAACAAGCTTCAAAATAGCTACTTCATCTGTTTTAGATATTCTTGAGGGATCTTTTCGTAATAATGGGGGATTAACAATATCTTCGAACTTTTTCTGGTCTAGAGGCACAAAAGTTGATCTATCTTTACCTGGTAAGGCGGGGAGATGAATAAATTCTTTTAGTTCCGGTTGATAAATATAGAGGTCGTATTGGTCCCGCTTATCAAATTTATCATATCTTATATCGATCGGAAGTTTGTACACTATAGCTGTAAAGCGTTTACCATTAATAATGATATCTTGACTTTTTAAGGGATAATCTTTTGTAAAAGAACCAAGAATCATTTCAGTTACAAAGATAAAATTATTGCTTCCGTCATTAAGTAACAACCCACCAAATAAAACTTGACCGGTGCCATGTGGATCCTTATAATACAAGATAGCATCCAAGATACCGTCACGATTAATATCCGTAAAATCAACACCTAGTATTCCATAGGAAAATTGATTTTCTGTTATGATATGACAATAACTATTTTTCTTATATTCATAATCTAGTACTTTCACTTTTTGGATTGTGTTTTTCTCTGCTATCTGTACACCGGGGTCAAAGCGGTAGCGTGGGGCATAGATTCCAAGAGACTTGCAATAAGGAAAAGGGATATTATAGCTAATTCCATCATGTTCAATTAATATATCAAAATTAAATTCTTTTCCGTCTTTTTCATGTTCCAAAAGTAGATGTGTATATTTATAGAGTTGTCCATCGATAATTATATTATCATGTATTATATAAATTGAATGCCAGCCATTTTTTTTATCTGAGTTCATACTTAGTACTTTCTTGCATAGAATTGCACAATAGTATTGATCATTACCACAATTAATATAAAGTGCCCTAACTCCCCAAGAATTATCGGCAATTATATCAATCCTTCCGTCCGAATTGACATCAACTTCTTCTCTAAAAGAAAGGTTTTTAGGCAAAGGTCCAAGTTCGCTCTCGCAGATGATCGGATATTGCGCATTATCAAGGCTGTTGCTATAAGTTGCATCAATTTGGCTCGTTATTAAAAAAAATCCAACCATAGCTATGAATAACGTTATATGTTTAGAATGCTTCATAATCGTTCCACCTCGTATAATATTTTTTTTGAAGACTTTTAAGCTCTTTTATTTGAATATAACTCTGAAATGTAATTAGCTA
>JAAYEK010000082.1 GCA_012728785.1 Bacillota bacterium | reverse complement strand
ATAATTGGAGGGACCCTTCCGAGCTTAAACAGAAGATGACCAATCTTTACCAAGGCTGCATGAAAGGCCGCGTCATGTATGTGATTCCTTTTTCAATGGGTCCAATCGGATCTCCGATCTCCAAAATCGGGGTCGAAATAACCGATAGTCCCTATGTGGTCGTTAATATGAGAATTATGACCCGGGTTGGAACTAAAGTGATGGACGTATTGGGCGATAATGGTGAATTCATTCCATGCTTGCATTCAATAGGCGCACCCCTTGAGGAAGGAGAAAAAGATGTGGCATGGCCGTGCGCTCCAATGGAACAAAAATATATCAGTCATTTTCCGGAAGAAAGGACTATTTGGTCATACGGATCCGGTTATGGCGGCAATGCTTTATTAGGCAAAAAGTGTTTGGCATTACGGATCGCTTCATCAATAGCCCGGGAAGAAGGCTGGCTGGCTGAACACATGTTGATTTTAGGCATTACTAATCCCAAAGGCGAAAAGAGATATGTCGCCGCAGCCTTTCCTAGCGCTTGTGGGAAGACTAATCTGGCGATGATGATCCCAACCATTCCCGGCTGGAAAGTGGAGACTATCGGTGATGACATTGCCTGGATGAAATTTGGTTCCGACGGACGTTTATATGCAATCAATCCAGAAGCCGGATTTTTCGGAGTAGCTCCTGGAACTTCCATGGGTTCCAATCCCAATGCCATGCATTCAGTGGAGAAAAATACTATTTTCACTAATACAGCTCTTACCGATGATGGGGATATATGGTGGGAAGGGATCGGCTATGACGCTCCGGAACATTTAATCGACTGGAAAGGAAATGATTGGGCCCCTGGTTCTGAAGAACAGGCCGCTCATCCGAACGCCCGGTTTACCGCTCCCGCCAATCAATGTCCGGTTATTGCTCCGGAATGGGAAGATCCAAAAGGGGTGCCGATTGATGCAATACTATTTGGCGGCCGTCGTCCCGGCACTATTCCCCTGGTCCATCAGAGCTTTGATTGGGCCCATGGCGTATTTTTAGGTTCAATTGTTGGGTCGGAGATTACCGCTGCAGCAATTTCCGCCAATATTGGGCAGGTACGACGTGATCCTTTTGCGATGTTGCCTTTCTGTGGTTATCATATGGGTGATTACTTCCAACATTGGTTGAATATCGGCTCAAAAACTGATGCTGCTAAGCTGCCAAAGATTTTTTATGTTAACTGGTTTAGAAAGACTAAAGACGGTAAATGGTTATGGCCGGGATACGGGGAAAATAGCCGGGTCCTTAAATGGATCTTTGAACAGGTTTCCGGCGAAGGTAAAGCTGAGAAAACAGCCATTGGTTATATGCCGACTATTGACGCTATTGATCGAGACGGACTTGATGTTAGTGAAGCCGACATGGCCGAGTTACTAAAGGTTAACCGGGAAGATTGGCTCCGGGAAGTAGCTTCCATTCGCGAACATTATTCCAAGTTTGGCACGAAGCTACCGAAAGAACTCAGTGCTCAGCTTGATGCCTTGGAGAAACGGCTACAAGAGTAGGCTAAGTATCTTGGGCGGTAGTGGTTTCTTTAATTCCTTTAATTTGTCTAAACTATCCTAAGCCCTCTTAAAGGGAAGTCCCTTTAAGAGGCTTTTGGTAATTAATTGAATCGAAGCGTTTTTTCGAAAAAGGTTGCTATAAAGCTGTTTCTACTTTAAAATATGAATCAAGGTAAACTGATAGCTTGGTAAAACTTAAAAAGAGGATTTTTTCGAGTTTAGTCTAACTTAACATATTAGGTTTTGTTATTTTTATTTAGTATTTGGTTTGTTGCAATTAATAATTATTTACTTATAAAAATGGGGGTAACCTACCAAAATGAGGGATAAAGGGATTAAATTCGGTTTTGTTGGTTGCGGGCAAGGCGGTGGGAAAATTGCCGATCTCTTCGCTCAGCGTGGCTATAAAGCAATGGCTATCAATACTTCTCCCGTTGATTTGGCCGCCTTAACCATGATCCCTAATGAACACCGGATTTGCATTGGATCACGTTTGGGGGCTGGTAAAGATCCCCGTGTAGGCGAAGAAGCCATTCGCAGCGACGCTTCTAAAGTAAAAGCGGCTTTAGAAGATTATTTTTACCACGATGTTGATTTTGTATTTATCTCGGCATGTCTCGGGGGAGGCACCGGAACCGGAGTGGTTTCGGACACGATTGAAATCGCCCGTCAGGTAGGCTTAACCACCGGTTGTATTACTACCATTCCTTTGACCAGCGAGTCTTTGGAAGAGCATAAGAACGCCTTAAAGGGACTTGATATTTTAAGCGATGTGGCTCCAACACCATTGTATCTAATTGATAATGAATTATTACGAATAAAGTACGGGAATAAACCGGTGATGGGTTTTTGGCCCATGGCCAATGAGTCAATTGTTAATTCCTTAGATGAGATCAATCAGATCCCCAATCGTCCTTCAAATATGTTCGTTTTTGACCGGGAAGACTTTTTTCGTTTATTAAATACTCAAGGGTGCTTTGTGCCGCTTCGAATTGAGGTTGAAGTCACCGACAGTAATGATCCTACTAAATTAGCGACCGCTTGCAGACAAGAGATTGTCCGGATACTAAGAGAGAATAGTTTTCAAGGAGAAGCCATCAGGGTAGCGGCTTTATTGGTTTGTCCGGAAAGCTATCGAGTGAATGCGGAATCTATTGAACTGGTTTATCAGGAATGTCAAACATTAACTAATGCGCCGACCCTTTTCCGCGGCTTATATATTGATAAATCTTTGCAACGTAAAATAGTTCTGCATCTGTTATTGGCTGGGCTCGACATACCAGTTAATCGTTTGCAACAAATGCGAAGCAAATTACAGGAGTTGAGCCCGGAGATTGTTAACCGGCTTAATAAACGGGTTTCAACTAACTTTAGCGATGATTTGATTGAATGGGATAATCCTAATCCCCTACCCGCATCACGACGAAGAAGTTTTGGAGGCAAAAAGGAAGCCGGGGTTCCGGAGGGTTTTGTTGATGTGAAGTCGGCTATGGAAAATGTCGGAAAGAAACAAACTGCACCAGAGAATCCGACTCCGGTTCCGTTAGCGACGAATGGTGCTACCCCTCAAGATCCTGAGACTTATAAGGTTCTTACTGTGGATCAAATTTTAAACTTAATGGAAACTGCTAATACATCCGAAGCTGATGATGATAAGAAGAAAAAGGGTTTTTGGAACCAGTTTAAGTCAAATGTGAAGAAACGCTAATGATTTAAGAAAAATTAGTATAATCTATTAAAGATTTAACTCCTGCCTAGCGAATAGGTGGGAGTTTTTACTGAAAGCAGGGGTTGTTAAGGAGGGTTTGCGATGATTCGTGAAACTAATGAAATGGAACTTGAATTACGCGAAAAAATGCGTGGTGGTAGTGGTACAGTTCGAATTAAGCACATTTTTAAAGCTGATGAACTAAAAGGTAAAGCCAGGATGCTGGCGGAAATCACTCTTCCTGTAGGAGGGTCCATCGGTTTTCATAAACACGATCAAGAAGAAGAGATCTTTTATTTTATCAGCGGTAAAGGCAGAGTTGACGATCAGGGGATCGTTAAGGAAGTTAAAGCCGGTGATGCCGTATTGACTGGCGGAGGTAATGGTCATGCCGTAGAAAACACTGGTGAACAGCCTTTATTATTTTTGGCCCTGATTTTACTCTATGATTGAGGTATAATCTAAAATAGATTGTTAGGGATGAAGAAAGTCCAAATTAACAATATAAAAAAGGATTTTTTAAGATAGTGGAGAATCATATTAAATTTAAGGAACGAATAGGTTTAATTTACCATTTGGGAGGATGAATCAAAGCATGATACTTGACCAGTTCAGATTAAACGGTAAAGTGGCAATGGTCACCGGGGCTAGTTCAGTTCTTGGTCAAGGAATCTGCCGAGGTTTAGCTGAAGCCGGGGCGGATATTATAGGCGTTGATTATGTGGAAATGCCCGAAACTCAAAGACAAGTTGAGTCTACCGGTAGAAAGTTCCTGGGTGTTGCCGCCAATTTGTTAAATATTGAGCCGATCCAGGGAATATTAAACCATGCGGTGCGTACTTTCGGAGAGATCGATATTTTGGTTAATAACGCTGGAATTCTTCATAAGGCTGATGTTCTTGACTTTACTGAAAAAGATTGGGATGAATTAATGAACCTAAATATGAAAACAACTTTCTTTTTCTCGCAAGCCTTAGCTAAGCAATTTATCAAACAAAATAAAGGTGGTAAAATTGTAAATATAGCCTCAATTCTTTCCTTTCACGGTGATATTCGAGTTAGTTCCAATATTGCCGGAAAAAATGGGATAGTGGGTCTAACTAAAATGTTGGCTAATGAATGGGCCAAATATAATATTAATGTTAATGCCGTTGCTCCCGGTTACATTGCATCCAATCATACAATCGCCCTTCAAGAAAATGAAGAAAAAAACTCCGATATTATCAACAAAATTCCAGCGGGTCGTTGGGGCCAAATTGAAGATATTGAGGGAGCTGTTGTTTTTTTGGCTGTTCCGGCTTCCAATTACATTAATGGTCATACCTTAGCCGTTGATGGCGGTTGGCTCGCCCGGTAATTAGTTGTCTCCCATAAAATCTACTATGAATGGTCAAAGTCCGCTTATTAGGGCCCGATAAGGGCTTTTTTTTATGCTAAAATCCTGGTTGCTAATGGGAGTCTTCCGGAATATGTTACATAGTAACAATAGCCATAGGAGGTACCAGGATGTCTGAAAAAAATCGAGAATTCCAAGGGCTAGGAATACAATTCTCACCAACAACAATTCCTTGTCCCAATGGTCAATTATATACGGTTAAAGCCGGTGATACCTTATTTTTCATTGCCAGACGCTATAATATTAGTTTGCAGAGTTTGATTGACGCTAACCCTCAAATTACCGATGTCAATACTATCTTTCCCGGACAGGTCGTTTGTATTCCAACTGGTGGTCAAGGCGTAACCTGCCCCAATGGTAAAACATATCAAGTGGTCCGAGGCGATACTATGTATGAAATCGCTAGCAGGAACGGAATAAGTTTGGAAAACTTAATTAGAGCCAATCCTCAAATTACAAACCCAAATCTGATTTACCCGGGGCAGGAAATATGTATTCCAAGCCCCCAAATCGTAGCTCCCTTTGTTGAAGAACCGATGCCATTACCTCAACCAATGCCGACTCCAGCCCGACCAATCATGCCAATACCTTGTCCGACACCTTCGGTTCCGCTACCTATTAGTCCGCCGATGCCGTGTCCACCAATGGAAAGAGAAAGGATGCCAATGGCCCCAATGCCATTTTATATTCAAATCCCTTGGGAAGAATGTCCCTATCGTGACCGTAAAAAGAAAAAACATCATCGGAAAAAAAGGTGTTGTTAGTTTAGATTTTAGGCCGAATATCATATTCGGCCTTTTTATATAGCAAATGTTTCAGAAAATGAATAGAAGAGGATTTTACCGGTTTTCAGCGAAATATATAAGGGTAATTAATGGTTTGAACTTGTGATTTAGGTTTTTGTAGGGAGATGAAGATATTATATGCAACTAAGACTGGCTTATTTTTATCCGTCACTTATGAACCTATATGGGAACCGAGGCAATGTTCAGACCCTCGCTTTACGTTGCCGTCGGCGTGGAATCGAGTTATTAATTCAGGAAGTTGGTATTGGCGATCAAACCAATATGACCGGTTTTGATCTGGCGTTTTTCGGCGGTGGTCATGGGAAAGAACAACAAAAGATTCGCCAGGATATATTTGCGACGAAAATCAATAATTTACGCGCTGCAATAGCAGATGGGCTGGTAACTCTTACAGTTTGCAGCGGCTTTGAGCTGTTCGGCGAATACTACCGGCCATTGGAGGGATCGGTTTTAAAAGGTATTGCAATATTTGACGCCCGGACTGAAGAAAGCAAAAAACGAGCTATTGGTGATATTATAATCCGTTCCGAGTTGAAGAGTGGCGTAACCCAGGAATTAATTGGCTTTGAAAACCATTCCGGCCGAACCTATCTAGGCCCGGGATGTCATCCTTTGGGAAGAGTAATCAGAGGGTTCGGGAATAATGGGGATGACAATACGGAAGGGGCTCGTTATCTTAATTGTTTCGGAACCTATTTACATGGTCCGCTGTTGCCTAAAAACCCGGCATTAGCAGATTATTTTCTTGAATTGGCTTTAGAGCGTCGCTATGGTAAATATGACTTAGCCCCTTTAGATGATTTATTGGAAAATGAGACCCGACGCCGGATGCTCAAACGGATCAAAGGGAATAATTTGTTTAAAGGAAGAGTCCAATGATGAAACGGAGTAAATTGGTCTTATGGATAGCGACATTAGTAGTACGTTTTACATATTATCTATCGCGGGCTTTAAAGATGGGAGAGGGAAGCAACATGCCCGGCAAAGTTGCTTTGTGGCTGTTTCCGGATTTGCTTACAATCTTAGTGCCTCGTTATCAAAAAGGTTTGATCTTAATAACCGGTACCAATGGGAAAACGACAACTACAAAAATATTGGTGGAATTGATTCAAGGTTTTGGGTTTAAGGTTACTACCAACGCCCGAGGAGCAAATCTTTTGTCCGGAATTGTCACGTCCATACTTTTGGATCCGGTACGGATTAAGCGGGAATATGCTGCCGATTATGGGATTTTTGAAATTGACGAAGCTGTATTGATTAAGTATCTAAATAGATTTCACCCTCGAATACTGGTAATTACCAATTTTTCCAACGATCAATTGGACCGGTATGGCGAGATCGACACCAATGTGAACCGGATTATAGACTTAGTCCAAGGTCTTGAATATCAATGTCAAGTTGTGCTTAACGGTAACGATCCTAATGTCGCCAGAATCGGTTCGGTTCTTAAACCCGAAAATCGATTCTTTTTTGGTATTAAAGGTGGGTTTGTTTCCAGTGATACCGGTATTTTAATTGAGAAAGATACCAGTGTTGAAGATGGAACAGCAATGGAGAGTTTTGAATTAAACCTTTGGGCTGATTCTATAAAAACTGATTACTTAAATGGCAGCCGTTTTCGATTGGGGACATCCGGTATTAGTTTGGATAATGTTGAGATCAGACTTCCCGGGATGTTTAATATCTTAAATACTTTAGCGGCTTTAGCAACTGGGTTACTGGTCGGAAACGACCTTTTTCAAATGGTTAATTTGTTAAATAAAGTAACACCAAGTTACGGCCGGAGTGAGTGCTTTAATTACCGGGGTATTTCAGTGTTTTTGTTTTTGGTTAAAAAACCGGTAGGATTCAATCATATTATACATTTGCTCAATCAATCACCCGGTAACAAACGTCTTTTGTTTCTGATAAACGATTTAGGTGCCGACGGAAAGGACATCTCCTGGATTTGGGATGTATATCTAGAAAATCTTTGGAAAATTCCTGGAATCAAAGAAACGGTGACCAGCGGCACAAGAGCCGGTGATATGGCCCTTCGGGTAAAATATAGTAATCCTCCTCCTTTTACGTTAAATGTAGACTATTCTCCCCGCCGTGCTTTTAAAGAATTGACCGGTAGGATTCAACCTGGAGAGGAATTATTGGTATTGGCGAATTATACCTCAATGTCGAAGTTTCGGCCTTATCTCTTGAAAAAATGCCGCTAGAACGCTTGAATATTGATAGAGGCCGCCTATAACGGGGGGCTATTTTTTTTAGGAGATTAACACGATATAAGTATTAGTATTATTATTTTGCGGAGGATTTCGTGGAAGAAACTTTAAACATTAAACGCCAAAGGAATCAAGCCTTTAAGATTTCCTTGGTGGAGATTCGTCACCAATTAGCGTTGGTGATAGCTGTTACGCTGATCGTGGCGATTGGAACCGGTGGAGACCGGTATGATTATTTATTAGCATTTTCTTATCTTACTTGGTGTCTTTTTTGGTATTTAGTACCGATGCTTAGGCGTTTAGGGTTAAAAATTTTTAGATTTCCGCTGTTTGCCATTGATCTGTTAATAATAGGCTATATGCTTACCAGAACCGGCGGTTTAAAGAGTGAACTGACTTTTTTTCTGTTCTTACCGATCTTTGCAGCTGGAGTCCGTTGTCGTTTACTGGGAATCTTAGTTTGGGCCACATTAATGTCTTTAATTTTAGCCGGCGCTTCTTACTTAACCGGAACCTTTGACTTAGCTGCAGTGCTTGTTAAAGCAACTTACTTATATTTAGCAGGAATTATGGGTGGTTTTTTAATCAAGCGGACTTATCCAATTACTGAAGAAGTATCGGAAAAACTAGCGCAATTAAACACTCGTCTGCAAAAATTAAGTAGTTTTTCACAAGAAGTGAGTGGCAGTTCTGATTTGGATGAGATTTTCAACCGGATTATTAAAGCCGCTCAACAAATCAACCCAGAGTTATTAGTGGCCGTAACTTTATTTGATGAAAACGGGCAATTAAAAATCTGGGATTCATCCTGGCAAGAAGAGTGGCTTTTGGCTTATGAATCACATCCTTTACAAAGGCATGATCTTACTTTAGCCCCGATTTTAGTTTTTCGGGACCCATTACTATGCGCCGATATTAATAAACATAATGAATTGATTCGGATCTTCGATAGTATCCCGATATGTGCTTTATTTGTTTTTCCAATTATAGTAGCTTCCGAAGTGGCCGGTGCTTTGTTAATTAGTAGCGACCAAAAGCTAATTTTACCTGAAAGCGAGGTTCAGATCTTAAGTAATATTGCCGGACAGGCCGGCGTGGCGTTGCAAAATGTTGCTAGTTTGAATGAGGTTAAACAACAAGCCGATACGGACGGTTTAACTGGGTTGTATAATCGGCGTTACTTCAATGAGAAAATAGAAGAGTTGGTGGATTGGGCCAAAGAAGAAGGGGCTTGTTTATCATTAATTATGATGGATGTTGATAACTTTAAAAAATATAATGATACCTTTGGCCATCCGGCTGGGGATCAACTTCTCAAAATAGTCGCCGGTGTGGTCAGCGATACGGTTCGGGAAGGTGACATAGTGGCCCGGTATGGTGGAGAAGAATTTGTCGTTATCCTCAAAAACTCCAACCGGGAGACAGCTATGCAAATTGCAGAGCGAATCCGGGTTTCTGTAGCTAGTATGCCTTTGGGGATTTTAAAATCTCCAATTACACTTTCAATAGGAGTTGGAACTTTGCCTGAACATGCACGGGATCGAAACAGCCTATTGGAATTTGCCGATCAATCCTTATATTATGCCAAACAATCCGGTAAAAACAAAGTATCCTGTGGTTTTAAGTTTACAAGTAGCATTCCGGTAAAGAATTGAAGCTAGAATCTCGTTTTATAGTAGTCATTTAATAAAACCCTTTAGAAAAAAACCTATTGACCCTTGCTGATCACGTCTAATTATTTTATAGTTAGCTTGGGTCAACAGGATGTTGACGTGGACGACTACCTACCGGATGTAGGTTAAAAATAGTAAGCAAGAAACTGTCTAGATTAGGTGAATCTTTAAATACAGTTTTCACTAACTAAAAAAATTTTTTGGAGGCGAATTTGACCTTAATAGCCATTCTATTTCTGGTGTTTGCCGTTTTAATCATTGCCAGAATACCCAGAGGGCGACAAGCTGTCTGGTTGGGATTAAGCTTATTTGCTTTTGGTTGTTGCTTTTTGGGTCTCATTGGATTAATATCCCGTTTTGGCAATTACCAATTGGATGGTATTTTTTTGAGATTGCCTTTAAACCAGCCTACTTGGGCTTGGCGAATATTAGCCCACTTGTCGTTGTTTGATTTTATGCGTTTTAGGCTTTGGAGTCTGGTTCTGTTTCTTGTAGCCCAGGTGGGTTTGGGACTTTCATATTCCAGAAAAAAGATCAATCGATTCGATTGGTTCGCGATTGGCGTTACCGGTTTAATAATAATTTTTTTGCTTTGGTATTATGATCCGGAACATCTTTTTGTTTTGTTTAAAAAAGGCACTTTCTTATTAACTACCGCAGGTGTTAGGGTCCAATGGGAAAATAATCTCCATCTATTGGATCGGATTGCATTTTTTTTAGTGATCAGTATTATAATTTATGTTTCCTGTTTAATGTTAGGCTTGTTTTATAAGGCAAAGTTAATTCAAAAGCGGGTACAAGCTTTATGCATCGGTACCAGTAATCTAGTACTCTCCGGTTTTTTTGTTGCCCTTTTTTGTATGGGGCGGGGAAATGTATTAAATATTCACTCAATGGCCACAACTTTATTACCGATTTCCAATTACCCCGAATTTGAAACTACTTTCTTAAAGGCCTTACCCTTTGCTTCAGTTGTTGTTTTAGTTTTAGTATTAGTAGCCATTGTACGTTATGGTTTTTTAGGTTCATGGCAACCGGTGACCCATGGTTTGGATCAACAAATTAAACTTGCCAACCAAGCGGTTAGGATCACGCTTCATTCATATAAAAATCGTTTTTTAGCTGTAAAAATGGCTTTGGAAATGGCTGAAACATCTTTACGAGAAACGAAGGATGAAGCGGCTAGCAGGGCTATTACCCAGATCCAATGGGCTTCTAGTGTTTCCGAAGAAGCTTTGGCTCAATTGGATATTTTGCATGTTCAAGCCGGTCGAATTGATTTAAACCAGGGGTGTTATTCTTGGAATAAACTTTGGGAGGAAGCCATCCAGAGATTAACTCCACGCTTAAAATCAGTTAAGCTTTATAATAACAATAATGATGTTCTAATTTGGGGTGATAGCGAATATTTGATCACGGTTTTGGAAAATTTGCTTCAAAACGCTTTGGATGCTTTAGCTAAAATTAAGAAAGAGAACTTTACACCGACGCTTCAAGTTGAAATTGGACAAGAGTTTGAATGGGGTTTCATTCGTATTATTGATAATGGGGCCGGTATTTCCAAAAAGGAAATGCGAAAAATATTCCGACCGTTTTATACCACAAAATCTACTAAAAATAATTGGGGGATGGGTTTAGCCTATTGTCACCGGGTAATTAAGGCTCACCGAGGCTTTATAAATGTTCGAAGTATTTTAGGTGAAGGGACTACGGTGGAAGTACTAATCCGAAATGTTAATCGATAAATAAATTGGGGCTAGGTTAAGCTTTGAAGTTTTAACCAGCCCCACCAATGGAGTTTAAATATTTTTTTAATACCTAACCCAACCTTTTCGAGGCTGGATAGACGGAACAGCAAAAGCTTCTTTTGCATTTTAGGAATTCACTAATAAATATCGGGTTATCAGGTTTCACAATATACTTCAACGGTTGAACTTGTTTCCTGAACCGGAGCTAGTTTACCTTCAACTTCGGCGCCGTTTATTTTTAATAAATATTTCCCGGACCGTTTGTTGTTGATTGAAATATTATATCTGCTACCACGATATTCCCTAACAATCCTTATTTCTTTAATTTCTTGGGGTAGACAAGGATCAATTAAAAGACCGTCAAAATCAGGCCGAATCCCTAAGATATATTGAGTAATCGCTACATAGTTCCAAGCTGCAGTCCCGGTAAGCCAGGAATTTTTAGCTTCACCATGTCGTGCCGCATCACTACCCGCAATCATTTGCGCATAGATATACGGTTCTAGGCGATGAATTTCACTGATCTCTTCCCGATAAGCGGGAGCGATTTTGGTGTAATATTTAAAAGCTTCTTCAGCGCGGCCTAGTTTGGTTTCGGCAATCATGATCCAAGGATTATTATGACAAAAGATACCGGCATTCTCTTTATATCCAGGCGGATATGTAGAGATTTCACCAAGTTCGGAATGGTATTTAGTATAAGCCGGATTGATCAGCCTAATACCGTGTTTGGTATCTAACCGTTGTTTCACTGAATCCAATGCCTTTTTAGCTAAACCTTCCTCTAAACCAATTCCGGCCATTACACAAAAACCTTGAGGTTCAATAAAGATTTGACCTTCCTCGTTTTCCCGGCTTCCTACTTTTTTACCTTGACCATCATAAGCCCGTAGGAACCATTCACCATCAAAGCCGTGTTTTAATACGTTTTCGCGCATTTTATTAACTTCTGTTGCGATCTGATTGGCCTCATCATTAAGATTTAGTTTTTGACAAAGACGAACATATTCTGGGCCGATATGCGCAAACATTGCTGCGATGAATACTGATTCCGCTATTTCACCATCTGTGGTGGAGCATGTCTGAAAGGATTCGTCGGGAGTATGAGAATGACAGTTAAGGTTAAGACAATCATTCCAATCGGCCCTACCAATTAAAGGTAAACCGTGGGGTCCCAAATTTTCCCGGATAAACCGAAGGGAACGGCGTAAATGCTCCATCAGGCTTTCAGCGATACTCGGGTCATTATTAAAGGGAACTTTCTCATCTAAAATACTGTAATCATTGGTTTCTTTTAAATAGGCAATAACCGAGTATAATAACCAAAGCGGGTCATCGTTAAATCCGCCCCCAATATCGGCATTTCCTTTTTTAGTTAAGGGTTGATATTGATGATAAGCACTTCCATCAGGAAACTGGGTAGCGGCTAGATCCAGAATTCTTTCCCGGGCTCGTTCCGTAATTAAACTAACAAAACCTAAAATATCCTGGTTGGTATCACGGAAGCCCATACCGCGGCCGATTCCCGACTCAAAATAGGAAGCGCTTCGGGAGAGGTTAAATGTGACCATACATTGATAGGGGTTCCAAATATTAACCATCCGGTTAAGTTTAGGATCATCACTGTTTATAGTATAGATTGAAAGCAGTTTTGACCAATGATTTTGCAATTTTTCCAAAGCTTCTTCAACTTGAGCGCTATTTTGAAAATTACGCTGAATCATTTTTGCTTTGGATTTATTGATAATACCTGGACGTTCCCATTTTTGTTCCAGATCGTTCTCTACATAACCCAAGATGAAAACCAGTTCTTTGGTTTCACCGGGATTTAAAGTGAGATTCAGATAATGGGAAGCAATTGGAGACCAACCGTCGGCAATCGAATTATTGGCTTTACCCGATAATACAACTGCCGGATTATGAAAACCGTTATATAAACCGATAAAAGAGGTCCGATCGGTGTCATATCCGTCTATTGGGTGGTTGACGCTGTAAAAGGCATAATGATTACGGCGCTCTCGGTATTCGGTTTTATGATAAATGGCGTTCTCTTCAACTTCAACTTCTCCAGTGTTAAAATTCCGTTGGAAGTTGGTCATATCGTCATAAGCATTCCAAAGACAAAACTCGATAAAGGAGAATAATTGGACCTTCTTAACGCTTGAGGTCTGGTTCGTTAATTTGACCCGGTGTATTTCACAATCATAATCCAAAGGAATAAAGTATAGAACCTCAGCTTTTAATCGGTTTTTAGTACCGGTTATTTTCGTATAACCAAGACCATTTCGACATTCATACTGGTCAAGATCGGTTTGTACCGGTTTCCAGGTGGGGGACCAGATTGTCGAATCGTCTTTTAGATAAAAATAGCGACCGCCTTGATCATAAGGGACGTTATTATATCGGTATCTGGTAATACGGCGTAATCTTGCGTCCTTATAAAAGGAATAACCTCCGCCAGTATTGGAAATTAAACCAAAAAAGTTTTGGCTCCCTAGGTAATTAATCCAGGGAAGAGGGGTTTGGGGAGTCGTGATTACATACTCTTTATTGAGATCATCAAAAAAGCCGAATTTCAATTAGTTAGCCTCCTCCTAAAGTTTATCATTAATAAGTTTTTGGGCTAAATCGGATTTTCAATTATCATTCAATTCCGAATCCAATTCAGTAATAAAAATTTCAAAAATACCTAGATGTTTCAGCTGAGAAACAACATCGCGAACTGAAGACGCTTTAAACTTTTTGAGGATATTTCCAACATGGGTGCGAAAAGTAGATGCTTCAATATGACGGATCTCCGTGATTTGAGACGGCGTTTTTCCTTCAGCTAATAAACGTAATAAATCTAGTTCGGTTGGGGTTAACTTATAAATAATATTTAAAGTAGCGATCAAGTTGTTTCTTTCAGACCGTAGTGCTTTAAATTCGTCCCGGATTAATTTTGCGATTCGGGGCCGAATCATTGTTTGGTCATGGGCGGCAGCCCTAATAGCTTCCAGTGTTTCAGACGCAGAAGAATCTTTAATAAGATAATCAACCGCGCCTGCTTCAAATGCGGCAAAAACGGTTTCTTGGTTTTTGAAATGGGTTAATACTACGGATTTTATCTCCGGGGCTTTAAGGGATAACTCTCGAATAGCCTCAATACCTGCCTGAGGTGTTTCCATTTCAATATCGATCAAAACAACATCAGGTTTAACCGCTAGAGCTTGTTTAACCGCTGAGGCTCCAGTTTCAACGGATGCTACGATTTTCATATCCGGTTCGTGGCTTAAAACCATATTCAAATATTCTCTAATGGGAAGCATGTCATCGGCAATTAATAATTTTATCGGCAATTGAGACATTATCGCCACCAACCTTTGAAAATCGTTTGTAATAAGTTTCAAAAGTAAATTTTAAAGGTATACAAAAAAAGCTAAATGTTTTACTTAAGGCTAACGCTCCTGTATTAGGAGCGTTAGCGTAAAACATTTGTAAGATTAAATTATCTTACTTGCTCTTTAACCAAGCATCGAGCTGTTTTTGAACTTCGGCTTTAACTTTATTGATACCGGCAGCTTCAAATTTAGCAATAACATCCGGTAAAGTGCTAGGATCGGCAGCGCCACAAGCAAGCGGTCCGACATATTGTTGCCATACGGTTTGACAAGCAGCAACTTCCGTACGAACAGAGGTTCCATCAAAGTTGAAACCAACACTCTTGGCAACCAAAGCGGAATTGTTAAATTTCTTGAATTCATCCCATTTCTTGGTGTTCTCGCCTTCCCAGAAGTAGTTGATGTATTGGTTTCCAAACATCCACGGAGTACCTGGTTTGTAACCGGAGTTCTGAGCGGTGACACCAGGAGCATAGTTGATGATGTTATTGGATACTTTAACAAAGTGTTTGCCTTCAACACCAAAGTTGATTAAGTTGTTAAGATATTTGTCGGTATTGAACAGTTCTAGGAATTTAAGAGCCATAACCGGGTTTTTGCTGGTCTTGGAAATAGCCTGCATTGCGCCGGTACAATCGCGGGTGTGAACAACCGGATTGGTAAACGGAACAACTACACAAGGAATACCCCAAGAAGCTTCTCTTTCTTCTTCAACGAAAGGTTTCAAGGAATCAGGCCATGCAAATACTTTTTGGGCTCTCCGGGCAGCGGTGAAATCAGCAGTTTGAGTTGCTGCGTCAGCAGGAGTATAGCCGGCTAAATAGAATTTACGGGCTAATTCAATGTAGTCCTTAAACTCTTTGGTTTCTAAGAAATTGAAGGCTTTCATATCTTTGCTGTCGTTATAAAGGGCAACTGGAATCTGGTCATCGGCCAGTCTGTCAAAATCAAGGCTGGTCAAGAAGTTTTCAT
Source organism: Bacillota bacterium (assembly GCA_012728785.1). Lineage (GTDB taxonomy): Bacteria > Bacillota > UBA4882 > UBA8346 > UBA8346 > JAAYHS01. Next base: position 4,445 of record JAAYEK010000082.1, on the reverse strand, counting down.
TACCCATATTTTGGAGAGCAATGACTCCGGGTTCTTTCTCTTTGATGACTTTTAACATCGGTTCGAGGTCGGCTAAGGATTTGACTTTGCTGACGTCGAAATTGTATTTCTCAACCAGATTTTTGTTGAGAATAGCGCCCCATTGGTGAGCTAATTCTTTGTTAGCAGGAATGGCGTAGTTACGGCCATTAATCGCTGAACCGCTGATGAAAGCGGGGTGTAGTTGCCTTCTTGATTTGGGAGCATGCTTTTTCCACAGGTCGGTGATGTCAACGAAAGCGCCTCTAGCTACGTTAACCCGATAGAGGTTTGCCCAAGAGCAAGTGAAGCAAATGTCAAACGGTTCGCCGGAGGCGATGATCATTTGCATTCTGTTGTTGAACTCGTCGCCCCAAGAATAGCATTGCAGTTTAACTGTTGCATTGAGGCCCTTTTTCTGGATGTACTTGCTGGCTGCGTCTTCAACCAATTTGACATCTGGTTGTTGGCCGTTACCGATGAAATACCATTTGATTTCATACGGAGCGGCGGCAAAAACGGTTGTTCCTAGTAAGATAACTCCTACTAGCAACATCAAGATGGAAAGTCTCTTGATGTTTTTCATTCAAACTCCTCCTTGTATGGTTTTTATTTGCTTCACCAGATAAATCTGGGTTTAGCCTTTGATAGCTCCTACCGTCATTCCTTTGACAAAATATTTCTGGAAGAACGGAAAGGTAAGCGCAACTGGACCGACACAGATAACTGCCATCGCCATTCGAGCAGTTTCATTGGGCATATTTGCCAGAATACTACCTGACTGGCTGCCAATATTACTGGAATTTTGCAATAAGAAATTCATTGAAATTTGAACTTGATATAATAAATAAGGTAGTGGCGCTAATTTCAAGTCATTAATGTATATTGATGCTAAAAACCAATCATTCCAATACTGAATCATGGCAAGCAAACCGACGGTAGCGATTCCAGGCATAGCCAAAGGAAAGACAATTTCAAAAAAAGTCCTAAATTCACCGGCACCGTCGATTTTGGCGGACTCGATCAATGAATCGGGGACATTTGTTTGAAAAAAAGTACGAAGAATAATTACTGAAAAAACATTCATCACATACGGTAAGATCAAGCCAAGTATATTATCTTTGAATTGAAGAACTCGGACTCCGACTAAATAGGTGGCTACTAAACCGCCGCTATAGAGCATGGTTAGAATCAAATAAAAAGTGAAGAAATTTTTATATTTAAAATCCTTTCGGGAAATAGGGTAGGCGTAAAGCGACATTATCATTACACTCAGCGCTGTCCCTGCCAAGGTTATAAAGATTGATATTCCATAAGCTACTAGAACTTGGTTGGCCTGAGAAAATATAAAGTCATAAGCGGCAGTGCTGAATTGTTTAGGAATAAAGCTGAATCCATGAATGAAAAGGCTATTTTCATCAGAAAAAGAAACAGCCAGCACTAGAAATAACGGTAGAACACACAGTGAGGTATATACTGCTAGAATTATATTTAAAATCTTATTTGATTTTGGTGAAATATTGTTAAGCCTATTAATTTCGGGTTTACTCATAATCTTGCCTCCTAAAAAAGCTGTTAAATTTGTAATGAAAATAAAAGCTTAGAACATACTTTGTTCGGGATCAATTCGTTTAACGGCGAGATTAGCTATAATAATTGTAATTAATCCAACTACGGATTGTAAGAAAGCGCCCGCCGAAGACATTCCAATATCACCATTGGACATTAAGGCATTATAAACATATACATCCATGGTCCGAGTAACTGGCATAAGCAACATCGAATTTCTAGGTATCATAAAGAATAGGCCAAGGTCGGTATTGAAAATCCTTCCGACGAAAAGTAAGATCATTACGATAATCACTGGAGTGATTTGAGGGATGGTAATATTGATTATTTGCTGCCAGCGACTGGCGCCATCAATCCGGGCCGCTTCATATAATTGTTGATCAAGTGAGATAATGGATGCCAAATAAATAATACAGTTATTCCCCACCCATCTCCAGGCATTGACTAGGATTAAAATATAGGGCCAATAGGTAGTGTCGTTATACCAAGCAATCGGCTTAATGCCCAAAGCTTTAAAAATGGTCATATTAATAAAACCTTTATCGGCGCTAAGAAAAGCATAGACTAAATAACCGAAAACCACCCAAGAAAAGAAGAAGGGAAGGAACATGGCGCTTTGATATAATTTAGCCAGTTTACGGCTGTAAATTTCGTTAAGCATAATCGCAAAAGCGATTGAAATTAATGTACAAGAAATAATAAAAGCTAGATTATACAATAAGGTATTGCGAATCATTTCAAAAGCGAAAGGTGTTTTAAACATAAACATAAAGTTTTCCAAACCCACCCATCTACTTTTAATTAGACTAGTTATAAATCCTCCATGAAACTCGAAATATTTAAAAGCAACAATGGAACCGAACATCGGAAGATAATTATATAAAAATAGAATTAAAGCTCCCGGCAGAAGCATTAAAAAAAGTGCTTTATTTCGGTTTAACTCATGTAGGAACCCCCTTTTCGGCTGATTCAAGTCAATGGCATGGTCAAGCTTTGGACTAGTTTTCATTATAAATTCTCCTCTGTTGACATTTGAGTTTAACAAAAATGTTATTGTATTTTAATTATCTCATTATTTCCAGCACTGCCGAGGTGGATATTTCCTCATTAACTTTTTTTAAAACCAACCGATAAACTAATTTTAGGATGAAAAATTTTCAGCTATCCTTCATTTACATTTCATTAACATTAATAATTATCACCTTATTGAACGTAAAGGTACAGGATGATGTTTTCTAAACTCTTTTCCAGAAAAAGCGTTTGTGAAAATTAAAATAAAAGGAGATTTTGTCACGATATTACATAAATATTGTTAATAAAATTCAATTCAAGAAGTTTATATGTTACCTGTTTCTAAGGGCTTACTTTTCAGATGTAGGTTGAAATCTTATAAAGTTTCACTTTTGCGTTAATGTCCTTGAAATTTTGCAGGATAATCGATCTAAAAAAAGAATAATTCATTAGGTGAAATAAGATTAGGTAAATATTTAGCCCCATCTTAAAAAATAATTTTTTTGATAGGTGTTTTAAGAAATTATTCGCGTCAATTTTTTTAGACGTTTAAACAATTTCGATTAGAATTAATAAATGTTTATACTTCAAGCGCTCCGAAAAGAATAACCGTTTGTCCGGATTGAGGGAGGCTTAGATTATGAACTGCCAAATAAAAACTGAAAAAAATGTTTTTCAAAACAACCATTTGGCATGGTTTGTAGAGATCTTAAAGGTGAAAAAACAGCTAAAATACATAGCCCTCTTTTTTCTAATTGCCTTATGCTGCTTTGAACAGGTAATTTTTGGGCAACCGATAAAAAAATTAACTGTTTGGACTCACCATCGGCACATGGCCAATATTACCAAGGATCTGATTGATCAATATAATAACAGCGAGGGTAAGGAGAAAGGAATAAAGCTTTCTTTACGGGTACTTGGCGATGATGCATGGGTGTTTTTTCAAGAAGCTCAAAAAGATGGAGAGGGTCCCGATCTTTATAGCAGCGGTTTTCAAACCGGATACCCCGACACCTTCGAAGCCGGGGCTCAAATTTGGTTCGATGATTTTCCGGATTTTAAAGAATGGAAAAAACAATGGCCGGATTGGTATTGGATCGAAGGGGTAACTACCTACAACGGGCATGTTTACGCCATTCCATTTCAGTTAATTAATTCACGGTTGATTTACAACCGGAGTCTATTTCGGGCCGCAGGTTTCAATCCGAATGAACCCCCCCGTTCTTATGAAGAGTTAAGAAAAGTTGCCGCGAAGATTACAGAGTTGGGAAACGGTAGAACATATGGTTTTGCCTATTGCGGGGCTGGTTCCTGGCAATTGGAATGGATGCCTAGTCAGTGGGCGGAGGCTAATGGAGATGCGGCATACTGGGATTGGAAACGGGGCCGGTGGGCAATGCGGGGTTATGAAAAGGTCTTGCAGTTATTAATGGACCTTGAAAAAGACGGTTCAATGTTTCCTGGAATGTTTCTATTAACCAATGATGCGCTACGTTCTCAATTCGCCGAAGGCCGGATCGGGATGTTTATGGGTGAATTTTGGGATGTAGGAGTTTTTAATGAGCAATTTCCCGCCAAGTGCGACTGGGGAGTAGCTTCAATACCAACTTTTGACGGTGAATTTCATGGTAAATCCCGGGCAATGATTATTGGAGGATTTTGGAGCATTAACGCTCAAACAAAATATCCGATGGAGGCTTGGGATGTTGTCAAATGGTTTAATCGTTATGAGATCAGAGCGAAGATGTACGAACGGGGGAAAGTTATTGATCCAGATCAGTTAGTAGCTTCAAAATATGTAACGACTTCCCCTAATGCCCGGGGTTTTAAGGAGTTTGCCGCTACTT
>JAAYEK010000081.1 GCA_012728785.1 Bacillota bacterium | reverse complement strand
TTTATTTTATCCTCAATTATACTATTAAAAAATTTCAGATAAAACAGCATATATCTCCCATGACTCCCCCTACCTTCGCCGTAATCGACTTCGAAACCGCAAACAACAACTGTGATTTGTGTGATTTATAATGATTAATGTGATAGGATCAAATGTGACTGAAATTAATTGAGGAGATTCCTGGTCTAAACTATGATTAATGTGATTTACATGATTGATGTGATGGGATTAAATGGGAAAATATTATTTCTTCCAGCAAATTAGCTTTTTACACTGCTACTTTTTTATTTTATCCTCAATTATACTATTAAAAAATTTCAGATAAAACAGCATATATCTCCCATGACTCCCCCTACCTTCGCCGTAATCGACTTCGAAACCACAAACAACCGCCGAAACAGTGCCTGCTTCGGTTTTTACAGGACCGAGACAATCTTAATCGCCATTGGGTTGGCCAAAAAGACTTACAAACGTGAAGCGTTTACCCTCTGCGTGCCCACCACTCCTTGTAGCAGACTACTGCGGAGGGTGGAGTAAGACAATGCCTTATTTTCCCATTTCATTTGTTCTATCTTCGCGACTTCGCGGCTTTGCGTGAGACATTCCAATTTCTCAAGATTCCGGACTGATCTCACGCAGAGCTCGCCGAGGACGCTTCGGCGGGCTTCCAGCCTTCGTTTAGATATTCTATTTCAGATTACTTCTGATTTGATATTGTTTTGCTATTAATTCCTATTTTTTCCTATTTGATATTGAAAGCATGAAGTTGGATCAGTCTTGGCTCATCGTTTGCCACCCTCAAATCATCTTTTTACCGCTATAATTCATCTTTTTACCCACATGAACCATCTTTTATGCGAAAAAAAGCTCATTCTAAGTTGCCCGAAGCCTAGATTAAGTCGCCCGAAGCCTAGAATGAGTTGCCCGAAGTCTAGATTGAGTTGCCCGAAGCCATTCTGACCTGCCCGATGGCAATTCTGGGTTGCCCGCCGTCAAAATGACCTGCCCGCCGATCAATCTGACCTGCCCGACAATATTTTCACCATTAAAGCTTAAAAACACGATGATAAACATGACCAAATCTATTATTTGGTTATCATAGTAACCTGTAGAATCCTTTTTATTGCTCTTATACTTTGATCCTCTTTAAAGGCAATCATATTATCTAATACTTCGGAAAATGTTTCTTCGACCAGGATCATCTTTAAAAACAGAACGACAAAAATCGCAGACTTCTATTATCAGTTTATATAGTTGGTAATAGAGCGAGTCGCGTGTGGCTAGCTCTTCATGTTTTATGGATGAACGTTGCAATTCCAAATCTACATTGGCATCAAATAACTCCCTGGAAAACCCAGCAGCCTTTTGAACCAGAGAGAAATTGAAATTTGTCATCTCAAATTCCTTTCTATTGTTACTGCAGATATTTACCAGATCCAGTAAATCCTGAGCAATTTCCGGATAAGCCATCTTTTTATAAAGACCGGGTATTATTGTGCCTGGCCTGATTTTCTTGAACGTCCTGTTAATATTTTCCCGAAGATCGCCTCGCAGTTTTCTGCATTCTTTTACAAATCCCTGATGCTGTTTTGTAGCTGATTGCAGATCCTCTTTTTTTAATTGATAGTAGGTGTCTGCCTCACTGCATGCACGGGAAAGTATCACCAGTTTATCTACAGAATACCATTGCAGTCCAGCATCCTGAAGTTCTGGCTTGAACATTCTGCATGCAACAGCAATATCATTTGCATGCTGTACTATCTTTGCAATACTTATCTTGGGTCGTTTGCTGTTTTCCATATGTTCCTTCCTTGTCAGTCATTTGGATTAATAATTTGCTCGTTTCCATATTTTATTACAGTTGTGCCCAGTTAATTTAATAAACATTTCGATTGCATATTAGAGTAAAGCAACAATATAAATTCCAAATCACAAGCACTAAATCCTAAACAAATCCCAATAACCAATCATTCAAATCCCAAACAAGAAAAGAACTGAAGTGAAGGCCTCTATGCTTTTTCAAATTTTCCTATTCCTGTTTCTGTTTCGAATTTCGAATTTCGGATTTCGGATTTTCCATTCCCACTCCTGTTTGGGATTTAATTATTGTAATTTTGGAATTTGTTTGAAATTTA
>JAAYEK010000080.1 GCA_012728785.1 Bacillota bacterium | reverse complement strand
TTGACAGTAATCTCAGAAGAATCTCCCGATTCTACGGATAGTAAATAATCGTGAGAAATTTCAAAAATGACAGCCATCTTTTGAATGATATCCGCCGGTGGTTTCGTTTTATTTTGTTCATAAAAGACGATGGTTTTCCGGTGGATCCCTAATTTATCAGCTAATGTTTGTTGACTTAATCCTTTTTCGTTTCGAAATTTCTTTATTTTCTCGCCAAGAGTCATTATTACCTCCAAGGATGGATAAAAAAAGTTACAATATTATTATAATATATTGACTTATTGTCACAAATAAGTTTCAATTTGTTTGAAGATAACCAAAAAGTTGTTACTTATTTATCCCAACCACCTTATTTTACCATAAAACTACTTTGCCCTCAACGTGGAAAGCTTAATTGTCCTTTCTTAATCTAGTTCCCGGTTTGAAAGTATTAACAGAAGGTTCTAACCCTCATTCTTGCTTTCTCCCGCCACCCTAGAGAAACGAAGGCACTGTCAAAGTAGTTTTTAAACCAAAATACCACGCCGAAAACCTACAAAGCGCCACAGTTCGTTTCTCCCCGAGGGAGAAAGATAGTATGAGGGCGGGACCGATTAAATGCGGAAGTTTGAATTGTGAAATTTTTTAAAACTATCACTGATGGTCTTAACAAGTACCATGTCCTGAATAAAGTGTTACCCATGTCTTGAGATCGTAATAAGAGTCTCCTAATATTTAATGATATTTTTATTATTTCAAACTTCACTCTTCACACTTCAAACTTATTAATACCGGAGGTTTTAATGCTCACCGACCAATCCAAAGGCATCCAAAAACTAATCTTCGAACGGATCTACCAGATCCGCGACGAGATCCTTAGTCCTGATCCGGAGTACCGGGAACTAAGCTTGGCAGCTGCCGAACTGATGGACAGCCTCCTTGACAAACTGGCGCCGGAGGACCGGGAGTTGTTGGAGGAGTATGATAGCAAACAGCTGGACCAAACCTGCCGCCAGGATGAGATCCTATACAGCCGGGGGTTGATGGATGGGATTGTTTTGTGCCGGTGGATCGAGCGGATTGGGAAAGGGGAGGAGAAAAGTATCGTTTAAGCTAATAGTACAATTTTTGTTCCCGGTTCACAGTTATCCGGTTCCCAGGAATTTCATCCGGGGATGCTTTCGGGTCCTGGTCACAGTTCCTAGTTTTTAAAGTGATTCTTTCTAGTTTTATTCCCCACATCAGTAATATAAATTGTAGTTATTCGGTTTTAACTGGGAACGATCATAATAATAAGTCCCGAATGAGAAATGTTTGTCAATTGTATACCCTTGAAAAAACTGGTATAATAATATCAAAACTGATTATAAAGAAGGTGAACCCTTTGAATTACTCTAATATTGAGGCAGAATTATTAAGGCATTTTAATCAGTTGCCATTGGAATTTCAAAAAAAGGTTCTTGAATTTGCTAGGGTTTTAAACGCTACCACTCCGAAGGGAAAACCCGGCAGGGATCTATTAAAGTATGCGGGAAGCATCGACCAAAACAGTCTCAAAGCGATGGAAGATGCTATCAAGTATGATTGTGAACGAGTGGCTTTTATAGAAAATCTTAAAACAACTAATTGGCAAGATTAAGTTGTTTCTTTTTTTTGCCCCTTCTCCACCTCATAACTTAATATATCTCCCGGCTGGCAATCAAACACTTCGCACAACTTGGCAATTTGTTCAATCTCAATCCGCTTAATCGTCTCGTGATATAACGCATAGATCGTTGCGGGACGAATCCCGGTTTTATCCGCCAATTCTTTTTGAGTCATCTTAATGTTTCCAAAAAATGATGCCGACCACGAGTTAAAACTCGTGGCTGGTACAGACCGTACCGGTTAAAACCGGTATCCAAACGACTAGAGTGATTCAATTCACCTATGATAGAACCCGAAAAATATCGGTTTCAAC
>JAAYEK010000079.1 GCA_012728785.1 Bacillota bacterium | reverse complement strand
CTACAGCCGGAGTGAAAGACGCCAAAGTGGTCGCCGTCGCGCCCTTATTAGTTTCGGGGACAGCGGCTTTGACCGGTATTTATAAATCCTTTGAGGAATTGACCGGAACGGCGCTTACTCCGGAGGCAAAACGTACGGCGGCCGAAGAATTGATTAAAACCGGGAATCTGGGGGAAGAGATTGGCAAGGAACGAGCCGCTACACTTCTTGAAAGGACTAAAGAGCAGGTAGTTCGGGAGAAAACTGCCGATAAAATCGGAATTGTCAAAGTGGTGAAAAAGTCTGCCCAAGAACAGAACATAACCTTAACGGAAAGCCAGAAACAAGAGCTGGCTGATTTGTTGCTAAAGATTAAGCAGCTAAATATCGACTTGAGCAGCCTCCAAAATCAATTAAAGAACTTCCGGGAAACCGCCGATGAAAAGGCGCCTACCGAAGAAACAGAACCAGGGTCGCTTTTTGATCGGATTATTTCATTTATTCGTTCCTTGGTCGACCGGTTGTTTTCCTTTGTAGGAAGAATTTTTAGATTTTAAGATTCGTTCCCGGTTCACAATTGAAGGTTGGTTCCGAAGGCTAGTTCCCAATTGTGGGTTATGCTCCAAGCCTCGAAGCTCATCGCATTTGTTTGAAACTGGGAACGAAGCCTGGTAGTATTATCCGGTTTTGTTTGCTAATTCATGTTTTTTGCTCAGTTGACTGAAGGAGATAATCCTAGTATAATGATAACAATATTAAAGAAAACGATGATGGGGACCGGATACGTGAAACTGTTCCAGAGAGGGCGGGGTGGCTGCGACCGCTTACGGAATTACGGATCGATGCTCCCCGGAGCGGTTGGGCGAAATGAAGTAGTTCAACCCGGGTAGCCCGTTAACGCTGAATTGAGTGAAGCCTTGGCTTAACCAGAGTGGAACCGCGAGGAATACTAACCTTCGTCTCTGTATAGAGACGGGGTTTTTTATTTGGGTTAGGCACGGGTATTACGAGTTAGGCGTTTTAAAAACCTTAGAGTAAAAGTTAGCTATCTTAAAAAACCTAGCGCAAGCTTGCAGTGCAAGGAGGTGGGTGGAGTGTTCAAGCATTTGAGAGAAGATATTCAAACGGTCTTTGAACGCGATCCGGCTGCAAAATCCTGGTTGGAAGTTCTGCTTTGTTATCCGGGGGTCCATGCTTTGCTGGGACATCGGATCAACCATTGGCTATACCAAAAACATTGTTTTTTACTGGCTAGAATTCTTTCGCAAATTAGCCGTTTTTTTACGGGGATTGAGATCCACCCTGGTGCTAAGATTGGCCGTCGTTTCTTTATTGATCACGGTTCAGGGGTGATAATCGGTGAAACCACCGAAATCGGCGATGATGTCACACTTTATCAAGGAGTGACCCTGGGAGGCACCGGTAAAGAAAAAGGGAAACGCCATCCTACGATTGGGAATCGGGTGATGATCTCAGCCGGGGCCAAGATTTTAGGTTCGATTACTATCGGTGATAACGCTAAAGTTGGCGCCGGGGCGGTAGTTTTACGGGAAGTCCCGCCTAATACCACAGTGGTAGGCGTACCCGGCCGGGTGGTAGTCCAAGATGGACTCAGGGTTACTTCCGGAGTTGATTTGGCCCATAATCAAATCCCTGACCCAGTTGCTAGAATGATCGAGTGTTTACAAAAGGAAGTCACCGAGCTGGAGAATAGGATTGCGAAGATGGAAGGGGGAGGTTTTATCAGTGATTAAGGTTTTCAATACACTTACCAGAAGTAAAGAGGAGTTTGTACCGAGGGAAAAAGGGAAGGTAAGCATTTATGCATGCGGAATAACTCCTTATGATTATGCTCATATCGGTAACTCGCGTCCGGCGGTGTTTTGGGATTGTGTACGCCGTTTCTTAAAGTATCGTGGTTTTCAAGTTACTTATATTCAAAATTTTACCGATGTCGATGATAAAATTATTAATCGTTCCAAACAGTCGGGGAAAGAACCGTTACAATTGGCCGAAGAGTTCTCCCGAGTATATCTCGAAGATTTAGCTAAAATGGGAGTATTACCCGCTGATCAGTTTCCCAAAGTATCGGGGCATATTCCGGAAATTATTGAGATGATCCGAACCTTGGTTGAAAAAGGTTATGCCTATGAGCTAAATGGGGATGTATATTTTGAGGTTGGTAAATTTAAGGAATACGGAAAATTGTCCGGACGCGACTTGGAGGAGATGCATGCCGGGGCTAGAGTAGAAGTAAATGTAGCTAAAAAGAACCCAATGGACTTCGCTCTCTGGAAAGCTGCCAAACCGGAAGAGATCTCCTGGGAGTCGCCTTGGGGCCCCGGCCGTCCCGGGTGGCATATCGAATGTTCGGCTATGTCCCTAAAATATCTAGGAACCGGTTTTGACATGCATGGTGGCGGAGAGGATCTGGTCTTTCCCCATCATGAGAATGAGATTGCCCAATCCGAGGCCTATTCCGGATCTTTTTTTGCTAAATATTGGCTTCATAATGCTTTTGTCACCGTTAAAGGGGAAAGAATGGGGAAATCGGTCGGTAATTTTTCAACGATTCGGGATGTTATAGAACGCTTTTCCCCAAAAGTAGTCCGTTTTTGGCTGGTGGGAACACATTATCGAAACCCGATCAGTTTTGGTGAAGAAGAATTGACTGCGGCGGCTAGGGGTTTGGAACGTCTGGAAAACGCCAAATTTAATTGGGAACATCTATTGAAGCAGGATTCGGTAGTGGAAGATTCCGACCAAGAGTTAAGTGAGATACGTAATGCAATTGCCGACGCCAAGGATGAATTCATCGCCGGAATGGAGGATGACTTCAATACACCCCAAGCATTAGCAGCCTTATATGATTTGGTCCGGGAGATCAACCGTTGGACCCAGGAGCAGGAGTTCTCCTTGACTACCTCAGCTCAAAATGTATTAAAAGATGCCTATGAATGTTTACTAGTTTTAGGTGGTGAAGTTTTAGGTCTGTTTGGCGAAACCGAAAACGGATCGACCGACTCCGCTGAAAGTATCGAAGCTTTAATTGCCAGCCGCACTCAGGCTAAAAAGGAGAAGAACTGGGCTTTGGCAGATCGAATTCGGGATGAATTGAAGAATAAGGGCATCATCATTGAAGATACGCCCCAAGGTGTTCGCTGGCGACGGGAATAGGCCGAATTTTTATTTAGGTTGATTTGGATTGGGGTTAATAGGACGGACAGGTTCTTCCTCATCGGAACGTAAAATATCCCGAAGGACATCGGCAATAATTTTAGGATCGATTTTTTTGATCGATTCTACAATCTGGCTCTCTCTTTTTTCATCCATAATCTTCACCTCAATAGTACTAGTCGGAAGCTTTATTGTGATGGAAAGGTTGGGGTTTCACATCACCTTCCGGATGATATTGATTCATCCATGTTTTAACTCTGTTATTATTATCGGGAATCCTTTTAAGAAAGAATAGTAGTTTTTACTCTGAGTCTCGGTGGCTAATTCATTATAGGCCTCAGAGACGGAGACTCAGAGAAATCATTTTCTAAGAATTTCTTAGATCAAATGAAAGGCTAAGGTTATGAGTGATTCCTATTTTTTTGATTTGCCGAAAATAAATCCGGATCAGTTGTCGCCCGCAGTTTGGGCTTATATTGGCGATGCCGTCTATGAGTTGTTTGTGCGCCATCAATTAATCACCGGCGGACCGGATAAAACAAAAAATCTGCATCATAAAGCAGTATCAAAAGTTCGGGCTTCTTTTCAGGCGGGTTTAGTTAATAAAATGCATTCTTTTTTAAAAGAGTCCGAACTGGAAATCATAAAACGAGGCCGGAATGTTAAAAGCGGCCATGTTCCGGCGGGGAGTGATCCGATAACCTACCGTTACAGTACAGCTTTTGAAGCTTTGATTGGTTATTTGTATTTAAAGGAAGATTACGCCCGATTGATGGAGGTCTTACAAAAGACAGCAGAATTGGGGGACTATGATTAAGAACGGGTCGGCTACGATAGACCCAAAACAGTGAAGGAGAATAAGCATGTCGGAACAGATTGAAGGACGTAACCCAGTTTTGGAAGCGCTCCGAGCAGGTCATCCCTTGATTAAGGTTTACTTATTAAAGAATGAAGGTTCCGGACCGGTCCGTACCATTATTGATGCGGCCCGTCATAAAGGAGTACCGATCAGTTATATTGATTCCCAGGCATTGGATCGGATGGCTGTCACCAGAAATCATCAAGGAGTAATTGCAATAGCGGCCGAATGGAAATACGCCACTTTGGATCGGATTTTCGAAAAGGCAACCGCAAAAAACGAGCCTCCTTTTTTAGTTATTCTGGATGGGGTTGAAGATCCTCAAAACCTAGGTTCGATTATTCGGACTGCTGAAGCAGCGGGTGTTCATGGTTTGATTATACCGGAGAGACGGGCTGTAGGGCTCACGGCGGCAGTAAGTCGCGCGTCGGCCGGGGCAATCGAGTATTTACCGGTAGCAAGGGTTACCAACCTGACCCGGACGATTCAAGATTTAAAGAAAGCCGGTTTGTGGTTTACCGGAATTGAAATGGATGGGAAAGTAGAACTGCATCAAGCGGATTTGAAGGGCCCAATTGGCTTGGTGCTTGGAGGCGAAGGCCGAGGAATTTCTCGTTTGGTAGCTGAGACCTGCGATCAAATCGTTAGACTGCCTATGTGGGGCCGGGTCAATTCTTTAAACGTTTCAGTGGCTTCCGGTATCGCCTTTTATGAAGTCAGAAGAGTCAGAAGTTTAAGAAAAGGTGAATGATGACTATCTGGTCAATTTGGAGATAACTACCGGAAATCAAGTTCGTGCTTAAACTTGATTTTAGCCGTTATAAATGATACAATTCAAAACAATTCCGAATCTAAATTAGTACGAAACTCATTTATTTGGAAATCGGATAAAAATTAAGTCATTTGCAATATTTAGTAATATAATTGGAGCAGAAATCAGTAGCGATAACTAGAGTAAAGCTGGAGTACTTCTGATTTTGACTTTTGTCATTCTCTTGACGTTCAAAATGCCGCATTGTATAATATTACTATCAGAATTTTGTTCTTACTTTTGAAATTAATGAATAATTATTAGTTCATTGATGGGGATTTTTTAAAATTTTTGGGTCAATAGAGATATACCTCTACGCCGATTGATACAAATATAAGCGGAGGCGAATGAAACTTGGGAGCTAAGGCGCAAAGAGAAACCGTTGTGATTTATGATGAAATGTTGGATGAATCAATTGTTGAAGCTGCCCGAGAGGGTGATGATGTCGCTCAAGAGTATTTGATTAACAAATATAAAAATTTTGTTAGGGCTAAGGCCCGTTCTTATTTTTTGATTGGTGCCGACCGTGAAGATATTATTCAAGAAGGAATGATCGGTCTTTATAAGGCTATTCGGGATTTTAGAAATGACAAACTTGCTTCTTTTCGCGCTTTTGCGGAATTATGCATTACCCGTCAGATAATCACCGCAATTAAAACAGCAACCCGTCAAAAACATATTCCCCTTAATTCCTATGTATCTTTAAATAAGCCGATCTATGACGAAGAATCGGACCGTACTTTATTAGACGTTCTTTCCGGGACAAAGGTCACCGATCCGGAAGAGCTAGTGATCAGTAGAGAAGAGTTTGTAGATATTGAGCATAAAATGGGTGAATTTTTAAGCGATTTGGAATGGAAAGTCTTAATGTCTTATCTCGATGGCCGTTCTTATCAAGAAATAGCCAAAGATTTACGGCGTCATGTTAAATCCATTGATAACGCTTTGCAAAGAGTAAAACGGAAATTAGAACGTTATTTGGAGAAAAGAGACGAAACTAATTTTTAATTGGAGATTAATGAATTCGGCTGTTGAATATTTTTGAAACCATATGATTTATAAAGAGTTTTGGTAAGGGAGACTATCTTTGTCTCTCGTTTTTTTCCACAGTTACCAGTATTATTCTTAAAAAAAAGGTTGACACTAAATAGCTAGATGTATTATAATCAGATTTGCGTTTGAAATACGGAGGGGTTCCCGAGTTGGCCAAAGGGGGCAGACTGTAAATATGTTAGCGACGCTTTCGAAGGTTCGAATCCTTCCCCCTCCACCATAAAAAGTTTGAAGTGCGAAGTT
>JAAYEK010000078.1 GCA_012728785.1 Bacillota bacterium | reverse complement strand
TGATCTGCTGTGAAATATTTGACTTAACGAAGTTAAGAAAGTGCTGACATTTATCAGAACCGCAGCTATAAATCCAGCCTTATCTTCTTTAAGTACCATATAGATTGATAATAACATTTGTAGCTGCGTTATTATTCCTCTTAGAGTATATCCATCTAAAATTCCTAATCTGAACATACTGGCAACTGTTGTTAAACGTATCTGTAAAAAAATAAGAATTACATACAGAATAATGATGACTACAATAAATAAAAAGCGGCTTTTTTTCTCAGTCGGTTCGGTCATGATAAAGCCATATTTTATCATGGTTCGATATGTCACAACAATTGGCAACAATATAATAATCGGGGCCATCTGAGGAATATCACTTATCAGCACATCGGTAATTGATGCGAGCGCCAAAGTAACCATAAAAGACCAAAAAATGGCGCGTGACTGCATCTTTATATTACGATCCGATGATTTTCTGCCCCATTGTAGTAACAACGCTAGCCCTAAAACCGTATAAACGACATAGTAAACGTAGAATAACCAATCCCAAAAATTATTCACAGGTACGTTGACCCAACCAAATTTTGTACGATGAAGGTAATAGGGTATCTCATTCAGCCCGGATGGGATGGTGAAGGCAAAAATACATAAAACTGCAGGTAGGTACAGTAATAAGCGAAACCACCTTTTTTTAAGCAAAGTATCGCGGCCGGTGATAATTAATAATAAGTGAAGGATCATTGCAAAAGCTGTCCCCCAACCGAAAGACGAAACTCGTCGCCAAATTTCGCTTGTTACGATATCAGAAGCAGCTGTTGCAAAGCCTAGACCAACCGACCAAATGGTAATCGCTACCGTTAGGGCAAATAAACATTTGTTGGCGGGGGCTTTGCGATTATTAAGTAATACAAGTATCCCAACGATCATCGAAGCAATGCAAACCGAAATAAATAGTATTAGAAAAAGTATTGAATAATTCATCCTATTTATCTCCAAGTTTATAACGTTTAACTAACTAATATATCGGCAATTTAGTAAGAAAGAATTACTACCTGTTTCATCTAAACCTAGCCTTTTGAAGCCATAAAATTCCTTCAAACAACCTTCCACGGGATTATAATTGATCAAGTCTTAACCCGATCACCCTAACTTAATCATTGACAATAACAACCAGTAAATATATAATGTTACAAGAAATTAAAATAATTATAAGGCAGCTACTTTCTGTAACAATAATTTAATTATTGGTCGAAGGGAGTTTTGAGCATGGCATTTAAAGTCACAATTTCGGATATTGATCAAGTTTTTCAAAAATGCATTCAATCCGTAGTTTTTAGAGTTGATTCGCCGAATGATTCCAATGCTAGAGCCACCGAAATCGGAAACATCATCGAAATATTCGGGAAAATTGATAGCGATGAAGCTACGGCTGATTTGTATTTATGGTCATTACTCCCTGTCAATGACCCTAAAGCTTATCGGAATGTCGAAGTTGAAACTACTGGAGCAAAGGGAAATTTCATAAGAAAAGTCACCTTCTCTGAGGCGTTTGTATTGGATTACGCCGAATCCTATTCAGTTCATGAAGGTGAAGGAACATTTTATCTTTTAATAAAACAAAAGCTGGATAAAAATTGCAACATTGTCGTTGAGGGAGAAAAGGAACAAGATTATTAAGCCAAAGCGGAGTAAAAAGAATGAAACATAAAAAAGTAATATTATCAAGTGCAGTATTATTGTTTCTTGCTATAACAGGATTTTGTTTTTATGTCAACTTGACTTTTAGTAATCCTGAATTTCGTTATGGCGATCTTAACTATTGGCTCTTTACTGATAAGGAGTTTCGAAATTTCCCTATTATCGGTTCTGAGCCAAAAGATGTTTTATATCAATCATCTTTTCAAGACGGCACAAAACCGGGGATGCTCACATTAGAATATGATACTCACCTAAACCCTTCGGAAGTCATTAAAGCCTATCAGTCAGTATGCCATGAATTAAATTATCTTCCCAAGTCAACCGACCATACTTCCAACAGCATCCTAGTCTATTCGGGAAGAGGAAAATACGACCAGATTGAAATTATTGCCGAAAAAAATTCTAAAAACGGTAGTCGAATCCTTGTAAACTTCATTATGAAGCTGGAAAACTAATGGTTCAAAACAATTAACGTAGGCTCTAACGTAGGCTCTAACGTAGTCTCTTTGGAAAGGGGAATAGTAATGGGTGTAACAAAAGAAGATATTAAAGACGGAAGTGAAGCCGAATTCCTAAAGAATGGCTATGTCTATACCAAACTGTGCGGTTGGATCGATCTGGGTCATGCAATCCCTGGAGAAACAAGAGACTTATGGCGAAAAATCCAAAATGAACAGGACGATGATTTTAATACATGGGAAGAACCGGGTTATTTTTTTACTTCTTATGGTCAATTAATGAGGCATAAGAAACTATCCGCCGGCGTTAGGGTAGCGTATCGAATTAAAAAAGGTCTCGGTCTTAAAGAAAAAAAATCCGTTACTTTGGGTATATTTTTGGATGTCTCCGGAAGGTTTGAGACTCTCCAAGGTTCTTGGCCATTTTGTTGGCTCGAACAAGTTAAAGAAAGTAGCTATAGTTTAGAGGATCTGATCTCCAACCTGATCGGTTTCTATCGGGCGGTAGAGCCAGGAAGAAGATATATTGAAATGAGTCAACCGGTCACTAAAAAAGAAGCCTTGGAAATTTACGAACGACACAAGTCGACTATAGCGATATTAAAAAACCACTCACTTAGACCATTGTTGTTTCATTTGGGAACCGAAGGTCCGATGTACGGAACCCTACCTTTGTTTTTAAACACCATACGACCAGCTAAGCCTGGAGAGCTCTATGGTCCTCTCCAAGGGGATTTCGATGTTGAAAAAGTGTTAAAACCGATCGTTTAAGCTCCTCTAATAATTGCGTCATGACACTTCCGGATTGACGATCATTTATTGTTAATAGATTTGTATCTTTCATTCCGTTATCCGGAACATCCGGTAATATACCGGCCAAAGTTCGATTTCAAAGATTGTTTCCGTTTCCTTACGAATCGAAGCTGGTAACTCCTTACCGTTTTTCACCTCAATTAACTTCCGATTATCGCCCGCCAGATGTAATTTAACCTTACAAGCCTGGTCTTGAAAAGATTCGAGAATAATCGTGTCATTATCATATAAAAATAATCCTACTTTTGGGCCGCCTTCAAGATAGGTCCCTAAACCGCTCATTAAATATTGCCGGATAAAAGTCAGTACCTCCGGCGGGTAAAGATAGATTTCGGCGAAATCGTCCGGTACGGCCAGGAGATAGACGGTTCCCTTTCCGTACTCGTTTCTCAAAAAAATCGGAAAATTGTTATCTTCCTTATTAGCAAGAATCAAGCTTTCTGAAGCGTTATTCTTATATTTGAGCCCAGGGAAAGTCACTTGCTCCCTACCACAGTAATCTCCTGCAAAACCCCAGCCTGGCCCCAAAATAGTATAATCCTTAGTGATCACCTTTTTATCGGTATACCTTACTGAAGTAAACTCTTCCACTCCTTTGCTTTGGGTTTCCCGGATAAAACCCGAGGTCAGGCAGGCGTCTCCGCCTTTCATTAGATGCGCTTTCAGCTTACCCATAATCTCCGGGTCCTTGGCGCTCTCCGCAGTCAACATGATTAATCCATCGGTCTCCGGGAATTGGGGTGTGGGCTCAAAGGCTAGTCCGGCCATTCCCAGATAATCAAGGAGGTGTTCCTCTCCGGAAGCATGGACCGGCTGATAGGACTGGATTCCCAACGGCTTCCCGATCTCCCCGATTATTTGGTCCAAGTGCTCCAACTCATGTCCTAATGGTGGAATATAGACCGTATCCACCAGCCAACTGTAACAAAAGAGGGTCAATTCCCGTCCTTTAGCGAAGAAAGTCAGAAAGGCTTGTTCCATATAATAGCCTAAATTTTGAATGCTGTTCCATTGATCGATCCACCCGCCCCCGTTGTAGCCGGGCTTCAGATTTTCAAACCAACGCAATAATGAGTAACTTCCATATCTGGGCAAATGCTGAAAGGTATGATTGGTGTCCCTGGTCTCAGTGCCGGTGTAAACCAGATCGAAAATGTCTTTTTGGGTCTCGGGATTATACCCCGTTTCCGGATAAGACTCGTTCCAGTTAGGATACTTAATAATCGCTTTAACCTTAGGATTTATCGCTTTTGCCGGACCGACCACCAACTCCCGTGAAACTTCGGTCATCAGTTGAAGGCGGAACTCCTCCCAACTTCGGTCTCCTTTGGCTTCGATACAAGAAGGACAGGTACAGTTGGTGAAGTAAAAGTCATCGATGATAAATTCGTCAAAGATGGAAGCGGTATACTCGGCTACTTCTTGAAGTTTCCTTCTGGATGCTTCGTCCGTATAACAGAATGCATTCCAAATCCGTTGATAACCTTCTTCAACCGGCGGTTCAACCTCGCCGGACTTATCCAAAATCGATCCGCCACAGCCGAAAACTCCAGTTTCGTCGATTAACGGTTTAACTTTGGTAGTCTTCATTAGGGTGGTGGTAATCGCTCCCGATACATCCATCCCTTTGGTGGTAAAGAAATCACGGAGTTGTTCCAACTTCTCCTTAGGAGTATCCATATCATCCCGATGGGTTTCCAAATAAACCTTGGAGCATTTCAGATGTTTCTCAAAGAAACCAAAATCTCGCTCAAACTCTTCTAAAGAATTGATACTGGCGATGCAACGGGTGGTAAAATAAATGGCAATATTGAAATTCTTATATCTTGCCATTACGTCGCCTCCTTTAAAGATTCAAATAATATCGGCTCAATTTGTTCTGTTTTACTATCTAAACATTTGATTTCTAATTTGATTATACAAGATGGTCCCCAATAAAAGCCTGTCATAAATTGCGAGAAGCGCCTCAAATATTGCTATAATAAAACACGCCGATTCGATGGATAATTAGCATTTTCAAAAACGGCAATCATCAAAAAACTAATTGTAACTTTGTTTCATTAATTGAAATATTTATCAACAAATAATATAATATAAATATCCATTAACGTTTTATCCTTTTATTATCATAAAAAAGCGCAAAAGGGACATAGATGAAACGAATACTTCTTCTTATAATAGTAACCTTGACCATGCTATTTTCAAAGCAAACAGCAATCTATGGTCAAAAACCACCAGATAATCAATATTTCGACCCGCCTCCTTCTCAAGGAGGTCTAATTGCCCATCTCCTCCGAGAAAACGAGTCTTCTTTCAACCTCTATCCCTATGAGGACAATTATTTTCTCTTCACCAAGACCAGCGGTATTAATCGTGAAGCCATCGCCGACCAATCTTGGGCTAAGGGAACAAGGGACAGAGAAGTCAAATTTCAGATCAGCCTGGCCATCCCCATCTCTCGCGGTTTTGCCGGAGACAACTCGGTGCTGGGCGTTTCTTACACTCAACGTTCTTGGTGGCAAGCGTTTAACAGTGATATTTCGTCGCCCTTCCGGGAGATAAACTATGAACCCCAACTATTTCTAGGTTGGGCCACTGATTATACCCTAGTCGGCTGGTCCTTGGAGGAGATCGAAATCGGCCTCAACCATCAGTCTAACGGTCAATCTAATCCCACCTCCCGCGGTTGGAACCGAGCTTATCTGCGGTTAATGGTCCAAAAAGACAATTGGCAAGTCGAATTCAAACCATGGTTCTTAATCGGCGAATCTACCCCGGTAAACAATCCGGAAATCTTTAAATATATGGGCTACTACCGTCTTAAAATCGGTTACAATTTAGGAGATAATATATTCAGTATCCAGGGCTATTATAATTGGAACAACGGATACGGCGGAGCTGAACTGACTTGGAGTTATCCGATCAGCTCAAACACCCGGGTTTATACCCAATTATTCAACGGTTATGGTGAATCCTTAATTGATTATGATTACCACCAAACCCGTTTCGGTATTGGTTTAATGATGGATAAACCCTGGTGAAACCAAGTTCCATCTAATCATCCAAACATTATTTTCTCGGCCGACTCGACGGTTTGTGAGATTAAGGTTGCAATGGTCATCGGTCCGACTCCGCCCGGGACCGGAGTATAGGCGGCGCATTTCTCCTTAGCCTTTTCCAGTTCGATATCCCCGATGCCGCCTTTATGATATCCGGCATCGATCAAAATTGCGCCTTCCTTGATCCAATCCGCCTTGATAAACTCCGGCTTGCCGACGGCCCCGACCACCAGATCGGCTTTATTGATAAATTCCGGTAAATTATCGGTTTTCGAATGGCAGATCGTAACCGTGGCGTTGGCATTAAGGAGCATCATCGCCATGGGTTTGCCTAAAATCGGGCTTCTTCCGACCACTACCGCGTTTTTCCCAGCAATATCGATCCGATAATGTTCCAGCATTTTCATGATCCCGCCCGGAGTAGCACAGCGGAACACCTTTTCCCCCAGAGCCATCCTGCCGAAACCCAAGGCGGTCACTCCATCCACGTCTTTATGGAGAGCAATCCGGTCAAAACACTCTCTTTCGTTTATTTGTCCGGGGACCGGATGTTGTAGTAAAATCCCGAAAATCTCCGGGTCGCTATTTAATCCGTCGATAACTTCCAGCAATTCTGCGGTGGTGGTTTCTTTGGGCAGAGCTATTTTTTTAGAAGTCAGCCCCACTCTTTTGCAGGCGTTGCCTTTCATATTCACATAGATTTCCGAGGAAGGATCGTCCCCAACCAAGATGGTGGCCAAAGCCGGGACCTTTCCCGTTCGTTCAATGATTATTTTTACCCGCGAAGCTAACTCCCCTTCAATTTGTTTGGATAATGCCTTTCCGTCTAAAACAATCGCCATGATGTTGCTCCTTTCAAGTCTAAAATTAATAAAATCTTTGTCTTTTCCTAAACTTTCCGACTCTTCCATTAGGTATCTGGTACTCTTCGATTGTATTTCTATCTAAAGGGTCTTTCCCGTATTTGTTCATTCCTTGCTGCCCTTTTCTGAATGTTAAAATTATCGATAAAAAGGAAGAATAAATCGGAATGATTATCCCCAATAAATATTTCCCGGACTTTCCGATATCATGAAGTCTCTTCACTGATAAACACAGTTCAAAGTAAAATAATAAAAATATTGGGATAAGTAAGACAATTTGCGTTATCTCATCTTTTTCTATTCCAATACCATAAAGCGTAAAGATTAGAATTGATATAATAATATTTGTGAAAATATATTTTGCCCTATTAATCCTTCCTTTCATTGAAAAAAAGTTGTTCATCGTCTACCTTCTTTCGATTCTTTCTTTTATTTCTGCTTCAATAGTAACATTTTACCATAAACAATACTCCTTAACAATTTATTACGCCATTTAATCATAGTAAAAAAACACCCTCGTTTTTCCCGCGGGTGTCTCGTGATTTTTCGCTCAAAAAAGAATCAACTCAACTAAACGATATTTTTTTGAAATAGCTCAAAATTCGTCTTTAATTTATTGAGCTGGAGTTTTTGAGCTGCTGCGAATAAGGAGCTTTTACCGCTACACTCCTATCAAAATTAATAATATTTTATCATACATATATCATCGGAAAAAAAACATTAAGGTTAGCAGTTTGTTTAGTCTCCAATTTTAACCTTCAAAATAGATATTAGTTGAATTATAACTATTAATTCTTGACAATCATTAGACTTTTTATTATACTGTCTATATAATTTATAGATAAAAGGTGATTATGTTGGATAGTATTACTGAGCTATTCTGGAGCGCTTCTCTTACGGAGCTTAAAAAAGGTTATCTCTTCGAGCCGCCCAGCGGGGAATTTGTCTGCCTGATCTGCGGGGAGCGATTCACTAAAGGCCGGATTTACGATCTGAACGGACTTTTCTACGAGGCTGAAAAAGCGGCCCGAGTCCATCTGAAAACAGCTCATTCTTCCATGTTTGAGTATTTAATTGGTATGAATAAAAAATATACCGGACTGACCGAACATCAGAAATCCTTAATGTCTTTATTCCATCAAGGCTTAAACGACAAGGAGATTTCCGTCCGGATGGATGGGGTCAGCCTCTCTACAGTCCGGAACCACCGTTTCGCCCTCCGTGAAAAAATGAAACAGGCCAAGGTTTTCTTGGCCATCATGGAACTACTGGAGGCTAAAATGCAATCTGAAACGAATGATAAATTTATTGAGATCCCCCGTTCCGCCCGGATGGTTGATGAGCGTTTCGCCATCACCGCCGCGGAAAGCGAGGAAATCATTAAACGCTACTTCCCCCAAGGCCCGGATGGCCCGATATCAGAATTCCCGGCTAAGGAAAAACGGAAGGTGATCATCATCAAACAATTGGCCAAACGCTTTGAGCTAGGCCGGAAGTATAGCGAGAAGGAAGTCAATGCCGTCTTGGAAGCAACTTTCCATGACTATGTGACCCTAAGAAGGTATCTAATCGAGTATGGCTTTCTGGATCGTTTGCCGGACGGAAGTAGCTATTGGGTGAATGAGAAGTGAGTAAGGAGTGTTCAAATGGATCGACGTAAAGAATTAATTCAAGCGTATAAAAATCGCAAACCCAACATGGGTGTCTATCAAATTAAAAATAAAATCAACGGTAAAATCCAGCTTCTAAGCAGCCTGAATCTGGACGGGGCCTTAAACCGCTTTCAATTCGATCTCAAGATGGGCCTGACCATGGGGCTTTGGGAACAAGAACTCAAGGAAGATCTGGCCCGGTACGGGCCGGAAAGTTTTGAGATTGAAGTTCTCGACAGATTAAAACCGGTGGAAGATCCGGGATATGATTACCGAGAGGACCTAAAAGCCCTAGAGGAACTTTGGTTGGAAAAACTCCAGCCCTATGGAGAAAGAGGATATCATCAAAAGAAATAATAGTATTGAGGGAAAAAGGATCGCGTGGCGATCCTTTTTCCCTTTTCAAACTTCATTTATTCCCCAAATTTATAATGCTTGCTAACCTTTTCATGAACCACCCATTTGCAGGACAGGCCTTTCGGGAAGACCACCAGATCGCCCTTTTCAAAAGAAACGTTTCCAGCGCCAGTCTCTATCGTTACCTTTCCCTCCAGGATATAGCAGGTCTCTTGTTCATCATAATGCCAGTCAAAAGTTGATGGCTGACATTCCCAGATCGGCCAAGAGAACAAATTGAGTTTTTGTAATTGTTCGGATGTTGGTTTTTCAACGGACACTTTCATCAACAATACCTCCTACCGTATTTCCATTCTATAAATCCGTTCTATTAATCCATAATTTCATTTTTCTATTCGGTGTCCTGTTGCAAATTTCCTTCTTATACTGCTTATACTGGTATAATTTTGGAAAGCCGGGACTATTTCACCATTTCAAAGTAATTCTCATTAAATTCCCACCATGCAGGAAACACCCACTAGATATTGAATATCATAAAATAACTCGTCTTAAAACTTTTAGTATAAATATAGCTCGATTATTTCATTCTTGCCGAACCGAGGCCAAAGCTAGAGGTTACTTAAAATGAACCCTTACGAAGAAAAACTGCTGGACTATATTAAACTTCGCCAAATTCAAGCAAAACTGCTCAACTTCAAACAATCCTGCCACTCAGTGGCCGAAGCCGCTCAAGCGGTCGGCGCGTCCCCGGAAGATTTGATCAAAAACATTTGTCTCATCGACCAAAAAGGTAATCTGATTGTGGCTATTGTTAAAGGCGAGGATCGAGTGGATCCGGTGAAAATCGGAGTGTTTTTGGGAAATGAAACACCGCGAATCGCAAAACCGGCGGAAATATTGGAAAAAACCGGCTACCCATGCGGTGGAGTCCCTTCTTTCGGTTATCCGGCTCACTTCCTAATCGATCCTCGAGTTATGGAGAAAGAGATCGTTTATACCGGCGGAGGCTCTCCCTTTGCATTGGTTAAAATTGCCACGACGGAATTGGTCAAGGCCAACCAAGGTCAAATCCTTCACATCCGTAAGTAGTATCCAATTAATATTCGGGACCCTCCCACCTCCATTTTATTACTACTGTTTTAAAGCGCCAAAGTACTGTCTACTGTATTCCGTCTTTATCTTAGACTTAATCGCAAACACACATCTTAAAGTAACCGAAACCAATACAACGACGCCTCCGGCCAATGCCCACTTCCCCGGTACCTCGTGAAGCAGTAAAAAAACCCAAACCGGATTGAGAATCGGTTCAATTACGGGAATTAAAACCCCTTCCAAAGCGGTAACACGTTTCATCGCTTCCGCATAAACGATATAAGAAATTCCCAACTGGAATACTCCTAATAAAATTAAACCAACCCAACCGGAGGCGTTTGGGGCTGACTGCAACATAAACGGAAGACCAACCAAGCCGGTTAAAATATTGCCGAGAAAAAAGGATTCCAGCGGCGAACCATCCTTTTGCTTTCTGGATAACAGCACCACCCCAGCAAAAGAAGCCCCGCTAAAAAGAGCTACTAAGTTTCCTAAGAAATTTCCCGCCGATAGATTATCCAGGAAGAAAAGGATCATCCCGCCCAGGGTGATTCCGATTGTTATCCAGTCCAGGCGGCTTGTTTTCTCTCCCAAAAACCAGTAAGCAAACAGCGCTACAAAAACTGGGGCCGTATATTGAAGCAAAATTGCGTTGGCCGCAGTAGTCATTTTGTTTGCTACCACAAAGGAAATTACCGTAGCCCCATAAGCAACTGCGCCGCCGATCTGGGCCGTCGACCAATTAAAATCAAATTTGCGTCGGCGATAGAGAAACATCACCCCCGCGGCGATCAAACTCCTCGTTCCGGCTATTGCCAACGGGTTCCAAGAGACCCATTTAATTAAGAAACCGCCGCAGCTCCAAAGCAATGCGGCGAGCGCCAAGAAAAAAATACCTTTTGAATGCTGGTTTAAAGAGTTTTTAGGATTATTCATGATCTTCTTCCTGTTCAAGATGGATTTTTAGATACTCAACACCCGGTGGGCTTCTTTCAACTGCTCCCTGATCTTAATCTTCTGAGGGCACTTTTTCTCACAAGCCCCACATTCGCTGCAGGCATCGGCCTTTATCTCCGGCAGCCACGGAAATTTACCAAATCCGCCATAATTTTTACGGGCATAATCCTTCAATCCGTAGACGTTATAATAATTATAAAAACTAAAGATCGACGGAATGTCAATACCCTTCGGGCATGGTAGGCAATATTTACAGCCGGTGCAGTAAAGATCGGCCAGCCTCCGGTACTTTTTCATCAAGGTATTGATAGCCTTAACTTCTTCCTGCTTTAACGGTTGGGCATTACCGGCGTACCTTGCATTCTCCTCGACCATTTGCAAAGAACCCATCCCGGAAAGGACGCAGGTCACATTAGGATTGGCTAAAACGAATCGCAAGGCCAATTCCACATTGCTTTCCACCGGTAGATTAAGTTCCTGTCGAATCTTCTCCGGTAGCCCTGCGATCCTACCACCCCCTACCGGACCCATGATCGCTACCCCCAAACCTTTGCTCCGAGCGTAAGCCATGGCTTCTTCGTTGCTCCGGTCCAAAAAATTGTACTGGCATAGCACTCCGGAGAAGATACCCAAATCAATCAATTGGATCATTTCCTGAGGTGGAGCGTGAAACGAAAAAGTGATCTGTTTGATTAAACCTTCGTTTTTGGCTTGTTCCGCTTCCTTCATCCATCCGGATCGTTCATCGGTTTCCCTAAAAGTTTGATAACCAATACCGTGAAAATAGTAGAAGTCCAAATAGTCCACCTGGAGCCGAGTCAACTGTTCCTCTAAAATCCGCCGGTAATCGCCGGGTTTTTTAACCAGATGTCCCGGAGACTTAGTGGAAAGATAAATTCGGTCCCGCAGACCTTTAATGGCCTTGCCGACTAATACTTCACTATAACCATCGTGGTAGATGTAGGCGGAATCGATGTAGTTAACCCCTAGTTCAAAAGCCCGGCGAATTGCTTCAATGGCCTTCTCTTCATCAATTTGTTTCTTCCCGTTTTGTTCCACTTCCTGAAGGCGCATCGCCCCAAAACCTAACGCCGAGAGCTTAATTCCAGTATTCCCATAATCACGATATTGCATGATGTAAACCTCCTGCTGCCTAATGTTTTTAATTGTAAATTGTAAATTAAACTACCCCTTCACCACCCCGATAGTCCTCAGTTTCTTCACCAGCTTTACCAAATCAAGTTCATTTTGGATTACAAAATCGATATCTTTATACGCAAACCGGCTCTCTTCGGCAACATCCGCCCTTTTATGTTTACCCAAAACCACCCGGCATTTCTGTAAATCTTTTAAAACTTCATCCACGGAATACCTTTGTTTAGCGCCAGTCCGGGAATACTTACGGCCCGCCCCATGGGAACAGGACTCAAAACTCTCCGGATTACCAAGCCCTCGAACCAGATAGCTAAAGGAACCCATCGCTCCGGGGATAATCCCCGGTTCATCTTGACCTGCCCGGATCGCTCCTTTCCGATGGACCCAAACCTTAGCGCCATAGTGTTCCTCTAAAGCGGCATAATTATGGTGACAATTAATCCGATCCGAAAAAGATACCGTCTCCTTGGCATACTTAGCTACCCATTTTTCTAAAAGTTCCATCACTCGTTCCAACATTTGTTCCCGGTTCTCTCGGGCAAACTCAAGGGCCAACTTCATCCACGCGATATACGACTCGCCTTCCCCGCTATCAACGGGCAAAAAAGCCAAATTATACTCTTTCGGTAAAGCGTTGTTCTTCTGCTTATTCAACTCTTTGGCGGCTTGATTAAAGTATCGACAGATCTTCAGACCAAAGTTTCTACTCCCCGAATGCAACATGATCCCTACCATCCCATCTTCATCTTCCTGAAGCTCGATGAAATGATTCCCTCCTCCGAGAGTGCCTACTTGATAATACCCTTCCCGCAGCTCCGGTAGTAACTCCTTCGCAAATTCATATTTTGAGAGCTGTTCCTCCGCCTGTTCCAAAGCCTGACAAGGTTGTTTTTGCCGGTGATGGGCAAACCCCACCGGAATATTGCGTAAAATATCACCGATAACCGCTTCGATCAACCTTCCGTTCGCCTTGTCCTTCCTTTGTAAAACTTCCGCCGGGAGGTCAGTTTGGATATAGGCCATCCCGCATCCAATATCCACTCCTACCGCGTTGGGGATAATTACATCTTTGGTCGCGATCACGCCCCCGATGGGCATTCCGATGCCTTGATGGGTATCCGGCATTAAGGCTACCCATTGATGAAGGAATGGAAGATTCGCCAAATTAAGCGCCTGCTCCATACATCCCGCATCAACCTGTTCCGGTTTTCTGAGCCAGACTTTAATTGGATATTTTTGTTTTGTTTGATGAAATAAGATAAACATCACTTTCTCCTCATCTTTAGTTTATCAATTAAATTAACTTCTAACAATTGAAAACTCTTTATTGGTATTATATAATTTAACATAGGTGATTACGATGAACCAATTTCAAAATCTGGATAGATAACGCCATTATTGGTAGACTATTAAATTATTGAGGAGTCTAAAATGAAAACCCCCAAAAAACGGATTCCCGGGCAGAGTATCCGGAATACCTGGCAAATTAATCCCCGGACCAGAGTACATGATAACGACATTCGGAAGAACCAAAAGAAATTTCGCCAAATGAGCAAGAAAGAACTACAAAATTTGATGAAACAAAACCAAAATACCAGTCCCCAAAAGGACTGGTTTGATTTATCTTGCCAAGCCACGCTTAAATCGCTTAAACCCGCTGCTTAATACAATCAATAATAGGCAACCAACTATAAATGCTACTTAAACCAAAGGGCTGTTCGGGCCGAATACTCTTGATAATTGATAGTTGAAAAAAACTGACTTACCGGTATTCGGGTTTCCCACTAAAACAATCTTCTTAGAATTTGCCTCTAAATTAACTGAATTACTTTTCAACTTTCCCACTCCCCCACGCTATTCCAATTTGCTTGGCCAAATTACGTCCGAGCGCGATTTCCTGACGGTCGACCTTGAGAACCACGGGCCCCGCGGGAATTACCGCTTGACAAAAAACTTCTTTTCCCTCGGTCAATCCGAACCTGATTGTCTGATCCATAATCACTCCCGATGGTAGGCTTTTAATACGACAATATTTACCGCTTTTCACCCGATCTAAAGTAAGTTGATTAAGGCTAAAACTCAGATCGACAGTGGATTCTTCCGACGCATCCGGGCGTTGATACGAGCAACCACTGCATCCGGAACATTGAGATGCTCCTTTACTGCGCCTCAACCAAAAAATAAGCGACACTCCAATTAAGACAATGATCCCAATCTCAAACATTTTTACCACTCCTCTCGGTTGAAAATGAAAATCGTTTTCAATTTAATCTCAAAAAAAAAGATCAAATCTATTTCAAGTTAGCTTATTTAAAACTCCTCTTTTGCCATTCATAAAGGCTAATCCCACTCATTGATGCACTTCTTACAAATGCCGTAGAGTTCCATCCGATGATGTTCGATTTTGAAATTATGTTTTCGGGCGAGTTTTTCTTGAAGCTCCTCGATCTCCGGCTCAACCACCTCTATCAATTGACCACACCTGACGCAAATAAGATGATCATGATGTTCATGGCCAAACCGGTGTTCATAACGGGTGATTCCGTCTTTAAACTTCATTTCACTAGCTAACCCACACTCGACAAAGAGTTTCAAAGTACGATAAATCGTAGTATAACCAATTGATTGGTTTACCTCTTTGACCCCCGCGTAAAGGTCGTCAACGGTAAAATGGGTCTCCGTTTTTAAAAAAGATTCCAAGATTATTCGGCGTTGTTCCGTATATTTTAAATCTTTTTGGCGTAGGTATTCGATCAATACCTGCTCTTCATTGGTTTTCAATCAACCGTTCCTTTCTTGAAATCGAATTTCAATTTCAATATATGATATCCCCTTTGATTTGTAAATATTTGATACACTTATCTTCGTTATTTACCATTTTCCTCTTCTTTCCTTTATATCCAAAGAACAATTACTCCCAGCAGGAACAATCGGTTTTCAAGTAGTATTCTTTTGATGTGTTTGTTTTGAAAGGTGCTATTGGCAATTAGCTACTGGCAATAAACAACCGCTAGCGGCCAATAGTCCATCACTAAACTAATCATTTGAGGATTGCCATAAATGTTTAGTAAAAAACCAACCTTTTTAAAAATCAAATTTATTATTCTACTGCTGTCTATTTTAGGTTTGCATCCATTATACGCATCCGATGAGTCTCTTTCGATAACTGTAATGACTTTGAACCTGCATAATGGAAAAGATACTCTAGGCGAATCAAATTTGGAACGTTTTTTAGAACTAGTCGCCTTAAAACAACCGGATATCATCGCTTTACAAGAGGTTGAGCGGAAGCATTTAAAAAGCTTAACATCAACAGGCTACCAAATAATATCCGGGATGAATGCCAATCTTCCTCTTTATCGCTTTGGAAACGTTGTACTCACCAGACATAAGGTAGTTTACGATCGCCACCTCTATCTTCCTAGTCAACTGGAACAACGGGGTTTAAATGAGGTAGCCATTGAAATTAAAGGCCGTTATTTTCGAGTTATAAATACTCATATCGGTTTGGGCTGGACAGAACAGCTGCAACAACTGAATGAACTAATTAGAATCTCCAACTACCTGCATGGGCCATTATTGATCATGGGTGATTTTAATCTGGAACCTACCAATAAGTTACTTAAAAATTTTCCCTTTCAACAAATCGGGGCGGATTTTTCGCTACCTAAAACCTTCCCGACATACAATCCCTGCTATCTGATTGATCTAATCTGGTATAGTGAGCATTGGCGGCCGGTTGAGGCTGAGGTCCTTGATTGGGATGGTTCGGATCATTTTCCGGTAATATCCCGTCTGGAATTTGTCGAACCTTATTATAACTCTCTGGCCAAAGTTGAGATCCCGGATTTGACTAAAAAACGCAACCCACTCCTTCCGGATATTGGAGTGACCAAATATCAGTTGATTTTAGCGGCGATTAATAATAGTGCTACGGAAGAAATAAGAGGCGGCGGAATATTTTATCACAAAAACGTCTCTTTGGGTATTGAGTCCGATAATGAGGAACCTATCTTTTCAGTATCAATCGACAAACACTTTGATCTGAGAGATTATGCTTCATTATGGGGCATTCGTGGAAAAGCGCAATGGTCTTTCAAAGTCTCAGACACTCCGGATCAGAACCCTTGGCTGACTTGGGAACAATACTATCGTTGGAACGATCATTGGGGAACAAAGATCACAACAATCAATGAAGCCGTGAAACCCGATTTTGCCATTGACCAAATGTATCTTCCTTCGGAAAAGCTGCGCTATCGGTTGGCATTGGATAACGACCAAGGATTTACGACGGGAATAGCTTTATCTCCGGATAAAAAACAAGTATTTGAGATCCAAAGAGGCCGTAAAAACGATGAATACTATTGGTCCTTAAGTTGGGGGCTTTATGAGTTCAATTGAATAAACCCATTGCCGTATTCGTCGATCCTTCGTAGTAAAAGACAATATTCTCATCCAAAACGTTTGAATTTCATTCCATTCGGATTGAAATAAATTTGATAGCCGTTTTTCTTCTTAGTAAAATAGCGAAACATTTCCTGCAACCAATTAATCATCACTATTCCTCCATATCCTACTTTAAAAACCATCGTTAATTTTTGGTTAAGTTATAACAATTATACTTATTTTGCAATGCTTTTCATGTCGAATTTTGTTGGTTAATTCCGGTTTTATCTTTTAAATTTCTTTAAACTCAACCAATCAATAACAGAACCTATAGCATGTCCAGCGCAAAATTTTGAAATATAAATCTTAAAAAATTATTAAAGTCAGTACTAATTAATCTCTATACTTAATAATAATTAATTTTACCGGAATATTCCAAATAGCAAGGACATATTCTTATATTAGATAGATTGGTGTGGCATTGAAGGGAGGCGCTGAGTAATCCATGCATCTTCACGATTTCGCTAAGAAAAATATTAGCGGTAAGGAGGTGATGGGGTTTCAGGTTTCCGGAAAAAAAACCGAACCAGAAAAGGTTCGGCGACGAAAAACAGACACACCGGAACGAGAAGCCGGGATCTAATACATAATAATATATAGCGCAAATTAATAAAAGTATACCAATCGTTGCCGAATATTTCTCCTTTCTGGTTCGGAAAGAAAAGGAGGGAACGCGGTGAAATTGGTTCTGGATTTGAAAACATTTATGCTCCAACTAAGATTGGTTTTTGAGAAAAAATTCCGTAAAAAAGTCGGGTGATTTAGCTTAAAGAATGAACAAAAGGGTTGGCCTAACGGGTCAACCCTTTTGTTGCGCTAAACTAAATAGTAATTATTGTATTAATCAATATGGTTATAAAGTTAACTCAGCATAAGTAATTGGCTTTGCCAAAACACAGGCATTAACAAGTTTTCCGAAGATAATATGTTCACAATAGCGGCGGTTAAAGCGATAACAATATTCTTTAAGATATTTACCCAAATGTTTATCAGGCAAGCCATGATATGTTCCAAGGATCAAAGCTTTAGCATTTGAAATAAGCACATTAGCCCATTTAAAAACAGTTCTTGCTTTTTGTTTGGAATGTCCGGCTACAATCAGATCATGCTCATATCCAGAAAGATATGATAATGATTTAAAACTGTCTGATCGAATTAGGCTTCCTTTCAGAATCATTTCTTCAACAATAGGAGAGATAGTTTTAGACTTTAAATCATTAACAACTTCCATTTTAGCAAACCGGGAAGAATTATCTTTATTTAGGCTTATCGCTACTAATACCTTGGATATGTTTGTGCCGCGTCCTCGTTTAGCTTCCTTGGACGCTCCGCCGAAAAAAGCGTCATCCAACACAACCAACCCAGCTAAAATATAATCTTGTTCCTTCTCAGCCATAGCAGTTCTGAGTTTTTGTAAAAACAACCAAGCTGAAGGATAAGAAATTTGAAGCATATTTTTTAAGGATAATGCGGAACAACCGCGTTTATCACGAGAAACCAAATAGATTGCCCAAAACCATTTAACTAACGGCAAATGAGATTTGTGTAATAAAGTTTCCGAAGTTACCGAATGCTGTTTATGACAATAGGTACATTGATATAGCTTTAATCGTTTGACGAAATAGTACTTGGTATTTTTTCACTTTGAACAGGTAAACCCATTAGGCCATTTTAAATGGAGCAAGTAATCATGACAGTTTTCTTCGGTTTTGAAAAGTTCTTGAAATCGAATGATTGACATATCTCGTTTCCGCTTTTTTAATACCTGTTTTACATTTTTCATTAAGCATCCCTCCGAACACCCGTTTGTGTTTATTATACAACGAACAAGTGTTCGTGTATAGGGGTTGCTTAGAAAAATTTATAACCATAATCTTAAATCCTAATAGCTTTTCTATTCTCATCCCTTCATTCAATACACTTTGTAAAATCGGCGTAAGAACACAAGCCAATCCAGAAAGAAATAGAATCCCGAAAATATAATTTATTTGACGCCGTCGGTTTAATTTAAACAATTCGTTTATTAATAGAATGAACTTCAGCGCCTCTCAAATCATCATTTCATCATTCCTATTTGTTAACCTTACTTTCAAAATATCTGCTTTAAGTTATTTTAACAATCCTTTTTAAGGATGATTTTTGCTCTAATAATTTCGGATGATGCTTAAAAAAATGATAAAAAAAATAGGAGGGATTCTCCTATTTTAAATTTCATAATATTAATTCAGTTGACCTTATTTTTCTTACGCTCCCAATTCCATTCCCTTTTCCAAAGCAGTCCGGTTAATCCCGACCAGGTCCTTCTTTTTACCAGTAAGCACCGTTTCAGTCAGCACCTTCATCACCGTATCAATCTTAACTACACCGGCAGCTTTCAAAATCGCCCCCATTATCACCATGTTGGCAACCCGAATATTTCCAAGTTCAATTGCAATGTCATTGGCCGGTATGGCAAAAGCCTTAATATCAGTGCGTTTCGGTTTAACATCGATTAAGGAGGAATTATAAAACAACATTCCACCGGGTTTAAGCATTGCTTCAAATTTCTCCATGGAAGGACGGTTCATAGCTACTAAAATACCTAGTTCGGAAATTACCGGCGAACCCACCGGATCGTCGGAGACAATTACCGAACAATTGGCGGTGCCGCCGCGCATTTCTGGACCGTAGGATGGAAAGTAGGTGACGTTTTTACCCTCATGCATTCCGGAATAAGCTAACAATTGGCCCATCAACATTACACCTTGACCGCCGAAACCGGCAAAAATCGATTCTAAAATCATTGCGCTACCCCCTCCCGATCTCTCACTACACCTAGTGGGAATTGGGGAATCATGTTAGCTTCCAGCCATTTTAAAGCTTCCAACGGAGCCAAACCCCAGTTAGTCGGACAAGTGGATAAAACCTCAACCATACTAAAACCTTTACCCTGAATCTGATATTCAAAGGCCTTTTTAATCGCTTCTTTGGTTTTATTAACATTTTTAGGATCATGAACGCTCACTCTAGCCAAAAAAGCCGGGGCTTCCAGAGTATTTAACAACTCCGTCATTTTAATGGGATAACCCATTGTTTCAACATCTCGGCCAAAAGGTGACGTAGTCGTTTTTTGACCCGGTAAGGTAGTCGGGGCCATTTGACCGCCGGTCATCCCATAAATAGCATTATTCACAAAAATTACAGTAATCTTTTCACCACGATTGGCCGCATGAACGATCTCAGCCATCCCGATGGAAGCCAGGTCACCGTCTCCCTGATAGGAAAATACCACCCGGTCGGGTAAAACTCTTTTGATACCGGTTGCGACTGCGGGGGCCCTGCCGTGGGCGGCTTGCTGAACATCACAATTAAAATAATTATAAGCAGTCACCGCGCAACCAACCGGAGCAATACCGATGGTCTTTTCCCTGACCTTCAACTCATCGATGACTTCGGCAACTAACCGGTGAATTATGCCATGAGTGCACCCAGGACAATAATGGAACACTCGTTCTTGTAATGCTTCCGGTTTCCCAAAAACCTTCTCCATTTAGGCCACCCCCTGACTGTTAAAAGATTTGATAATTGCATCATAGACTTCATTTACGGACGGAATCGTCCCATTAAGCTTGCCAAAGGAATCAACCTGGGCTTGACCGTTAACTGCCAGCTTCACATCTTCCACCATTTGGCCAACACTCATCTCAACCGTTAGGAACCGCTTACCGCTCTTAGCCAGTTCACTAAGGGGTTTTGAAGGGAAAGGCCATAAAGTGATTGGCCGGAATAACCCAACCTTCTTTCCTTCAGCTCGAGCTTTATCAATGGCTGATTTAGCCACCCGCGCGGAAGTCCCATAAGCTACGATGACTAAGTCGGCATCCTTGACATCTTCTTCAGCAAACCGGACTTCATTAGCAGCGATTTCTTGATATTTTTTCTGAAGTCTGACATTAATCTTTTCTAATTCCTCGCCAACCAGTCCGAGACTGTTAATAATGCTTTGAGGCTTACCATTGATCATTCCAGTGGTAGCCCAAGGCTTGGCAGGGATTTGCAAGTCTTTATCTTCGGGAAGGGTAACCGGTTCCATCATTTGACCCAAAAGGCCGTCAGCCAAAATCATAGCCGGAGTACGATATTTATCAGCCGTCACAAAAGCTTGATACATTAAATCGATAATTTCCTGTACCGAAGCAGGCGCAAATACTACTAACCGGTAATCGCCATGTCCACCGCCTTTGGTAGCTTGAAAATAATCCGCTTGTGACGGAGTAAGTCCTCCTAGTCCCGGTCCCCCCCGAGATACATTCACAATCACACAGGGCAATTCTGAACCGGCGGCATAAGAGATGCCTTCCATCTTTAAACTAACTCCAGGGCTGGACGATGAGGTCATCGCCCGAGCTCCGGCGCCGGCTGCTCCATAAACCATATTGATGGCGCTGACTTCACTTTCAGCCTGAATAAAAGTCCCCCCAACCTCCGGCATTCTACGGGACATATATTCCGGGACTTCATTTTGTGGTGTAATCGGATACCCGGCAAAAAAACGGCAGCCCGCCCGGATCGCTCCCTCGGCAATAGCTTCGTTACCTTTCATCATCACACGTTCCGCCATTAATAAACCTCCTTTTCTACATGAAACAATATAAACAGACTATCAAAACACTAATACTCTCCTGACTACTGACCACTCATTTATAAACCTCAATCACCACATCCGGACACATCCGGGCGCAAAAAGCACAACCAATACACTGGTCCTGCGCTGTGACTTCGGCGGGCCGATATCCTTTAGAATTGAAACGGTCAGCCATATGAATGATTTTTTTGGGACAAACGCTGACGCACAACTCACAGCCTTTACAACGTTCTTCGTTAAATTTAACTTGAGCCATCCTCTGTCCTCCTCCACTTTGAGTAATTATAAAACCCCTTTTACAGACCACAAAACACACTAATATTCCGGAAAAGAAAAATATAAAACTCCCAGTAATCAAAAAATTATTATTACCTGATAATAATTATAAACTCTATTTATAATGATTGCAACCGCCATGTCTTTCAACTCTCAGCGCTTAACATACTCATTATACCTTAGTTAAAAAAATGTAACTCCTAACTTTTTGTAAAATAAACACTAAATTTTCGGTGCGATTTTCAAAGGAGCAAAACATTTGGCAGCCGATTTATTCCAAGGCTAACCAAGGAGGAAGCATATTTAATTGCAGTGGAAAAACGGGGTAATCTCTGAAAAAAGCGGTATTACTGGCTAAAAAAATTTCCTCCACTACTTGATAAACAATAGGCAAGTTTGTTTGGGCCCCAGTCTGATCAATCATCGTCAGACCCTGGCGCCAGATTTCCAAGGTTGTTTCCCGTCCCAAATTAATATTGGCTACCAAACCGGTGGCTTGAATTCTGGCGGCACTTTCTAGTTTCTCGATCTTTTGGATGGCTTCATTTGCATCTTTAGTATCAGGCCGGAATGGATTAAGCACAACCCAAAAATCATAGGGCTCAGCTTGGAAATATTGATTAAACCGTCCTAACGCCCTTGCTCCTACCGGATCGCCTCCAACATCAAAAACAACTTGATATGAATGGTCTTGTAATACGCTAAAAATCCGTGGTGAAAGAGCCGGGATGTCAACGTTTTCCGCAGCTAGTTCACTTGAGACTACGGTAATACCCTCCTGGGCCAAATCTGTTGTTAGCTCACGGGAACGGAAATAGGGATTAACTATATCTAAATCCACCAAACCGATCCGACCCGCACCCTCATTTCTCAAATATTTAGCGTAGTTAACGGCGAACTCAGTCTTACCGCTACCATAAGCTCCACCGATGATCGTTATGCGCATCGATTATCCCCTTTTTATACTGTTGGACCATACCAACTTCAAATGATTAAACAATTAAGAAACTTTAATTCGCCAACCTCATCCAATTACCTCCACCAACTTCAGCTTAATTTTATCCAAAAAATTTTATCCGAAGGGTTCAGGCTAAATTGAAGTAGTTCCTAAGACTTATTAAACGTATTTTAAGATCATTTCAGTCTCCTTAAACAGGAAACTTTATGGTAAAAGTTGTTCCTTGATTTGGTTCGCTTTGACAATTGATAGTCCCCTGTAATGTTTGAGTAACAATATTATGTACAATATGCAACCCTAGACCCGTCCCACCTTTACCCCGCATGGTAGTAAAAAAGGGATTAAAAATTTTCTCCAGGTTTTCTTGGCTGACCCCTCTGCCATTATCAGAGTAAATCAAATTTAGGGTTGTTTGGTCTTTACTTACGGTAAAAGCAATCAAACCGTTTTCACCTTCATCGAATGCATGGACTAATGAATTCATCACCAAGTTGGTAATTATTTGCGATAAAGCCCCTGGATAACTTTTGATTACCAGTTCCCCCGGACAATCGACCTTTATTTGGTGTTTTGTTTTTTTCAGTTCCGGTTGTAGACTTAGCAATACTTCATTTATATAAGTCAATACATTAAAGTCGCGTTTTACTTCACTAGATTGGTCAACGGCCACTTGTTTAAAACTCCTGATTAAATTAGCCGCCCGGTCCAAGTTGACAAAGACAATTTTACTCATTTCCCGGCTTAGTTCTAAATACTTTTCGATTTCGAATCGCTTTATCTGATTATTATCATAGGCTTCCTTTATTTTTGCGGTTTTCTCCGCCAGATGAGATACAGCGGTAACACTAATCCCGATTGGGGTATTAATCTCATGGGCAACTCCCGCCACTAGATTTCCCAAAGCACTCATTTTTTCCGACTGTATTAATTGATTCTGGGTTCTTTTAAGAGTATCCAACATCAACACCAATTCTTCGTTAGCTTGGGCCAATTGTTCGGTCCGTTCGATAACACGTTCTTCCAAGGTTTTATTCCACTTCGCAATCTGGTCCCGGGATTCCTTGACTTCGAGCCACATTTTATGGAGCGACCGATTCTTTTTTTCGATTTCATTCGAATAGTTATGTAACTTCCAATACATATTTAAATGGTGCTTCCTTAAGATAAAAAGGAGTATAATGAAAAAAACAAATAACCCCCAATGAGATGTATATCTCGACCAAGGCACAATCCGGTAATACCACCCCAAAATATCGTAAATTCCTGTCGCGCCCAAGATGAAGATGCCTAAGCTAAATATTTTCGCTTCCGGATTACCTTTAAATACTTCGTATAATGGTACTGAAACCAAGCATAAAGTAATCACCACAATGAAAAAATAAAAAATGGTTAAAGTGTTAGGCAGGGAAACAACATTAAATAGGTCCAATCCAAAAGTGATAAGTGTGAATAAAACATTGGTTTGCCATAATCGACGTAAAACAACATAATATTTGCCTCCGAATATTTCTTCCACAAAAGCGCAAAGGCCAACCGGCATTAAATAGAATGAACCAATAGTCCAATAGATCCAAGTAGAGATGGGGATATCGAATAAAATTTGGCGTAAATCGGTCTCGGAGATCAACCATATTCCGGCGCAAAATGAAGAAAACCCCAAAGCCCAAAAGGATCTTTGGATCGTTTTTACCCCAGTGTAAATTATGATTAAGATAAGACTTAGGAAAAAGAATAAGCATCCCAAAACAAAACTATCTATACTACCAAGGACTATCTTTCTTTGAGCTTCACTACGGGTACCAAACTGAGACATTCGGACCAAACCGGTCATTCGCTTGAACATTGAATTCATCTGAAAAAAAAGATACTTGTTTTGATAATTAGCAGGTACTGGAATAAAATGCCAAGGTGAACCGGGGGCTTTCTCCTTCTCAAGCTGAGAATACCCATAACTATAGATTAATTGACCGTCAAAAAAAACTCGAAACCTCTGGTCATTAGTAGAAAAAAGAAGTCCCGGCTTTTCCATTTCAACTTCCGGCAACTTAACTCTTAGCCAAATCGAAGTGGCCTTATAGTTGTTCGGGGGTTGGCCCGGTATGGAAAAATCCTTCCAAACCAGGCTTTTGGGATCATTATCAAAAATCCATACTGGAATATTTTGGATATTTATTGGAGAATCGCCATAACGATATTGCCATCCTTCCGATAAATCCTGCAGACGTCGAGGTTGATGATATAATCCGTCTCCGGCGCGGACGGGAATGACTATCATCACCAAAAAAAAGAGCGATAATAACAGTTGTAGAAGTTGTTTGCGTTTAAAGAATTTTTGAGACATTTTAAGATTCTTTCTTTACATTATTATTTATGAAAAGTTACATTTTACACCTATATATATCGGATAAAATTAATAGAAAATTATCATATTACCAAACATCTCGAGTAGAATAAATATCATCTTAAAGATTCTAACTTTATATTGCCGTTCCCATTAGTTCGTATTAAACTAATACTAAGAAGAACTTTTTAAATTAGACACTTTCAAAAGATTAATAGTGATATGTATAAATGTGAGGATTTTACAAAATGAACACTATAATTTTTGTATTGAAAAATCTAATCAGCAATATGAGCTTTATTCTAATTATTGCATACTTTTTATCAAAAACAAAGATCTTTAAGAATTTGGTGATAGGTAAAAAGAACACCTTAATCAACAAGTTATTGATGGCGATCATCTTTGGGCTCATCGGGATTTTAGCAACCTATACCGGTATTTCGGTAAATGGCGCCATTGCTAATTCAAGAATTATCGGGGTCTTAGTTGGAGGTATTTTTGGTGGTCCCTTAGTGGGGCTGGGCGCGGGGCTGATTGCCGGTCTTCATCGATGGTCGATTGATATTGGTGGATTTACTGCTTTAGCTTGTGGATTATCGACAGTAGTGGAAGGAATTATCGGAGGTTTACTATCAAAACGTTTTAAAAATATTCATCACAACTGGATTTATGCCTTCCTGGCCGGAATGTTCGCCGAGATCATCCAAATGCTAATCATCCTGATCATCGCTAAACCCTTTCAAGATGCCTGGGAATTAGTGAAGATCATTTGGATACCTATGGTGTTATTCAATCCGATGGGCATCTCTCTATTTGTCGGTTTCATCGACGGGATCTATAAAGAACAAGAGAAAGAGGCTGCTCTTCAAACTAAATTAGCCTTGGATATCGCCGACCGTTGTCTCAGTTATTTGCGGAAAGGTTTGTCGGATCATGGTATAGTTGAAGTTGCCCGTATTATTCTTCAAATGTCCGATGTGTCCGCAGTAGCGATCACCAACCGTAAGCAGATATTGGCCCATGCGGGTATAGGTGAAGAACATCATAAACGGAATACGCCTATCCAAACCAAGCTTACCAAAAAAGCAATTAGAACGGGAAGTATGGTTATTGCTTGTTTCCAATCGGAAATCGGATGTTCCAGTTCCGATTGCAAATTAAGATCAGCTGTAATTGTGCCTCTAAAAAGGCGTGATGAAGTAATCGGTGCTATTAAACTATATCTGGACCGGGAGAACGCTGTATCTAACGTACATATCACATTAGCGACCGGATTGGCAAGACTCTTCTCCACCCAACTGGAGCTGGCCGAGATCGAATATCAGAAAAAACTTTGTCAGAAAGCGGAACTAATGGCATTACAAGCTCAAATTAATCCCCATTTTCTCTTTAATGCTTTTAATACTATCGTCTCTTTTTGTCGAACCAAACCGGAACGGGCTAGGGAACTTTTGATCAATCTAAGTACCTATTTCCGCAAAACTTTAGCCCAAAATGATAGTTTCATTAGTTTACGGGAAGAATTACAGCTGGTTAACGCCTATTTGGAATTGGAAAAAGCAAGATTTGAAGATAAATTGAATGTAACCATCAATATCACGATAGAGGCGGAGGAATGTGTCTTACCGCAATTCATCCTACAACCGCTAGTGGAGAACGCAGTGAAACACGGAGTTTTGCCCATGGAAAACGGAGGCGCGATTATGATCAGCGCCTGGAAAGTCAATGATGAAACCCATATTGTAATTGAAGATACCGGTATGGGAATCAATGAAGAGATCATCCACAAATTGAACGCCGAACAATTACCGAAAGAATGTATCGGTTTATCTAATGTAAATAAACGGTTAAAAAACCTTTACGGTGATGATTATGGGCTCAAAATATCCCGAG
Organism: Bacillota bacterium; assembly: GCA_012728785.1. Classification (GTDB taxonomy): domain Bacteria; phylum Bacillota; class UBA4882; order UBA8346; family UBA8346; genus JAAYHS01. The sequence continues at coordinate 5,736 of JAAYEK010000078.1, read as the reverse complement.
AAGACCGAGGGACCAAGATTCAGTTACAGATCCCGGATTGGGTGGAAGGAGGTTTAAACAGTGCTGAGACTGTTAATTGTTGACGATGAGGCGCCGGCCAGGAAAGAATTACGATTTTTAATCGAGTCCTCAGTAATGGTCCAAACCCAGGAAGCAAAGAACGGCCGCGAAGCGTTGAAGGCCGCTGCCGACCAAAGCTTTGACGCTGCTTTTATTGATATTAACTTAGGCGATATCGACGGTATTTCATTGGCCAAGGAATTATTAGAGATCCAAAACAATCTACAGGTCGTCTTTGCAACCGCTTATGACGCTTTTGCAGTTAAGGCTTTTGAACTTAACGCCTTGGATTATATTTTAAAACCTTTCGAACCGGACCGGATCAAAATGGCGATAGAGCGAATCCAAAACAATCCGGTTATTAATGAAGGGCAAGAGAACAACAATATTAAGAATTTCCTAAATGGGATGACGGAGAAGATTCATAAGATTTCATTATGGAATGGCGATCGGGTCATCTTAATAGATATCAATGAGATTGTGTTTGTCGCCACCTTCGAACGACATTGCCGGGTATGCGCCCTCAAAGGCGATTACCTTTCCAGCCAATCCCTGAACTACTTCGAGACCAAATTTAGTGAAGCAGGTTTTTGGAGAGCGAACCGAAGTTACCTGGTCAATCTTGATCATATCCTGGAGATTTTACCTTGGTTCAATCATGCTTATCACCTAAAGATGCGCGGCTATGAGAAAGAAGAGATTGTGATCAGCCGCAATAAAATAAAAGACTTCCGGTTGTTCTTCGACTTTTAACAGGTTTGAAAAAAACCATGGTTTTAATACCGAGTATTATACCGTTTAGCCTCGATTTTTGACACTTCGCCTACCAAACCCTCCTTTTCAATCCTTAGGGTGTTACAATTTAGTTAACAGTTTCGACTTTCCCCTTGTCAAAAGATCTTGGCGTAAAGCTGGAGCAAGATAAATCATTGCCTTTACCCAAATAATTCAAGCGGCGAAAGTTGATTATTAAAAGGAGGGGTTGGATGTTTACTTTTTTACTATCACTGGTCTTACTCATTCTAGGCTATATATTTTATGGGGCTTTTGTGGAAAAAATATTTAAACCGGATGACTCCAAAACCACCCCGGCATATACCATGCCTGACGGTGTCGATTATGTCCCGATTTCAACACCAAAAGCTTTTCTAATTCAATTGCTAAACATTGCAGGTTTGGGTCCCATTTTCGGAGCTCTCTCCGGCGCCTTATGGGGACCGGCAGCCTTTTTATGGATCGTATTCGGAAGTATCTTTGCCGGCGCAGTTCATGATTATTTCTCCGGTATGCTTTCACTTAGGCATAAAGGAGGCAATGTCCCGGATATTGTTGGAATATACCTTGGTTCGACCATCAAGAAAATTATAATCGTTTTCTCAGTTATCCTCTTGGTTTTAGTCGGGACCGTGTTCATGACAGGACCAGCCCAACTGTTAAGCAAGCTTACACCAGAATCTTTAAATTTTACTTTTTGGTTAGTGATAGTCCTTTGCTATTATTTATTAGCCACCATTCTTCCGGTTGATCAAATCATCGGCCGACTTTATCCGCTTTTCGGCGCAATTCTAATTTTTATGGCAATTGGAGTCACCGGAGGAATACTTTTTAAAGGATATCAAATACCCGAACTGACCCTGGCCAATCTCCATCCAGGCAAACTGCCGATTTGGCCTTTGATGTTTATCTCGATTGCTTGTGGAGCAATCAGCGGGTTTCATGCCACCCAATCCCCAATTATGTCCCGCTGTGTCAAAAAAGAAACCGATGGCCGCAAGGTTTTCTACGGCGCCATGATCGCCGAAGGAATAATCGCCCTGATCTGGGCTGCGGCTGGGATAGCTTTTTATAACGGAACCCCGGGTTTAGCTGAAGCTATTAAAGCCGGTGGCCCCGGAGGGGTCGTCCATGAGATCTCCACAACTCTCTTGGGTTCAATCGGAGGTGTCCTAGCCGTTCTCGGAGTAATTGTCTGTCCGATAACTTCGGGAGATACAGCGTTTCGGGCTGCCAGGATGACCATTGCCGATACTTTTAATTTTGAACAAAAGCCAATTTCTAACCGCTTATATATTGCTATTCCCCTATTTATCATTGGAGCCATCCTCTCGCAGATTAATTTCGATATCATCTGGAGATATTTTGCCTGGACCAATCAGACCCTAGCAATGATCGTCCTCTGGACGGCAGCAGTTTACCTTGTTAAATACCGTTTACTTCACTGGATTGCCACGATTCCAGCCACATTTATGAGCGCTGTTTCAGTAACCTACATCCTACAAGCACCGGAAGGATTCAAGTTGCCCATAGCCATCTCTTATCCGGCTGGAATAATCAGCGCTTTAATCTTATTCGGAATTTTTCTCCGTTTCATTATCAAAAACAATAATGCCGGTATAAAAAGTGAACAGGTATCCGCTTAGTTAAGTATTAAAAACTACAAACAAGCCTATGCTCAGGAAGAAGCATAGGCTTGTTTGCTATTTATGAAATAGTTAGATTATATCATCATCATAAGTTATAAAAATTTTTTTGCCATTATCAAACATATTTGGTACAATATAATCTATTAAAACTTAAAGGATTACTTATGTCATTTAAAATCGATATCATATCCATCATTATTTTGATGGGAATTGTCCAAGGTTATTTTTTGGCATTTGTTTTATTACATAACCATAATGGAAATTATGAGTCCAATCGTTATTTGGCAATACTTCTGTGTGCATTTTCAACCAGTATTTTCAATATATTTCTTTTGCAAGCAGGCCTACTTCAACTCTGCATCTATACATCTAAGTTCTCATCCTTTATTATACTGCTTTTCGGACCGGTTCTTTTCTTTTATATCCGTTCGTTAATCTTTCAGGTCTTCCATTTGCAGCATCGCGATTGGTTTCATTTTATACCGGCCTTATTGGTTTTTCTTCGCTTCATCCCTTATTACTTTGCGGATAACGTCACCAAAAAATCTTTCATTCTATCACCAATTAATTTTGAATCTTTTCGACCGGATCATTATGAATATTTGATCATAATTATCTGCGCCCAGATCCATTTTTGGATTTATCTCTTTGTTATTCAGCGTTTACTCAATCAATACCGGCAGAGCGTAAAAAACTATTATTCTAATATTGAAGAAAATAATCTAAACTGGATTCGCTTTTTTATATCCCTTTTCGCTACAGTATATATTATTTTTTTGATACTCAGTATCATCTTGTTAAAATACAATTATATGGTTTCTTTTAACATCTTAGGAGTCACAGTTTCCTTAGCCATCTTTATCCTTGGATACCACGGGCTAAAACAAACTGCGATTATTACCTTATCCTCACTGAAAACAATCAAATCCGAATCAACTGAACTTCCGCCAGATCTTGTTCAATCATTAGCGGACCAGTTAAATAAGTTGATGAGTAAGGAAAAACTCTATACCGCTTCCGAACTAAACTTGGACGATTTGGCAAAAAAACTTAGCACTTCCCGGAATGTTTTATCCCAGTTTATTAATGAATGCCTACAGACTAACTTTTTCGATTATATCAATGGGCTGCGGGTTGAAGAGATGAAACGTCTGCTGCTTGATACTGAAAAAGAATATATGACGATTTACGCTTTGGCAGCTGAAGCGGGCTTCAACGCAAAATCAACCTACAATCGTATTTTTAAACAGTTCACCGGGATGACGCCCTCTGAGTTTAGACAAGATCATCGTCCCTGGAAAATCAAGGAAGAGGAAACTTCTGATTCTTACCAAACAACTGATTCAAGCCATTTCATGAAGAATTAATTTTATAACGGGACCTTTTTAATAATTGACCGGGACCTAATCGTATTAAACTTTACTCACTTCTTTCACGGTCTCATATAAAATCCTAGTCCCCTGCTCCAGGTTTTCCAGAGAAATCCGCTCGTTAATGCCATGCATCCTCTGTAATTCGCCCTCTAAGAGAATAATCGGAAAAAAGCCATAGGCTGTTATGCCCTGCTTTCGGAAATACCTAGAATCGGTAGCACCCGGAGATAGGTATGGCACGGTTACAGCCTTTGGATTAATAGTCTGAACCGTTTTTTGAATGATCGAAAATAACTCAGTGTTTATCGGGGATTCGGTTGATTCGGCTGTTTGAAGCACTTCCCATTCAACGGTTGAATCATTAACCACTGCTTTTATCTTGTTTAAAAACCCTTCCGGGGTCTCTCCCGGCGTTAGCCTACAGTCTAGGATGGCCTCGCAAACTTCCGGAAGAACATTGGTTTTCTCTCCAGCCCGAATGATCGTTGGTGAGATGGTATTATAAAGCATTGCCTGGACCGAGCGTTCTTTCCCATAATGCCGGTTGGCAAACATCTGTAAGCTATAATCAAGATTCTTGGAATCTTTCATCAATCGAAGACCTTTGGCCTTCGCCATTTCTAATAAAAAATTGCGGGTGGTCTCCGAAAGAGAAAGCTCCGGTTTATAACGGCCAATTCGATTGAGCAACACCGCCATCCTAATAATGGCGTTATCCTTAGATGGCATCGAAGCATGCCCCGGACTGCCATGGACTTTCATTTTAACCCAAAGCACGCCCTTTTCCCCATTTTGACAGGCATAAACCGGGATACCATCATCAATTTTACCTTCTCCTCCCTCATTGATGATATACTCGGCTGCAGCTAACCCGGGAATATTCTGTTTTAGCAACCATTCGACTCCTTGTTCCGATCCGGCTTCTTCATCAGCAGCCGCCACCAAGATAATCTCCCGATCCGGAGTCAATCCCCTCCGTTTTAGGAGAATCAAGGAAAAGACTTCCATTGCCAACATGCCTTTCATATCAATAGCGCCCCGCCCCCAGATATAACCGTCGGCAATCTCGGCGGCAAAGGGAGGGTGGCTCCATTGGGCCGAATTGGCAGTCACCACATCCAAATGGCTCATCAATACTAGAGGTCGCCTCTTCCCGTTACCCGGGAGCCGGGCAACAAGATTTCCCCGCCCCGGTGCTGATTCGTAAATGGTAGTATCAATGCTTTCACTTTCAAATACTTTCTGTAAATACTTTACAGCTTCCAACTCATTACCCGGTGGGTTGGTGGTGTCGATTTTGATCAAATCAATCAATAAATCGCGGACTTCTTGATTGACTCGGTCCCAATTAATCATTGACGAAACCTCCATTTTCAATTTCTGTATACTAAGGGCGATCTGCAAATACCCCCTACATTCCTTAATTGCAGTGACTACTGATCACTCTTCACTGTAATTATTCTTCCCCATTTATCTCCCGTTCTAACGTTTCCAAAAAATCAATCATGGTCTGATCGCGTTTGATTGCCAGACTCCGAGCAGTATTTGTATAAAGCTGATCTTTAATGAAACGGAATTTGATGTGCCATTCGCGCTGTAACGAATCATCTTCGGCACGGTTGCTGTTAAAATCGGTTTTCTCCCACTCTTCCCGTGACATATAGACGGTTCCACCCCGTTCGCCCAGCCACAGATAGGCCCGGGCGATCCCAACCGCTCCTAATGAATCTAGTTTATCGGCGTCAAATAGACATTTGGCCTCTAAAGACCGGGGCGGATTTTGATCACGGTAACGGTGAGTAGCGATACATTCACAAACGGCCCTGATAACTGCCGACTTTTCTGCTCGTTCTTCTAAAATTCTTTGAGTCTGGACCGCG
>JAAYEK010000077.1 GCA_012728785.1 Bacillota bacterium | reverse complement strand
CTGCGGCCAGGGCTATTGGAAATGCCAAAAGAAAAAGAGTACAACGGAGACTAAAGAACCGGGCCAACGCTTTTTGAAATACTTCAGCGGGTTTACGGCGCAATAATAAAAACAACGGTAGCCCTATTAGAGAGAAGACAAATAAGAATAGAATAAACCAAAGGTGGGCTGGGGTAAAGGTTCCATATATTCCGGTCAGGTCATTGAGGTTGAGACTAAAGAAACCTCGTAAATGTGCTAAAAACGGAATTACTTCACCCCGAGCGATACGGGTGATATAAGTCATAGGCGGAATTAATACGGCTATACCGAAAACGGTCGGGATCAATAAACGAAAGACGCGTTCTTTAAGATATTGGTTACCACTACGAAAATTCAACGCAAAACAGGTGGAAATACCGGAAACAACGAATAATATGGGCATATGAAACTGGTGGATAACACCGGCAACCTGATTAAAAAAATTACAGTTGACGGTGTCTTTGATATAAACAATTGAATGGGGGCTTAAAACGAAAATAAGTAAGGAGTGAAAGGGTATCAATAATAAGACCGCTAATACGCGGAGCCAGTCGATGTCATAACGCCGGGGATTGATTGTCATTGGATAAGGATACCTCCATCTTAAATTCAAACACTCTGTTAGATCATATAATAAAGCTTGTTATAAAACAATCATAAAAAGTGTAAAATACCTCGATTTATAAAACTGAAGTCTGGGAAGGATTTTAAGAAAGGTTTAAGAATTCAGAATATAAAGTTCAGCAATTAATTGAAAATGCAATTAAGTTACTTTAAGGTCTCTAGTTTCCTAACGAAAAGGAGGCGTTCATGAAATCAAAATGGTATTTCGGACTGTTGTGGCTCTTAATCTTTCCCACGATTGCCGTTACCGCGGTTCCTAAGGTAACAATCATATTTTCGACACCCTCAGAAGACGCTTTGGGGGCGATCAGATTATTGGTCAATGAGTTTAACTCCAAACAATCGAAGGTCACTGTCAAGCATAAGTTGTTAGCTACGGGTTCGGATGATTGTCACAACTTTTATTTGCGCTCTTTTATGTCCTGTTCCAATAGCTTTGATGTTCTTTCCGGAGATATTATCTGGACTCCGGAGTTCGCTTCTTGTGGCTGGATTGAACCCTTGGACCGGCTTTTTAGTAAAACAGAACAACGAAAGTTTTTACCAGGCGCTATTGAGAGTTGTACATATAATCAAAAAATATGGGCGGTTCCCTGGTATACTGATTTCGGGGTTTTATTTTATCGGAAGGATCTAGTGCCAAATCCCCCCAAGACTTGGGCCGAGCTGATTCGTTTGGCCCACGAAAATCAAAAAAGCGGCCAGGTAAAATATGGCTATACTTTTCAAGGCAATCAGTACGAAGGTTTGGTCTGTAACACGCTGGAATTTATCTTTAACAACGGAGGCCAAATATTAGACGGTAAACGAGTGGTGCTTAACTCTCCCGAGACTGTGGAAGGGCTGGGCATTTTGATGGATATCATTAAAATTTGCCCGAAAGATGTGGTCGATTTTCAAGAAGAGGACTCCCGATTAGCTTTTCAGGATGGGGAGATCCTTTTTTTACGTAATTGGCCATATAACTGGAACTTATTGAATCAAGAAAATTCTCCGGTGAAAGGCCGGATTGGAGTTGCCCCTTTACCGATCGGGCCTCGGGGTACATCCAGCAGTGGGTGCCTGGGAGGATGGAATATGATGATTAATCATTTTTCTCGAAACAAGGAAGCAGCCTGGCAGTTCATTGAATTTATGACTGGCCTGGAAGGGCAGAAAGTGAATTCGATTATTGGCGGCCGTCTGCCGACCCGAATGGCGGTTTACCGGGAACCGGAAGTTTCAAAGGTGAACCCCTATTATTCGGGATTTTTGGATGTATATTACCGTTCCAAACCGCGTCCGGTTTCACCGTTCTATCCCGCAATTTCAGAGCTGATGCAGGTTAATTTTTATCAAGCCATCACCGGTAAGCTGGAGGCTGAAACGGCCATTGAGAATATTGAGACCGGAATGAAAAAGATTTTGTCAAAATGATGGAAAGAGTTATAGACATGGCATGGGAGAAAGATGGAGTTAATACCGAAGTTTAGGTCTGGCAGTAATCACAAACTGAAACTCTTAAAAGAAAGCCTAAATCAACTTAGTTTTAAGGCTCTTTTGGCATGTTTTTTTGCGGTTATTTCTATTTTTGCAATTATAATTTTCTCCGTAATCTCCTATGTTCAAGCCATTGACTTCCTTCAAAAAGATTTTGTTAACAGTTCGGCGGCTATTTTTAAAAATATTAGAAACGACTTGGTTTCCAAACTTAATAACATTGAAAATACCCTTAAGTTTATCGCTAGCGATCAGAGGATCCAAAATCTCAACCGGAATGGAACAGGTATTACCAATCGTCAATTGGCGGAGTTTTTTGCGGATTGTATTGATTTAAACAATTATACTACCCGCAATGAGTCCCATTTCCTCAAGAATTTAGTTGATGAGCTGATTTTCTATAGTAAAAAAAGAGTCGTTCTGACGAGGAGAAATCATTTTTCGGTTTACGGTATTGAAAGATATTTGGACCCTGATTTGCTTTCCCGAGCGAAAGCTGCCCAAGGTAGGGTAATCTGGTCCGGTGTTTTCTTTAATGAATTGGGATCACAGTTAATGATGAATTTGGACGAGGTGGTTCGGAGGGAAGAATTAAATCAATTTGCCGTAATTAAACAGGTTACCGATGAACAGTATAAAAATGAAATTGGTTATCTGATTGCCAGCATTAATCTGGCCGGTCTTTCGGACTTGGTGGAAGACGTACAATTGGGCGATACCGGGAGAGTCTATATTATTAATCAAGACTTGAAAGTATTGGCCGGGTGGAATAAGGAATTGCTAATGAGTTCCTTGCCTCTGGACCAAAAGAGTCAAGGGCTGCTATTGAGAGAATCCAAGGAAGGCAATTTGCAGGGTAGTTTCAAAGGAGTCAAAAGTTACATTCATTTTGAGGAGATCGGAGTTAATGGTTGGAAGTTAATCGGGATTATCAATAACCGGGAATTTCAAACCAAAGCTAAGCTGATTCGAGACCGGATCTTCATTGACGGCCTGGTGATTATCGCGATCTTAATATTAGCCACTATTATCGTTACCAACCGTATAACCAAGCCGCTTCGGAACATCTGCTCATTTTTAGGTAAGGTTGAGGCCGGAGATTTGACGATTCGGACTAATGAAAGCGGCAGCGCGGAAATACAAAATCTTGCCGCGCAAATCAACCGGATGATTGAGCAGATCAATCTCTTGATGAAGCAGATCTATGAGGAACAGCGTTTCAAAAGGAAAGTAGCGTTAAAGGCGTTACACGATCAGATTAACCCGCATTTTCTCTATAATACTTTGGAATCTATCTCCTGGATGATCGAAACTGGAAAACGGAAGGTTGCCGTAACGTTGGTCGAATCACTTTCCAGCTTCTTTAGACTCGGATTGAGCGGTGGGCGGGATATTGTAACGATTGGCGCTGAGTTGGAACATGTGGAGAGTTACTTGAAAATTCAACAAGTTCGATATCAAGACCGGTTGGATTATGTGATTGATGTTGATGACGAAATTAGAAACGAACATATTACTAAAATAACCCTGCAACCCTTGATCGAGAATGGGATTTATCATGGGATTAAACCTAAAAATGACGGTTCGGGCCGGATTTATATCTCCGGTGCTCGGCAAGGGGATCTCATCAAATTGGAAGTAGTTGATAATGGGGTGGGAATGGGTCGGGATCAATTAGTTGCATTGGAAAAATTATTGGCGGAACTGAAACTTGATCCGGAGACTTCCGGCAAGGGATATAGTATCAGGAATATTAATACCAGAATTAAATTGTATTTCGGTAAGGATTATGGTTTGCATTATTCAAGTAAAGAAGGGGTCGGGACCAGGGTGGTGGTGATTTTACCGGTCAACTGGAACCCAAAAAGCTGAACTGAGGCTAATTTATCCATAGCACCGTTTGTTAAATAAAATTATCAAATTGAACTTTGTCCCGATATTCCAAAGGCGTCAAACCGGTTATTTTCTTAAAGACGATTCCGAAATAGTGGTAGTCGCTAAACCCTACCTGTTCGGCGATTTCATAAACCTTCGCCGAGGTCTTTTTGAGGAGGTTTTTGGCGGCGCGAATCCGGGTTTTGGTCAGATATTCAATCATAGTCTTACCGGTTATTTCTTTGAAGAGGCGACTTAAATAGCAGGAACTGACAAAGACATTTTCCGCTACTTTCGCCAAATTGAGGCTGGGATCGGCATAATTAAGATCCATATAGGATTTGGCTTTGGCCACAAAATTCCTGCTAATATCCTGCTTGTGTCGGCTAATTTCATCCATGGCTTTGATGAGTATTTCTTTAAACCAGGCTTCCAAGTCCGACAGGGTTTCCAGGGCATCAATCTCCTGAAACGGATCAAAAGCCGGGCCGAGTATTGCCTCGATTGCTATGTTAAATTCCAATAAACTCCGGATAATCAGATTTACCATACCGAGCATTGTTAAGTGTAAAAAACTCTTTGAAGTGTACTCTTGTGATTTGTAAGAGGCGAAGATCTGTTCTACCAAGCCGAAAGCTTTATCCTGATTACCCTCCCGTAGGGCGGAGCTAAAGCCGTCATAGTCCGGTTGGAAAACTAAATGGCCGGATTGGGTATTTTCAATGTCTTGATAGGGAATGATCACATTTTTACCGGCCCAAAGCTTAAAATCTAGGGCCAATAAAGTCTCGCGGTATGAAATATTGATTGATTCAAAACCGGTATATAAACGCCCCAAACCGGCGGAAAAAGTAATATTATACATTTCCTCAATTCGGGCCTGGACTAATTGGATGCCCTGAATAAATCCCTCGATACTTTCAGTAGATTCAACTCCGAAAATAACTAAAGTTTCGCCAGGTCTATTTTGAAAACCATACCAAAAAGAGGTATGGTTCATTAAAGCATTTTCTAATAAACTTAGCAAATGGGCTTGGTAAAGTTGAAGCTCGGCTTCAGGTAACGAATTTGTCAAGACCCCGTAATCATCAGGGTGAACATTTAGCACCCCGTAAAGGGAGCTGGAAAGGTTCAACCCTAAAAAATTCAGTTGTTGTTCGATAGTCTTATTGCTTAGCTCCCCGGATATCAAGTCGGTAAAAAACTTTTCCTTTAATCGGGGGAGACTGTCCTTTATTTTAGCTTTTAAACTCTCTTTTTCTTTCAGTTCTTGATCGAGTAATGATAGGTGTTGTAGTGCTTCTTGAAGGGTTTCGATAAATTTAGCGGTGTTGATCGGTTTTAAGAGATAACGAAAAACTCCCGCTTCAATAGCTTGTTGAGCGTAATTAAAGTCGTCATAGCCACTGATCAGAATCATCAAACTCCGGGGCAATTCTTTTCGTAGTACTTCGGCCAAATCAATTCCGTTCATTAAAGGCATGCAGATATCGGAAAAAATAATCTGCGGTTTGGTGTTTAGGGCCAATTTCATGGCTGCAGTGCTATTATCAGCCACAGCTACAATCCGGCAATCATATTTTTCCCAATCTATAATGGATTGCAGTTTGTCAAGTATAATCGGTTCATCATCAACAATCATTACGTCAAACACAGTATCCTCCGGATTGGCGAACTATTTAAAGATAACAGTCGAAAGTTGAAAGTCGAAAGTCATAAGTCCCAAGTCTGAATAAGGTCGAAAGTCAACGGTTATAAGTTGCAAGGCGAAATTAGAAGTTGAAAGTCTAAATTATAAAGTCACCTTGATTAAAATGTATCGGAAAATGGTCTTTGATACAAGGTCTTTTTTTAGGTTGGCAAGATAATGACTAAAATAAAAAGAATTTGACTTTTGTATTTTTGGTAATGCGATTATCATAAAATTGTAACAGTCAAAGTATAATTTCCGAAGGTCCAAAGTCGAAGATAAATAGTTTTAGAACATTGTCAAAGATTGAATACTTTTGGCCTTGGCGATAAGCTTGACTGAATATATTTTGGGGGAGTGAACGAAGTGAGGAAAAGAAAAATCACCGGTATTTTGTTGCTCGCAACTCTAATTGTGGTGGTTGCATTGACTCAAGGCGCGTTCGGAAAAAACGACTCCATATCGGTTACCGGGACCTGGGGAGGCAGTGAGCTGGACACCTTCATGAAGATTGCCGCTGCAGCGGGAGTGAAGGTTGATTTTAACACTACCCGTGATCTAAACGCGGTATTGGCGGCGGGAGTGCAAGCGAAAACCCTACCCGATATCGCAATCCTTCCTAATCCCGGTAAATTACAGGAACTGGCTAAGCAAGGCGTACTTAAGCCCCTTGTTTATTTAAGTAAGGCGGACCTGAATAATTATGCCAGAACTTGGATTAATCTCGGCAGCTATGGTGGAAAATTGTATGGGGTATATTTTAAAGTCGCCAACAAGTCCGTGATTTGGTACAATCCGAAGGAGTTCAAGAAGAACGGTTGGACTGTCCCTAAAACCTGGGCTGAATTGATTGCTCTTAACAAGAAAATTGTGGCCGCCGGAAAGACCCCTTGGTCCATTGGGGCCGATATTGGCTGGCCCTTATCCGATTGGATCGAGAATATTATGATCCGTACCGCTGGTCCCGAAGTTTATGACCAATGGATTAATCATGAAATCGCCTGGACTGATCCGGCTATCAAAAAGGCTTTCCAGGTATGGGGCGAGATCGTCGGCAATCCGAAGAATTTGGCGGGGGGTATTGACGGCGCTTTGGCTACTAGTTTTCAGAATGGGGCCATTGCTGTTTTTCAAGAAAACCCCAAAGCTTATCTATATTATGAGGGGGATTTCATAGGCGGGATAGTAACCTCTCAGCTTCCCAACGTTAAACTCGGTGAAGACATGGATTTCTTTGCTTTTCCACCCATTGAACCCCAATACGGAGTTCCAGTGGTTGGCGGCGCCGATGTGTTTGTAGCTTTCTCTGATAAACCGGCGGTCAAGAAGTTAATGAAGTTTTTGACTACTGTCAAAGCCAATGAAATCGCGGTGCGGAACGGCTTCCTTTCTCAAAATAAAGGCGTACCTTTGAGCGCTTATCCGAACATTGTCAACCAGAACTCCGCCAGTATTTTGACAAAAGCCGAAATTTATGTGTTCGACGCATCCGACTTGATGCCCCCAGCCGTTGGGAATCAAGGCGGTTTATGGGATGCTTGCAAAAAATATATCCAAGATCCGTCCAAACTAGACTCGATCTTAGCGGAAATGGAAGAATTGGCTAACAAAAATTACTAAACTAAGCTAAAACGGGCTGCTCCTTGAGGCGTTATTTTTGGGGCAGCCTATTTTTATTGGACATTTGCCGGAAGGAAGTGAGTTTATGAAAAGTTTAATCGCGAAATATATCCGGAAAAAAAGACTCGGTTGGCTCGAATATTACTTATGGATGGCGCCGGCAATCATTTTAACCTTATTTTTCCTGGTAATACCCACTCTGCAAACCTTCGGCCTTAGTCTTAAGGAAGAGGTTACTTTCAGTGAAAGGGAATTCAGTCAAGGTTTCATAAATGAACTGGCCGTGGAAAGTGGTGCAGAAATCGGGCGAAATGATTTGATTCAAGAAGTTTCCGGTTGGGAAAGTGTGGTTAACGGCGCCCTTAACAAATATAAAGTAAGAATTGCTTCTGATGATATCAACGAAGAGATGACCGTCAAGGATACGGTAGAGCTGTTAACGGCCACTATTTATCAGGCCCGGCAGGCAAGAGATGGTGGTCTGCAGTTTTGCGGTTTTAAAAATTACCGCCGCATGTTCAAAGATAACGCTATGTTGACCGCTTTTAGAAACAATTTGATTTGGTTATTGTTTTTTACTACTCTTACTGTAATTTTTGGTTTATTAATCGCCGCTTTGGCGGACCGGGTCAAATGGTCAACCCTGGCTAAAACGATAATTTTTTTACCGATGGCTATCTCCGGGACCGCTTCAGCGGTAATCTGGAATTTCATGTACTTTAAAGACGTGAATACTGGAACGGTCAACGCCTTGCTGAATCTGGTCTATTCTTTGTTACAAAAATTAAACTTAATCACAGGTGGTAATTTTGAAGGGATAGCTTTCTTGGGGAGACCGGACTTGGTCAATATCGCTTTGATAGCGGCAGGCGTTTGGATGCAGGTCGGTTTCAGCACCGTGATTTTTAGCGCGGCTTTAAAGTCGGTCCCAACTGAACTGATTGAAATGGCCCATCTTGAAGGAGCTAACAGTCTCCAAATCTTTTTCAAAATTGAAATCCCGATTATTCAGTCCACCATTGTACTGGTTATTACCCAAATGATCATGTGGGTGCTAAAGGTCTTCGATATCATCTATACCCTGACTCAAGGCGGGCCATTTAATTCTAGTGAAGTTATTGCCAATCGAATTTATATGACGGCGTTCAATCAAAATAATTTTCAATATGCATCGGCAATGGCGGTGATCTTATTCTTGGCAGTAATACCTGTCTTATTTATTAATATTCGAAATTTGGCTTATGAAGAAAGCGTTCGGGAGTGACGGAAGGGAGGAGTAACAATGAGACGGGAATATCAAGGAATCAGTGAATTGCCAAAACAGAAACGTATTTTCCTAAAGGAGAAAGATAAAACAAGCACTCATCCCATTGGGATCAGCCTGCTTAGCAATATCATCTTGGGACTGATTGTCCTCGTTTGGTTGACCCCAACTTTAATGCTATTTATCAGTTCAATTCGTCCGGTTAGCGATATGATGACCTCCGGGTGGTGGACCGCTTTTTTATATCCGAGTAGGTTTACTTTGAAAAATTATATCGAAGTATTGACCAGTAAAGGAATTGGGACCGGTTTTATTAATTCGTTGTTGATCTCGATCCCGGCTACCTTTTTACCGATTTTGGTTGGGGCGTTGGCGGCTTATCCGATTTCATTTTATAAATTTCCCGGCCGCAAGTTGATTTTTATTACGATCATCGCTATGCAGATAGTCCCGTTACAAACAGTATTGATTCCTGTTTTGATGATTTTAAAAAGATTAAATCTGAATGGGACCTTTCCCGGTATTTGGCTGGCCCATACGGCCTTCGGCCTACCTCTTTGTATCTATCTTTTTCGTAACTTTTTTGCCCAATTGCCTTATTCATTGATTGAAGCAGCCAAAATAGACGGGGCTAATAGTTTTCAAATCTTTACAATATTGGTCACCCCCATGTCCAAACCGGTCTTGGCAAGTTTGGCAATTTTCCAGTTTCTTTGGGTTTGGAATGATCTGCTAGTAGCGTTGATTATCTTGAATAATCCAGCGGCCAGTCCTTTGACGGTAAGGCTTTCCAGTCTACTGGGTTCTTTAGACTCCGGATGGCATATAATGACACCGGCTGCTTTTGCTTCGATGCTGTTACCTTTAATTTTTTTCCTGGCTTTCCAAAAATACTTCGTTAGGGGGATCCTAGCCGGATCGATTAAAGGATAGTATAATGAATTTAAAATCAATATCTAACCTATCAGGAGAAACATCATG
>JAAYEK010000076.1 GCA_012728785.1 Bacillota bacterium | reverse complement strand
GGTAAAACTCAAACATCCAAACACCTTGATCGTAAGAATAGCTATAATTGTATGTATCTAAATAGACTCCTGTTTTTGCTTCGGATGGCCGAACAAACACAGCTAAACTGATTAAAACGATTAATAAGTAAACCACTAAAATCCTTTTCATAACAACCCTCCTTTAATTATCGACAAACTTCTTAAGCACCAGAAACGACCTTTATTTTCCAAGTTATTTCTTGTTGCGTTCGTGTTGCTTTAACCATCCCCTTAAATGACGCGGCAAAAAACTAATACTTTCCCCCGGCAGCAGCTTGTTCATCGTCATTGAGCGAACGTTGTTCGCGCAAAAAACTATCGATTAAGGTTTCAAGGATTTTTTGTTTTTCTTCGGATAATTGGTCTATTTTTTTATGCAAATTTAAAGATTTGGTTTCGTAAACAGCTGGAGCCTCGGCGATTCCGCGAGATGGATCTTTACCAACAAGGTAATCGGTTGTCGTATTCAAAACCTCTGCAATTTTAATTAGAACGTCGGCGCGAGGTTGCCTGTGTTCATTTATATATCTCGATATAGTTGCTTCTTCAACTTCGGCACGTTTTGCAAGTTCGCGTTGGGTTAAGTTGTTTGATTCTAGCAACTCTATTAATCTAAGCGTAAAAACCTCGTAATTAAACATTCTAATCCCCCTTACTTACCACAATTATAAGCCTAGTTTGTGTTTTGACAAAAAAACTTTCCGATTTTATAAAAAAACTATTGACACTTACCAAACGGTAATGGTATTATTTAAGTGCAAACTTACCAATCGGAAAGATTTATATGAGGTGATTATATGAATGGAAAGTTATTGAAGGGTATTCGGGTCAGTCAAGGATATACTCAAAAGCCGGTTGCAGATGCAGCTGGAATGGATGTTAGCACTTATTCAGAAAAAGAAAATGGCAAACGTCAGTTCACTCCTGATGAAATCGAAAAGATTGCCGCTTTCTTAGGTATGGATTTATATCAAGTTAATGAGGTTTTTTTTGATAAAAAACTTACCAACCGGTCAAGAAATGAACTTTCTATAACCTCTGAAACCAGAAAATCCGCATAGGAGGCGATTCCAGATGAAAAAGCGCATATTAAAAGCTTTGGACTGGGCGTTACCTTACACGATGGGATTTATATTTAGCATCTATTTCGTGTATCTTTGCGTGAAATGGGGCTGGGTGGTTTGCGGAAGCAAAGGCGAAGCCATGGACGATTTGTTAAAGTGATGGGACTTAGTTCCTGTGAAGGAGGGAACCCAAATGTTTAAATGCTGGAATTGTCAAGGAACTGGATTAATTCAATTTGAAGGCGAAGATTTAGACTATGGGACTATGACTTTTGGTGATGATTGCCCGATTTGTCATGGACAACCCTGGTTGATGATACTGGCTAAAAAGCTAATAAAGGCTACCGGGGGAAAAATAAAATTGTTATATAGCTCGGAAGTGTTTGGCCTTATTATATGTTCCATTATTATAACTATCATATTTTTTGGATTGGTATTGATTTTGTAACGAAAGGAGTTGATTTTGATGGCCTCAAAACGCAAACAGAAAAATTGGGGTCCTCGAAAAAACGGATCTAAAATTACACTCTTAACGCTTTGTATTAATCCCAATATTCCGCCTGCGGCTTAATTTAAAAGAAGCGCCCGGCCCCGGTATACCAGAGCCAGGCAATTAGGGGAAGGGGGATAGGGGGAACGAACTATTTGGTTCGTGATTCCACTATAACACGAAAATGGGAAAAGATGGTCGCTTAAATTTGCAAAAAGGGGGTGAATAAATTGACAGGATATAGCAAAATTGCTCAAATTGTTCGCGAGTCAAGGCGAAAAAAGGTTAGTAGCAATATCAAGGATGCCGCGCCAGAGTTGGG
>JAAYEK010000075.1 GCA_012728785.1 Bacillota bacterium | reverse complement strand
TTGAGTTATGGGATTTGGGAAATGAAATTGCAATTTTCATTCCAGGAAATTCCCCCGGAGTTAAAGTTTTTACAATTAATAATTCACCTCCGGGGAGAATGGTCTGGACCACCATTTCCAACTAAATCGCAATCCTCCTCCTTATCAGCTCCTTAGAAATATCCTCACACTTTCTATCACCATTGATAAGATCATCTTCTTTCTTAACCAATTTAAAAAAAAGCAATGATTCGCAACTCCCACTTCCATTAGTTTTCCCCAAAGGTAAATGTATTACGGCTCAAAAAATTATCTCCGGGGTTATTGGCCCCAAAAAACAATAACTATCATAAAGTAAACAATCAACCCTCTTCAAATTCTCTTCTCAGTATGGCACATCAGTTGCCCTTTCTTTCATAAGGTTAAGTAGATAATCTTGATTTTAATAGATTTTAAAGGAGTAATTGTGGAAACAAACGAAATGATCGATAAACTCAACTCTCTGAATATCCATCACATGGCCACTTATGGTTATCGAAGCTGCCTGGCAAATCCCCGCACCAAATGCAACAAATAGCAACACTGTATTTGCCAAAAAACGTAATTCAGTCAACCACACCTGATTCATCCCTACCTCGTTTCTCTTTACCAGGTTTTTCAGGTTAAAGCATTCTTTCCAGTGAAAAATCCAATAAACCGGAATTGATGGTCTTTTTCGAGAGCTGCCCAACGCAGACGTATCAGTTTAAATGATGCATCGGAGCTCGCACATTGCCATTCAAATTGACAATTCAAGGGAAAAAGCAGTTTCCATTTATCGGATAATTATGGTTTGAAAATCACTATCATCCCATATTAATAATTAACCTCCAATAATTGCTTAAATAATTAAAATTAAAATGCTTTTTGACAGATTATTACTAGAACGAGTTCACACATTATTCTTTACCATTGTGAAATCCCCCCTTAATCCCCCCTTAATAAGGGGGCGCTTCCAGCGGGGGGATTTAGGGCACTGGCGATACTCAAGAACGGAAAAGACCCTTCGTTCAAGTTCACAGTTACATCATGGTGATCTTAAAGTCCCCCTTCGGGGGATTAGGGGGCAGGAGATCGGGGGATTTAAGGGGGCCTGAAGCATAATTAAATGTTGATTTAATTATATTATTACATATTATCCCCAAAAATCCCGTTTCTCTCAAAATCATTGAACAAAAACACAACGGTCCGCACAGTTTGTCGAGATAATAATTGGCAGTATTACGAATAACTCTTATATTTTCACCTGAATCGTATGAATCAGGTTTCAGGTACTTTGAATGCTGAAATTTGATATTTCATAATTTGGGGAGAATTTCCTTTACCAGAAACTACCCTTAAATTCTTTTGAAGAGGTTTAAATAGCAAGATAAGGAGAGACCCATGGTATATCTTGAAATTCGAGATAGAACGGGCAATCAAATGTTTCAATATGCATTTGCCAGATATTTAACAATTAAATATAATGATGAACTATCAATAAATTTCAATGAAATATTAAGAAAGTACGATGAGGAGAATGGGTGGAGAAACTCCCTGGCCGATTTTAATGTTTGCAAACATAGAATAAATGTAAAGAATAACAAATATTCTGTTGTGCAAAAGCTGTTGCTGGCTTTTATGCAAAAATACCTGCATCATAATGATCCCCTGACAGTATACAGGAAACAAAAAAGATTCGCTCCGTTATTGAGCAAATTCGGAATATTTTTTCTTATGGATGGATATTTTAAATTTAATGATCCTTATAAGTTTATCAGACATAAAATTGTCATTGGCTATTTTGAATCACCCAGGTATTTTTCAGAAATAGATGACTTGATAAAAAAAGAATTTACACCAAGATATCCGTTATTAGCCCGAAACACAGAATTGTATAAAACAATAACATCTTCAGATTCCGTCTGCATTGCAATCAGGAGAGGAGATTTTCTCAGCGCCGAGAACAAGGACAACGTGTTTATTTGCAAAGAGCAGTATTATTACAAAGCTGTTGAAATTATAAAAAAGCAATTTCCTGATGCTGTCTTGTTTGTCTTTTCCGATGATATTGAATGGGTTAAGGAAACCATGAAATTTCCTGGTGAAGTATACTATGAGTCCGGAAAGGATCCTGTCTGGGAAACATTGAGACTCATGTGCGCTTGCAAGCACTTCATAATGTCCAACAGCACTTTCAGCTGGTGGGCACAACATCTATCCACTAATGAAAACAAAATTGTCATTGCACCCAAAAGATGGAGAAATGATGGAAGAACCGTTGATATATATGAAGATAATTGGACGTTGCTCGATGTGTAGTTGGCCGGCTTTGGGGTTGTGATTTTTTACCGGCACTACATTAGTGTCCGGTTAATTAAAACAGACATAAGATTGCATAAGAAGTAGGGCATGCAAATAAATTCCAAATCACAAGCACCAAATCCTAAACAAATCCCAATAACCAATCATTCAAAATCCAAACAAGAAAAGAGCAGGAATGGAGATCTCTGCCCTGTTTCGAATTTCGGATTTTCCATTCCTACTCCTGTTTCAGTTTAGAATTTTGGTATTGTAATTTGGAATTTGTTTGGAATTTAAGATTTGTGATTTGGTGCTTTCTGTTCTGTAATCCCAAATCTCAAGCTGTTTTTTACAGTAATCTTTTGTGAAATTAACCGGACACTACTGACCGGTACTACATAATAATGAAGATTCTGTAATATCTCTTTTAATTAAAGTCACTGCCATCCCATAGGATTTAAAATAAATTCTACAAAAAGAGTATAGCTGTGGTTTAGAAATTCAGAATAATCCACCTTGCCCCCCTTATTAAAGGGGGATTAAGGGGGTTCCTTGCCGCAAATTTCCTGGTATCATATCGGCACCTCATCTTGAAAAGCTTTTACGAAAAAGCAAATTGCTAAAGAAATCTAATGTAAAGGGAAATAATAACAAATAGGAAAAAATAGGAATTAATAAGAACTATTCGTGTCATAGTCTTATTCTTATTCGTGTAATTCGTGTTACCTCTGGAATTTTATTGTATAAGGAACACGAATAAATCGAATAAGGAAACACGAATGCACACGAATGTGGACCTTTACTGTGTTTTTTCTTATTCGTG
>JAAYEK010000074.1 GCA_012728785.1 Bacillota bacterium | reverse complement strand
ACCTGAAGATTTTCATTTTAGAGCCGGAGTAAGACAAAATTTAGATATTCAGTTTCTCCGCGTAATGGCAACCAGACCGCCGGAAGTAATTAAAAGTGACTTCATTAAACAGGCCGTGGTTGAGTGGTATGAAACGAAACAGCAGCGGCAAGAACAAGTCTCCGAGGCGGAGAAGGTTAAGCGGGAATTGGAAGCAAAAATCCGGAGGCTGGAAGAGATGATCCGGAGCGGAGTGGGAGTGGTAATAGAGTCCGCTGTGGCCGGCGAAGGAGAAGAGGAAAACGGTAAAATGGACGAGGCTAAGGCCAGGGAAGCAGAAGAGAAGGTCAAGGCTTTGACGGATGTGTTTTGAAAGGGGTTGACATTAATATGGAAAAACCATTACTAAATGTAAAACAAGCTGCCGATTATGCCGGTGATGACGTTTCTGAAAAGGCTATTCGGAAACTTTTAGAAGACCCAAATTTCTATCCAAGGGTAAATATCGGTAGGAGAGTTTTTATCCATCGCGAAATGTTTGATCAATGGTTAAAAGAGCAGGCCAGTCCAAAAAAGGTAAGCGGATTTTGATAATATTTTTACAACCATTTTTACAACCACGACAACGGAATTAGAAGAAAAAATTGGATACGGGATGGAATGAACCTAAAATTCCATCCTGCCGAAACCGCGCCAAATCAACGAAAAGCAATCAAAGGAAATTTAAAGAAACCAGAAGAAAAATGATTCAGCGCACTTGTAATGCGCAGGTCATCGGTTCAAATCCGATTGTCGGCTCCACTTTTAAAGATTCAAGATCTGAAAAATACAACCATTTTACAACCACCAGATCTTAAAAATTAAAACCCAGTCAATTAGACTGGGTTTTTTGTTCGATTATTGGACTTATCATTGACCCCATTTTCTTTGCAGCCGTTCTCTTCACTTCCGGCAATACGTGCCCATATGTATCGAGCATAAACGAGGCCGAGGCGTGTCCTAGCAGTTCTTGAACCGTCTTTATATTCTCTCCATCCATCAGGAGCCATGTGGCAAAGGAATGTCTTAAATTGTGAAGATGTAAATCGTCTATGCCGTTTCTAGTGGACATTTTCTTAAAATGATGAGTCCAATAATCCGGAGAAACTCGCCGGCCATCTTGCCATGCAAAAACATAATCCTGGTTTTGGTAGCTTGTCCCTAACTTATCCTTTTCACTGTCCTGAAGTGATTTCCATAGAGTTAAAAGGGTAATAATTTCATCGGATAAAGGGATCTTTCGATCTCGCTTATTCTTTGTTTTTTGGGTGATAATCTCAGTTTTTCCAGGCTCAACTCTAGATCTAATGATGCCCTCTTTAATATGAACGTATTTTTGCTTAAGGTTAATGTGTTCCCATTTTAAAGCAGATAGTTCCCCGCGACGGATGCCAGTTGACAGACTAAACATAAAAGCCGTAAACCATCTGTCTTGCAATAGATTTCTAAATAATTCATTTCCCTGCTCTTTAGTTAAAAACCTAGCCTCTTTCTTTTCGATGGGGGGTGGTTTAGTGGCCTGGTCGGGGTTGGTATAGATTAATCCTTCCTTAAGGGCCTGATTTAGAGCTGAATTGATAATAATATGCATTTTGTGAACTGTAGATGGAGCTAGCGTTTTATCGGTCTCTTTAGGTCCGTCTTTAGTATGTCTTTTCACTTTTTCTTTGAGCTTGGTATTGTATAATTTTTGTAATTGATTTGCTAAAAGTTGAGATATCGGGATGAACCCCAGAAGAGGCTTAATGTGGTCATTGATATAATATTTATACGAATCATAAGTGGTTTTACTAATAGTAGGCTTAGAGTATTCTTCCAACCAGGTATCAAGCCATTCTCCAAAGGTTATTTTAGATGGTTTGGGTCTTTGCCCCTTATGTGCATTCTCAATAGCAATTCTGAGTTTTTCTTTAACTTCTTTTTGGGTTCGTCCGTAAAAGGTTGGGCGCTCTCCGGCAATTCGGACTGATGCCATCCAAGTTCCATCTTTTCTTTTAACGATGGTACCTTCTTTATTAGCTCGACGTTTAGCCATTCTTCTGTTGTCCTTTCTTTATGTGATAATAATCATAATACAACCATATTGACCAACCTACTGTGGGTATGCCTAACCAGGCTCCATAGTAGCCGTATTCGTTAAAACAGAGCCGGAGGCCGAGGAGGAATAGGATTAGGATGTAGGATTTAGGAACCTTTTTCATAATTTTTTCTTATACCTTTTGATTGTTATATTAAAATAAGTTATACTTAAATGTAAGGAGCGTGATAAATATGAAATGGTTACGTAAAGTTTTAAGACAGTTTGTTTCTGGGCTTATCGTGGAATCGATTCGGCACAATGAACCGATCCGGGAAGTAATCTCAGGTTGTAACAGAAAGGATATGAGATAAAAATTCCTTAGCTTGTTTTATTGCAGTTGCTTTTATTTCGTCAATATCTTTAATTGATTTATCGACGAAAACTAAAACATCAGCGCTTTTATGTGGGTCGCCTTGGTCGTCGTGAAATACGACTTTAACAGTTGTAAATTCTTGAGGGCAATATCCGTCGTTAGTT
>JAAYEK010000001.1 GCA_012728785.1 Bacillota bacterium | reverse complement strand
TGTTGATACAATATGAAGGCGTTTATAAAGATGGCAAGGCCTATTTTGAAAAAACGTGGTTTGTTAAAGATGTTGGTTATGTTAAAGCCGTTACGACAGTTGACGGCCAGACCATTATTAAGGAATTGGTTGAATATAAAACTAATTAGTAGAGGTTGATAATAACAAGTTATTATGCTATAATTAGAAGTTGTAAATGCGCCTGTAGCTCAGGGGATAGAGCAACGGACTTCTAATCCGTTGGCCGTACGTTCGATTCGTACCAGGCGCGCCATATACTAAACATAAAGGTTCCGGGACTCGGAGCCTTTTTTATTTAAAACTGCCTGGTATAAATTTACTCTTTGGTAACTTAAGTTAACAATTTGATGGTCTTAGGATGTTCCAAAAATGGGGAGATTGAAAAACCGATGATGAACAAGTCTGCAGATTGATAATCTTAAAGCGAATGTAAATTGTATGACATCCTTCTTGAAGGAATAGTTAAAAATATGTTAATATTAATAATATCCATGGGTAATTAAGGCGATATTATACTTTAAATTTTTTATTTTGTATTAAATTATGGAAATCAAATATTTAAACAGTTTTGGGAGGTGTTTAAATTTCAATACTAAATTAAAGTTATAGAAGTTTAGTCTATAAAGTAAGGGACTTAGAGTTTTAATGTAACATAAATATTATATTAAGGAGATATTACATTGAAACCAAACAACAATGAATTACTGAAGTGCCCCCAAAAAATGACAAATGATTATCGTTTTATTTATCTAGACAATATAAAGATACTTCTTACAATACTAGTCGTTACCACTCATCTAGCAATTACTTATGGGCCCGCAGGACCCTGGGTTTATTACGAAAGGACCTCTGACCTAATTTCAAATTTTATTTTAACAATGTTTTTTTCAATAAACTTAGCTTTTTTAATGGGCTGCTTTTTAATATTTTCCGGTTACTTTGTTGCCGGATCATATGACCGAAAAGGCCCATTGTTGTTTTTATTTAGCCGGTGTATACGCTTGGGTATACCAGGCTTATTCTATTATTTGTTTCTATCTCCAACTGTAATTTATATTGAAGAATTTTTAATCAATAAAAAAATAAGTGTTTCCTATTGGACCTTTTTATCAGATAGTCTTTTGCATTTTGATAATTTAGAAACTGGCCCAATATGGTTTGTATTCACATTATTGTTCTTTTCAATCACTTATACATTAATTCGCTTAATCCTGAGGCCTTTTCGAAAAAACCTCGACTATTATCTGGAAAAGGAAAAACCACTTGGTAATGGAAGCATCTTTATATTTTCGTTAATTATCACACTAGTTATTGTTATTATCAGGTTAACGAAACCGCATAATTTGTCATTTACTGTTAAAATTAGTTACTTACTTAAATACATAGGCTTTTTTGCGTTGGGGATTATTGCTTACCGCCGTAAGTGGTTTCAAAATTTGAATGTGTTAACAGTGAAAATCTGGTCTTATATTACGATAGTTGCGTTATTAATCTGGCCAATCATGTATATTTCCGGAGGCGGATTAAATACACCGCTTAAAGAATATTTCAAAGGCCCCAGGTTGGGTAGTCTTACTCCATTTTTTGGAGGAATGAATTGGCAAACAATTTGCTATTCAGTTTGGGAGACATTTTTTTCAGTAGGAGCCTGTGTTTGTTTATTATATCTATTTGAAAAACGATTTAATTACCAAGGAAAACTTATAAAGGCGATGTCTTTATCAGCCTATTCCGTTTATCTAATTCATACTCGATCATAGTATTACTGGCATATTTTTTACGGGATATTCATATTTATCCGTTATTAAAATTCGTTTTAGTATCGATTATGGGAATTTTGGTTTGTTTTTTGGTCAGTCATTATATAATTTTGAAAATACCCGGAGCTAAGAAAATATTATAAAGAAAGGGGTTGTTACAGATTGGATTCTGTGACGGCCCTTTTTTATAATTACTCCCTTTGACCTTAACCTTATTAAGACTTTGAAGCACAAGCCATCGAAACTACCCAACTGTTTTAAATTGTCCAAACACAGGTTTATCTTTAATTTCTTACTGTGAACGAAGTTCATATCCATGAACTTCGTTCGATAGTTATAACCTGATTTATTACTTAGCCAAGGGGAGGGGATGGGAGGGGAGGGGATTGGGATTGGCTAGTGTATAATTAAGTTCGCAATTTAAAAAAAGGAAAGCCATCAGAAACTCCGAAATGGTAAGTTGCTTAGACAAAACCAAGAAGGAGTGAGTCCGATGGCCTACCCTAAGAGTACATTATCTTTTGAAAAAATGCTATTAAAATTTATGTCAGAACCCGATCCCATGCTTTCCATGTTAGAATGGCTATGCCATAGAATGATGGATGTTGAAGTAGCCAGTAAGCTGGGCGCATCCAAAAATGAACATTCAGACAAACGTAAAGGGTATCTTTCCGGCACCCGAGTTCGGCGCTTCGACACTCGAATGGGCACAATGTATTTATTAGTGCCTAAAGTCCGAAAAGGCGGTTATGTCCCGTTCTTTGTTACTGAGAAAAAGCGTTCCGAACAAGCCCTCTTGCAAGTTGTTCAAGAAGCCTTTGTTAATGGTATTTCAACGCGTAAAATTGAACGGCTAGCCCAAAGTCTTGGGATTGAATCCATCTCAGCTAGCCAGGTGTCCGAGATTAACAAAGAACTCAATGAACAGATTAAAGAGTTTCGAGAACGAAAATTAAATGATACATATCCGGTTATTTGGATTGACGCCTTGTATGAAAAAATCCGGATTGACAATCACATTAATAACATGGCCGTCCACGTTGTATGTGGAATTAACCTGGATGGCAAACGTGAAATACTGGCTGTTGAACCCATGTATGAAGAGTCAGAAGAATCATATACCGCTCTATTTGAGAATTTAAAAGTCCGGGGGCTTCAAAGCACTTGGTTAGCAGTATCAGATGCCTATCAAGGTTTAGTTGCTGCAATCCGAAAATCTTTTATCGGTTGTAGTTGGCAAAGATGTAAAGTCCATTTTATGAGAAATATTCTAGCCCATATTCCCGGTAAAGAGAAAGAATTCTTCGCTGCTAAACTTAAACAGATTTGGCAGCAGCCCGATTATGATTCAGCGAAACGTTATGCTGAAATGATAATCAAGGAATATGAACACCGATTTTTCAAAGCAATCGAAACTCTGGAAAATGGTCTGGAAGACTCATTGCAGTATTATCAGTTTCCTGAAATTGATTCGAGAAAAATAAGTTCTACCAATACTCTGGAACGCTTAAATAAAGAGATAAGACGCCGTTCAAGGGTCGTAGGCATTTTCCCATCCGTGGATTCATATATAAGGCTCGTTTGCTGTTACATGATGGAATACTCTGAAGACTGGGAAACTGCCAATTGTTATATTCACAAGGAAATTATCCAGACTATCTTAACAAAGCGAAAGGCTGCTTAACTTTCCGTTGTTCCTGATGGCAATTTGCGAACTATACTTGACACAATCAAGGATTGCAAAAAGAAAATTGGAACGCATTTTTTATTAACAAAGTTTTTATATCAGCCGCATATATTAATATTAATAGAGTCACTTTTATAAATATTCTTTTAAAGGCGGAACTGATTTGATCAAAGGTGTCGTTGTTAAAAAGCTGGTCCGTCATCTTGATAATCGGGGCTTTTTTATGGAAATCTTAAGGGATGACGATTGCATCTTAAAAAGATTCGGGCAAGTGTCAATGTCCAAATCTTATCCCGGAGTGATTAAAGCTTTTCATTACCATGAAAACCAGGACGATATCTGGTTTTTTCCGGTGGGCAATGTTGAAGTGGTTTTATATGATCGGCGTGAGGGTTCAATGACTAAAGGGGAGACCAACATTTTTTACCTGGGGGAGGATAATCCGGAAATAGTATTGATCCCGGCGGGAGTTGCACATGGGTATCGGGTGCTGGGCAACAAACCAGCTTATATCGTCTATTTTACTACTAATTCATATAACCCAGAAGAACCTGATGAAAAGCGAATTCCCTGGAATGATTCGGTTATTGGGTTTGACTGGAACACCAAACACCGATGAGAATTTTACTAACCGGCGCTAATGGGCAATTGGGGAAAGAATTGCTCAAGCAATTACAGGGAACAGATGTTTTGGCTGTGGACATTGTAGAGATGGATATAACGGACCAAAACAAAACTTTTCGGGTTATAAATGGGTATCAACCCAATGTTGTAATTCATACCGCTGCTTATACCAACGTGGACAGGGCAGAAGTAGATTGGGAGAAAGCCTATCGAGTAAATGCTGTTGGAACTCAAAATGTAGCTAGCGCTTGTCTATGCTGTGGGGCAAAAATGGTCTATCTTAGCACCGATTATGTATTCGACGGTAAATTAGGCCGCGCTTATCAAGAGTTTGACCAACCAAATCCCCTGAATATTTATGGTAAATCAAAACTAGCCGGGGAAATATTAGCCAGACAGATTTTGAACCGATTGTTTATTGTACGGACGTCCTGGCTATATGGGGACGGTAATAATTTCGTCCGGACTATGATAAAATTGGGGGAAAAACAAAAGGAAATTAAAGTGGTTAACGACCAATATGGTAGTCCTACATCTACCGTAGATTTGGCGCATGTTATTTTACAATTAATTGAAACGGAATATTATGGTCTTTTTCACGCGACAAATACCGGATGCGCTTCTTGGTATGATTTTGCAAGAATGGTTTTCA
Source organism: Bacillota bacterium (assembly GCA_012728785.1). GTDB lineage: Bacteria > Bacillota > UBA4882 > UBA8346 > UBA8346 > JAAYHS01. The sequence goes on along the minus strand of JAAYEK010000001.1, from coordinate 3,752 downwards.
AATTGACAGATAATGATCAAGTTAAAATCATACCTCAATCTACTGCGGAATCAGGGCGTCCCGCCCGGAGGCCGGCCTATTCGCCTCTGGAGAACCTGATGTTAAAGTTAACAATTGGAAACGAGATGCGTGATTGGGAACAAGCGCTGAAAGAATATTTAAAGGGATGAGAATTTGGATAAAGTCTATATAAAGAATAGTTTAAAGATGTCAGACTGAAGGAAAGTTCAAATTTAGAGCTATTAATTTTTGCATTTTGATTACAATACTAAAGGATTTTGCCAAAGTGAAACGAATCATTTATTGGATTGTTACTATTTTTATTAAATTGGTTGGGTAATCTTCCCTAGGAGGCTTTGTTTTTGAAAATCTTAGTCATTAATCTGATGCCGGCGATCGGAGAATTACTATTCGTAACTCCTGCCTTTAAAGTAATCAGACAAGCTTTTCCCGAGGCTACGATCGATGTACTGATAGCCGAGGATGTTCGTCAACTATGTTTATATAATCGCAATCTTGATAAAATCATCTCCTTTGACAAAAAACGAGGACAAGCAGGGATAATCGCTCACTTTAAGTTAATTCGTGAAATTAGAAAATATAGATACGATCTGGTGATCAATCTAAATCCATCCGAGCGCGCTTCCTTAATAGCGGCCTTAAGTAGGGGGAAAAAGATTTGCGGGTTTGCCACTAAAAGCTTTAAACTGTTTTTTAATCCCTATCTCGTCAAAGATCGCTCAATTCATAGCGCTGATTGTTATTTAAAAGCTTTACGGGAAATAGGCATTCCTAATATCGGCGATAATAAACTGGAGATGGAATATGACCGACAATCACAGGCAATAGCTGATCGAATTTGGCTTGAGAATAATTTTCAAAACCAAACTATCGTCGGAGTTCATCCAGGCGCAAACTGGCCTAGTAAACGTTGGAAACCGGAATATTTGGCCAAATTGTCGGACATGCTTCAACAAGATGGTATTAAAATGGTCTTTTTCGGTGGACCTTCCGATATCGAGATCGTTGAAAAGGTGGCTAGTCTGACTAAGATTCAACCGGTTATACTTACCGGAAAATTAAATCTATTGGAATTAGCGGCAGTCATCAAGAAATGCTCGGTTTTCTTAAGCGGGGATAGCGGGCCGATGCATATCGCAGTTTCGCAACAGGTTCCGGTGGTTGCTTTATTTGGCCCGACCAGACCAGCGAGGTATGGTCCGTATCATTCGCCACATATCGTGATCGAACCGGATAATAATATTTTAGCTAATGAAGATAAGAAGAAACTTATGGAATATATAACTCCGGGACAAGTATATCAAGGGATTTATTCTTTATTAAAGAATCAGATTTAAGGTCAATTCAAACTTTATGTTGGTTAAGAGAATGATATAAAATCACAAAAGGACTCGGGGTTTGGCGAGTCCTTTTGTAATACTGAAATGATATCTTATCTCTTAAGCCTAAAAACTCATTTGCTCATTATTACCGTTTCGATTTAAGAAATTGATGACTTCTTCGGTGGAGGTGATTTTCTTACCGAGGATCTCCAGTATTAATTCTTGAGTAATTACTGTGTTGAATGCTGGTTCGTAAGGGATGGGGCTCTTTTGTCCTGCAAATTTGATGATAAAAGGGACTCTACAATCTTTTATACCATCGAATCTACGTCGTAAGCCGTGATCCGCAGAGATAATAACAGTGGTTTTATCCCAGGTTCCTTGTTCATCCATTACCTGACGTATTTCTCCAAGAGACAGATCAACTAATTTAAGTGCATTGATGTAACCTTCAGGTGAACGGCGCGAACGCTTATCCCACCAAGACATTCGGTAGAAATATGGGTGATGTGGGATTGGGTTATGAATCATTACTAAACCGAATTTAGGGTCTGACACTAATTTTATAGTCAGGTTCTGGATATCATAGTAGGACTCTTTGCGTTGCATATAGAGTCGGGCTGGTCCTCTTAAGAGCATCTTTAGCTGTTGATATACATTGGCGACTATTGAACCGGGATCAGTATAGCGGGGATGATATTGATACCAATCGCAAAATGTCAAATCTTTTCCGATTAATCTTGTATAAGGTATATATTCGCCAACAAGAGCGGTATTGACCTTCAATTGGCGCGCTTTCGTAAACAGATTCGGTTGGCTGCCCCAATTAATAAAATCTTTGTTATCACGGTATTTGATTTCTAGGGTTTCAGGATCAACAATATTAACTTCAGAGACTAGTTTGCCATCAATTAAGGATGGTAGTGAAGTTATTGTCTCCTTGGAAGGTGAATAGGCGTTATGGGCAGTTAATGCTTGTCCTAATAATTGATCGAATGTCGGCATTTTAAGGTTTTTAGGCCTGTCAACAAAGGGAATCCTATAATCTAACTCATCATAGATCAGCCATAATACTTTTGGTGAATTGTGTTGATAGGTGAAGATAGGTTGTTCGATTTTTGGAGCAGGCTTCTTCATTAGATCAATAATAATGTTTTGAGTGGATTGAATAAAAACAATTCCGGCGAATGGGGTCATCAGCAATAAAATGAATAAGGCGACTTGTGATATTTTCTTTTTGATTATTAGATATAATATGGTAATCAACAAGACTATTCTTATTAATTTGAAGTTTAGATCTAAAACAGAGCTAATATCGAGTAAAAATTCAAAGATAAAAATTAGGACTAATAGGCAAACAAGGAATTTTGCAAATTTAACCAGAAAATGATTATTAATCTTTTTAACTAGTCTCCATGCCAGCCCAAAAAGGACGGTAATTAATAATTCCCCTATAATTAGCGCCAGAAAATGTTTGGCTCCGGGTAAATCTTTAAGATAAAACTTATTTTGATAAAAAAATCTTAAGATAACGTTATAATAACATAAATTTGCTAAAGAAAAAGCTAAGATTAATTCTTTTACCATTTAAAAAGATCACCTCAGCGCTGCCACAAGCAATTCGTTGATTATTAAAGCAAGATAACTATTGGCTGTCGGCAAGTATTTTACATAAAAGGTTCTTTGATAGCAAAGAATGCAGATAACATTATAAAAGCAAAGGTTAGCCAGAGATAAAGCGATTAAAAATTTTCTAAACATATGGAACCTTCTTTACCACTTATTGCTGATTATTCTTCTTACTCTTAATGAATGTCTTTAAAATCCATAGTTTAATGCTTTTGTAAAAAAAGGCCAAACCCACTAAAATGCTGGCTAAAAACTGCCAGATCAGAGTCATCGAAACCGGGTCCGAATAACCGTAAACCGTTGGAATTGACAAAAACATAAAGACGGTAGACATAAATAATACGAATCTCATTTTCATTTGACTTCCTCCTAATAGTTTATTTAATCCTTTATTGATGACAAAGTTTGATGATCTGTTCAGCGCCGGTTGGGGCGGATTTCATCCAATTGTAAATGTATTGGTTACGAAAATCAACTATTTGGTCATGATATTTTTGAAAATCAGAAGTAAATGAAGCTAAAATTTGCCCGACCTGGTCGATTTGATCCAGGTCTACGGTAAGTCCAATCTTATTTCTGGCGATAACTTCAAGGGGCTCGATAGCAAGCTCTTGATATTTGGGATTATCAATTTTTAATGGTGTATTGATAAAGAGTACCGGCCTTTCGGTCCCAAACGCGAATTCAAAAGCGATACCCGACCAATCTGTAATTAAAATATCGGCGTTGTGAACATTAATCCCGGAAACCAGGTCAAGTTCCAGATGAATATTGGCGATA
>JAAYEK010000073.1 GCA_012728785.1 Bacillota bacterium | reverse complement strand
TGGAGTTAAGGAACTGCAGGTTTGGAGTTCGAAACCGCTCGCTTGGGGTCGGGAACTGCTTGTGTGGAGTTGGGGATTGCTTGCTTGGAGTCCGGAACTCCTTGTTTGGAGTTCAGAACTGCTCGCGCGGAGTTCGGAACTAGCGATTTGGAGTTAAGGAACTGCAGGTTTGGAGCTCAGAACCGCTCGCTTGGAGTTCGGAACTGCTTGTGTGGAGTTCAGGACTGCTTGCTTGGAGTCCGGAACTCCTTGTTTGGAGTTTAGAACTGCTCACGCGGAGTTCGGAACTAGCGATTTGGAGTTAAGGAACTGCAGGCTTGGAGCTCAGAACCCCTCGCTTGGAGTCGGGAACTGCTTGTGTGGAGTTCGGGACTGCTTGCTTGAAGTTCGGAACCGTACAGGGGTTCGGTTTTGAACTGCAAATGATCGGTTCGGAACTGCATGCTTGGAGTAGAAAACCGCTCGCATGGAGTTCCAAGCTGCTCGCCTGGGGTTCGGAACTGCTCGTTTGGAGTTGGGGAACTGCGCTTCGCTAGTTTGGAACTCCTTGCATGCTATCGGAAACTGCTCACGTCGAGTTCGAAGCCGCTTGCGCGCGGTTTGGAACTGCTCGTTCGGAGTTCAGGACTGCTTGTTTGGAGTTCAGAACTGATCGCGTGGAGTTCGGGAGTGCTTGGTTGGAGTTTGGGAAAGCCGACTCGGGTTTTATTTTACACTTCACCCTTTTAACTTTTCACTTTTTATCCGGTTGCCGGAAGTTGATTTCGTCGGGGTTGAGTTGAGATAAAATTGATACTAATTGTTATCGGTGATGGCGAGATAGAATTTCATTTAGCCCTGAATTTTTATAACTCCAATAATTTATTAAAAGTTTGATTAACCGCCCTATATCTATCCCATTGAATACCTTCAACGATCTCCACAAGGCTATCGACAGCGCGATCCGGATCAATTATAGCAATAAGTGTTGATAGTTTGGCTTTTAATATATCACGTCTCTTTTTTAAATATTTCTCCGATTTTATTCCATCTATAAATTTGACACATTGAGGAATAATCTCCTCATCATCTTCCTCGGCTAAGGAATTTATCATAACTGTTTCTAATGCGCCTTCTTCGTCAAACGGCACAATAATCAACATCATTCGTACTGTATATTCATGTCCAAACTTATCAGTATATGTTACATCCAGCCATTCATTTTTTCGTAATTCATCATTTCCAATATAACCGGCAAACTCAGCCACAATGGTTGCTTCGTCTTCTTCATCCCGATCTACTATAAAAACAATGTTATTAAAACTTGTATCTTTGTTCAAACTATTGAATTCTAATATCTTTTCAAAAGGAGATTTAAATCTTTTTCGTCCGCCGACTCCCCATAAATACATCCAATGGTCGTCACGTTTATACTTGTTAATAATTTGTTTCCGATCTTCTTCCAGAAAATTTGCGCCTGATTTGCTCACCTTAGAATAATGCCATCCACTTATTGATGCCAGATATTGCCCAATAAGCGCCGTATCAACCCTTCCTTCGCACAATATAATACTATCCATTATCTCAACTCCATATCAAATTCATTCCTTGACTTTAAAGCTTCTTTCCCTGTAAGTATCCTTGCGAAAGTTTTATTTGTCTGCTTTTTCAGAGTGATGATCCGCAACGGGTCATCTTCATAGATCAGTTGTTTATTATTTTTGGAACTATTTAATATGGCATCAATTGCCTCTTGGCTATGAGTAGCGCCAAAAACTTGAACATTGTAATCACGGCAAGATCGTACAAACCAATCAAAGATTTTTTTAAAAGCGCTAATGTGAATGGCTGTTTCAATCTCATCGATAAGCAAAATTCCATCTTTAGCTTGAATGATGGACGTGGCAAATAAAAGCACTTTCTTCAATCCATCCCCATAAGTTGATAAAGGCATGGGACGAAGGGCTTCATGTTCTATATAGGGTATATCCTTAATAACTTCAAATCCTTTAATTTGGGGATCGAATATTCTTAGCAGTTTAACAATCTCGCTTTTGAAACCTTCTTTTATTGTCTTAAATAGTGGTTCTCCCCAAAAAATATGGGAAATCGGTGAAAGGTAGACGATATTGACGCTTCTTTTTTTGGATTTGTCCTCGGACAGATTATCTAGTTGGGAAAATGACACGTTTTCTTTATACTCTTTCCCATCCTCCACGTACTGGATTTCACCGGAAAAAGAGTCTACTTCCCCAGTGATCATTTCGGATGTTTCGATATTATAAATTTCACGATCCTTAAGCTTCTTTTTGTTTTCTTCTATTTCTATTAGTCTTTTTTCGATTGAACCCTCAAATTTTAAGGAAAACTCATGTCCATTGGTCCTGCCTGATAGTGCAATGACATTAACGCCATCCTCACTAAGATTAAACATATTTATAAAGGATTCTAAATAGCCGTGTCTACCCCTTATAGCAAAAAATGGACCAGGATATTCTCTCTGTCTGGATACTCTTACGGCATTAAATACGTCAAGAGGACTCTCCAAAAGACGGATTGCTTCTAAAACCGAAGTCTTACCGGAATTATTGATCCCGGCAAGAATATTAATTTCACCCAGGTTTTCAAGTTTTAAATCGAGAACGCCTCGAAAGGCTTCGATTTTCAAATCCTTAATAACCATTGATCCACCCCATTTACAACTGGTTACCAATTTATTTCTCTACCCTATTATATCCTGAAAGGTTGTCAAAAAATAGTATAAAATCTCCGATAACCTAAGATGCGTAAATACTAACGTTCAATCAATCTTGGCTCACGTTAAAAACCCATATATCCACCTAGATATTCCGTAGCTTTTAGATCCAGAAAAACACTTCTTAGCGTTTCTGTAAAGGAATCCTAGCGATTTGACAATATTCCGACCATAGCCAAACACTTCGAGCAACATCACGCAGGTATTAATAAAGTAACCGGGCTTCATTTCTGATTATTTCATCACATTTATGTTGGTGTTCCTGATCTGCTTGCAAATAGCTTTCCAGCATTTCTTCAACAGCGGGACTTCTTTCAAAAAAACCTCCTGGTTGTCGCTTGATTATTAAAAAGAAATCGATGCCAAAATACATCAATTGATGATAGTATGCCGCTAAAAAACGCGGTAGCCGCTCCTTGACGCATCCTCCGGCAATCAACGCATGACATGAACCGCATATATTAAGCAAATTCCGATAATCATCGCTACCGCCATCGACCTTAGGAACACAATGATGTACTTCAAAATACTCTCTTTCTTCTAGACAAATCGGGCAAATATCATTGGTTAGATAGCAATATTTTTTACCTGCAACAAACTCGGTATCCAAATCCAGATAGAGTCCAATTTTGTTCAATCCGGCCGTAGCCTTTTCCCAAGATGACTTTAACCAGACACTTTCATCTTCATTCAGGATCAAATAAGGCGCTCTACCTTCAATAACCGGATAAATCTCATCGCCAATATCGTCTCCAGTTACAAAAGCCCGATTCGCCTCATAATTATATTCAAAGAACCATCGCTCCCCATATTCGTTCCTAAAATGACTTTTAAAACTTTCCATCCTACCACATTCCTATAGGTATAATAATGCGAAATAGCAAGATCTTTGTTGCTAATAAACCGGCTATAATATCCAGTTCCTAATCTATTAAAGTTGATTAGTCAATTTATAGAACAAGCATAGCAAATTGAATAATACTTGTAATATCGGCCGTTAATTCAACCGCTCCTGCTATCTTTGGATATATACTTTGTAAACCGCCAATGGCTGTTTTAATAAAGCCCTTTTTCGGATTTTCTTTTTTTAATTCCTCTTGAAGAACCGCAACATTATCATTGATAATTTCGCGTATTTCCGGCGTAATTGCATCCGTCAACAATCTCTTAATACTTTGAACCAATTTATCTAATTCATTAGTATTTATGCCATTATTTTGTATTGCGTGAATTGTAGCTTGGTCTTTAGCAATATTAACTTGTCCACCATTTATCGTAATTACATATTTTGTCTCCTCGTCATAACCCATATCGATTGCAATCGCTGTTAAATATGTTACAATATGATTCACAAATGGAAGTATGAGTCTTTCTCCAAAACCCTTAACCGTATCTTGATACTTATTAGAACTACTATACGCCATGCTAATTGAACGGATAGGAACTCTCTGCGTTACTATATGTTTGAGAATTATATATGTATATTTAATTTCTTCATCGGAACTTGAACCGGTGTTAAAAAAAGCCCTACCGTAACTTGATGCTACTTCATCCACTTCTTTAGCAATATTAAAATCAGCAACAACAATACTATTAATATAAGTAGAGATTAGATAGTTTTCATCAATAAAATCAACAAACATCTTTAGAATACTATCAACTTCATCGTAGTGTGCGTTAATTACCCTACTGGCAATTGTTCTAAATGCTAAACTTATCTTCTTTAAATCTTTCTTATTGATCTCCATCACATTTCACCCCGCAAAACGGACAATAACTTCCGCTCAATTTTATGATCGGCTCAATCTTGGCCTGTCTTTTACAACATTCATACTGTTGAATTTCCAACGCTTCGATCCCGGCGATGATCGGATTTTCCGCTTCTGGTCTTGGCCTTTTTCCAGCCTTAAAGGTTAATCCGCTCCCTTTGAACTGACGTTCCCACTTCTGCATTTCTTCAAAAACCATATCCATTGCAAGATTCTTGGCCATATTCATAGCCAGTTCTATAACGTCATCCGTCAAATAATTCTCACTTTTCAATCCACAACAAGGGCACCAAATTTCAATCACATCATCTGCTTGGGCATCATCCGGCGTTAATTTGAAATAGCCACCGCAAAGCGGACACCGAAACAGCACAAACCCATCGTTATCAGTGGGAATAGATATTTTCATCTCTATATCGCTCATATTTTCACTTCATTTCATCGTTTTCTTCTTCAAATCAAATCTAACCCCCCAAAAGTCAGCGAAGCACCACAGCTCGTTTCTCCCCCGGGGGAGAAAGATAGTATGAGGGGTGGACAAAAACCCTACAACTCCCCCCGAAACGCCTTTTGCATCAAACTATTAAAACTATTTTCTATTTTAACTAAGCTTTTATTGAATAAAGCTTGTTGTTTAGTAACTTTTTCAGCAATTTGGGTAAATTTTTCTTGCAATGTTATAGGTGGATATAGTATCATAAAATCCTTTATCATACTCAAGTTAAGATTTGGTTGGTTACCTCCCCTACCCATATTACGAATTTCCATATAACGAAACCTTAACTGATAGTATAAGAATAAAGAATTAATTAATTCAGACGGTAATATGGCAGCGCAAGCTTGATTTGTTGCCCCCTTTATTTCCATGTAGCCTACTCTGCCTCTTGTCTGACCTTGCCCATACATTGCTATTAAAATTGTATCCTCAGGCAAAACTTTGCAGTTTGTCTCTTTAAGCGCTTGCTCTGTAATATATTCTTCGCATTTTACAATATAGTTATTTTGCACTTCAGATGTTTTAACCCAAGGTATATTTCCATTATCATAATATTCCTTTATATCTCTGCTAGGAGTACTTCCAGTTTCAACCTTTGTTAGTTCACCAATTTTACTTTTCTCCCACCCCTTCTCATTCCTCACCGGATCCCCAAACATCTCCAAAAACACCGACCGCAAAAACTCATCCAACAATCGGATCGTCTCCTGCCGCTTTCGCCGAACCGCATCCGCCTTATCCAAAATGGCCGTAATACGTTTTTGTTCAGAAAGAGGAAGGAGTGGAATCTTTAACTGTTTTAAGTTACTTGCGTTAACACCAGGTTGAGTTGATCCGTTAGCCGCTCCTGTAATCTGGTCCCAATAGTCTTGTGTACGAAAATAATAAGATAAATATATCGGATCAACCATAGTTTTATCAGGTCGAACTCTTATTAAGTAAGAAGCAAATACAGATTTCGCTGGACAATTTCTTAGGACAAAACTTTTACCTGTAG
>JAAYEK010000072.1 GCA_012728785.1 Bacillota bacterium | reverse complement strand
CAATAATATTAAAGTCATACCAAACCCTACTGATTTGACAAGATTTCAAAAGGCTAACGGCGATTGGGTAAAGCAGGAATACCACCTTTCGCAGGAAAAACTTTTAATCAATATTGGCCGGGTTGCTCCGGAAAAAAATTTGGAGCTATTATTACAATCATTCCGGTTAATGCGAGCTAAAACCCATGAATCGATAAAATTAATGATTGTGGGGGATGGTCCGGCTTTAAATGGGCTTAAGCAATGCGCTGCTGATTTGGGAATCGCAGATGGGGTTATTTTTACAGGTATGATTAATCCTTCGCAGGTCCCCGATTATTTGGCAGCTGCTGATTTGTTTGTAATGACCTCCAAATCAGAGGTCAAACCATTGGCTCAGTTGGAAGCTTTTGCCGCCGGAGTGCCGATAGTAGCTGTTGCGGCTGCCGGCGCTAATGATACGATTACTGATGGAGAAAACGGTTTATTAGTGGCTGAGGATGCCGCAATAATCGCTCAAGGCGTAATGGGACTTTTAGGAAACCCGGAACAATTTGCTCGTTTTAAACGAGGCGCCTTGGCTACCGCTGAAAACTATTCTTATCAAAGGATCGCCGGGGAGTATCTTCAGTTGTTTAATCAGGTTTTACGGCGGTAAGGTTATTTTTGGATGGGGGTATTGTTATGGCAAGGCCGTCTTGGGAAGAGTATTACCTAAATATTGCGGCGCAGGTGGCGGAGAGAGGCACTTGTTTACGGCGTAAATTCGGAGCGATCATTGTTCAAAATGGACAGATTATTAGCACCGGTTATGTAGGAGCTCCCCGAGGCACGGTCAATTGTTGTGATCTGGGTAAATGCCCGAGGGATGAGGCGCAAATACCTCCTGGAGAACGTTATGAATTATGCCGCTCGGTACATGCCGAAGCTAATGCCATTATTCATGCCGATCGGATTAATATGATGGGCGCTACTCTTTATTTGGCGTGTATCGATGCTAAAACCGGCGAGTTTACCCCTGAAACCAAGCCTTGCCGGATGTGTACCCGACTGATTATCAACGCCGGGATCGAAAAAGTGGTGGTCCGGGATGAACCGGGCAAATACACCGAATATTTAGTAGCAGACTGGATCTGGGAAGAAAACATTAATCTTAAAGAAGCAAAAGGATATTAATAAATAAATTAATTATTGATAATTGATGATTGATTATTTAAAAAGGCAGGTTTTATACTATCCTTTGTCGAATAAAATTTTGACTTACTATTATAGTTTTGGAGGGAATTTATTTTGGTTCATAAAATTACACTAATTCCCGGGGATGGGACCGGTCCGGAATTGGCCGAGGCTGCCCGCCGGGTGATTGAAGCCACCGGGGTTAAAATCGACTGGGAGATACATGATGCCGGAGTGGATGTAATGGAACAATGTGGCACACCGCTTCCGGAAACTGTTTTGGAATCAATCCGACGTAATAAAGTTGCTTTAAAAGGACCGATTACCACCCCGATCGGAACCGGATTTCGTAGTGTAAACGTGGCTTTAAGACATGCCTTAAATTTATATGCTTGTGTCCGACCTTGTAAATCATATCCGGGAGTTCGTTCTCGTTATCAGGATATCGATCTGGTGATGGTCAGAGAAAATACTGAAGATTTATACGCCGGTGTTGAATTCGATTTGGGTTCTCCGGAAGCCAAACAAATTATCACCATGTCGAATGGAAAAATTCGGGAAGATTCGGCTATCTCGATTAAACCTTTCTCAATTACCGGGTGTCGGAGAATTGTCAAATATGCCTTTGACTATGCGATTCAAAATGGTCGCCGAAAAGTAACTGCTGTTGCCAAGGCAAATATTATGAAGTATACCGACGGACTTTTTTATCGGGTGGCTCGGGAGATCGCCAAGGAGTATGAAGGAAAAATTGCTTATGAAGAAGTTTTGGTCGATGCTATGTGTATGCAACTAGTGCAAAGGCCGGAAGCTTTCGATGTTTTGGTGATGTCCAACCTTTATGGGGATATCCTTTCTGATCTTTGCGCCGGTCTGGTTGGCGGTCTTGGAGTGGCCCCCGGCGCTAATATCGGGGACGGTGTTGCTTTGTTTGAGCCGACGCATGGTTCTGCCCCTAAATACAAAGGGCAAAATAAGGTCAACCCTACGGCTTTGATTCTGTCCGGAATGTTAATGTTAAGGCATATTGGTGAAACCGAAGCCGCCGATCGCTTGGAACGGGCTGTAGCAACAGTAATAGTTGAAAATAAGGCAGTAACTTATGATATGAAAGCGGACCGAAACGATCCGACTGCGGTAGGGACTAAGGAAATGGCGGATGCGATCATTGCCGCGATGAAGTGAGTGCACTATAGCAGTAAAAAATTCCGGCACTATTTTTGAAATCTCTTTAAGGATGTTTGCCATTATTCCCGCCTCTTGTTTGGGTGTTATAAGTTGTGATTTTAAGAAACTCTTTTGCTACCTGCATTTACCAAGTGTTTTGGTTTAATTTTTAAAGCTTTGATAGGTGATTGATGAAGATCTATTTCAGAACCCATTAAAGGGAAGTTGATTTCGAGAGTTGGAGGTACCGGAATGTTTGCTAAAATAATTGGATTTTTTCAAAAAATTAGAGATCTATTACTGTTACCCTTATCTAAACTTAAGGTTCTGCATCAAATTGCAGTGATCATTGTTATTTTGATTGCTTTCATTTTTTATGAAGGTTCTACCGGACTAAGGGTAATCGATAGTATGCAGCAAGTTACTAATACGGTCTTTAACAATAACGTCCAAAAATTTCACGATATCTACTATTTAAACAATGAATTACAAAAGCTTAGAATGAATTATTTGAAAGGGCTGTCTCCTGAAGAACACGGCTATTTTTTGATTGAGTTTTCGGAAGCCCTTAAAAACCAGAGGGTTGAATCCTTGAGAAGTATTAATCCCGATGTAGTACAGGAACTTGATAATGAGTTGAACAAAGTTCTCTCAATATTAGAAAAACCAATTACTAAAAAAAATTATTTAGAGTTAGATTTATGTTTACATAAAATTTTATCAAATCTTCAGGGACTTGCAAATCAAGTTATTCTTTCCGCTTCCGAATCGGTAACATTTGGAAAAGAATCGGCCCAAAAAGTCTGGAATAATATTGTATTTGTTCTGGTGATTAGCTTAATTATTTCAATTGTATTAGGAGTTGCCATTGCGACGTCGGTTTCTCGACCGTTGAAAGTTATGGTAAACTCAGCCAAATCGTTAGCTACCGGGGATTTATCCCATAACGTTGAAGCGAAGGGTTGTTATGAAGCAACCGAAGTCGTAAAAGGTTTAAATCATGCTTTAACCGGACTGCGGGAATTGATCCGGGGTATTAATCAAGTTGCGGAAAAAATCTTTACTGCTAGTAAAGAACTAAGAGACGCTTCATTTGAATCGGGCCTTTCCGCTACTGATGTTGCAATGGCGATGGATGATTTAGCCAAGTCTTCATCCGAACAATCTAATCAGATCAACCAAACGGCAGCAACTATTAATGAGCTGAGCGGATTGGTCCGGATAGTATCCAAGGATACAGCTAGTATTGCTAAGGTCTCTGAGAAAATGGCCGATTCGGCAGTGGTTGGACAGAAAGTAACTACCAATGTAGCTAATGAAATTAATGAACTATATTTAACAACTAAAGAAGTTGCCGCAGTTATTGACGATGTTAATGAGGCTTCCGGAGAAATCAGTGAAATTACCGCTGTTATTAGTGGAATTGCGGAACAAACAAGTTTGCTGGCGCTAAATGCGTCGATTGAGGCGGCCCGGGCCGGTGCTCACGGAAAAGGGTTTAGTATCGTCGCTAAAGAAACGGCAAAATTAGCGGAACAGTCTAAACAATCAGCGCAGATGATTGCGGATCTTATTATTCAGATGAAATTAAAGACCACTAATGCCGTGGATATTATCTATAAAGGCATGTCAAAGGTGGAAGCGGGTAAATCATTGGCCGGTGAAGCAGCAGTCACCTTTGAAACTATGTTTAATGAATTAAGGGATGTTATGGCTCAAATTAATATAGTGGCCACTTCCGCCAAGAACATGGCGGAGAAGAATGAAAGCGTTATTAAAGCTATCGATAATATTGCGACAATCAGTGAGGAGACTATGGCCGCGACTGAAGATGTATCGGCTACCACTGAAGAACAAAGCGCCGCTGCCCAAGAAGTTACCAGTATGGCAGAGAATTTGGCGTCGATCGCCACTAAATTAACAGAATCGATATCTGCGTTCGATATTGAAAGCAAATCTTAAGAAGACAAGAGTCGCGAGTCGGTAGGAAATCGGGACGAGGCTGGTGTCGGCAAACAAAGTTGGAATGTTTGCCAATACCAGCTTTTATTTTTATGTTTTAGTTAATTGGCAGTGATCGAGAATTATTAAAACTATTTAGAATGAATGAAAGAGCTTTACTGTGAAATATTAAAATAGATTTAAACTTGTGGAGGTAGTTGGACTGGATCAGTCAAAGAAATCCATTTATTTTTTTAAAAAGAAAGCAATCAAATTTTCAATCTTGATCCTAACCATAATTATTCTATTGATAATCATGACTGAAATTGGAATGAATTATTGGGTTCGCTCAACTATCCGGCAGGAATTGATCAAAGCTACCGCCATGGAAAGCAAGGCCACGGTAAACATTAGGTGGATTAGGATTAGCGATTTTTTTGCCGGAAAGGTTAATCAGATTTCGATTGACGCTCAAAATTCGATTTTTAATGATTTGCGTTATTCCAGATTAACAATGGATTGCCGAGGGTTTTGGTTCGATTTACCACAGTTGCTCAAAGAGAGACGCTTAGTAATAACGCGAATGGGACTGACCCGAATTTTCGCTACAGTTGATGAAACCGCCCTTAATGAATATTTGGCTTTACGTTATCCCGAGTTAAATAGCAATTTTGGGGTTCGATGGGGAGGAGTGGTTCTTTCCGGTTGGGCGCCTGTTTTTAATAAATTGGTACCAATTGAGCTCGAAGGTGATCTGAAGGTTGTTTCGGAAAGGCATTTACGGTTTTATCCAACCCGACTTTTAATAGCTGGTCAAAAAGTATCCGGCGCATTATTAAAGGTTGTTAGTGAACAGTTGCCGATTGAATTTGAAATTATGAAAGGATGGCCTTTAAAGATCAGCGGACTAAAGCTAGATGAAAAGAAAATCGAATTGAATATGGAAGATACTAAAACTTAAGGCAGGTAAGAACCGGTAAATATCGAATTGAAGTTGAAGGGTTTTTTGATACCAAAGTTGGAGGGTGAATAGTAATGGGGAAACCGGTTATATTCTTTTCTACCTGCGAGTTCTCCGGTGATATGCATGGAGAGGTTTTGATCAAAGAGATCCGGAAGAAAGCTCCTGAAGCTTCTTTCTATGGGATCGGAGGGTCCCGGATGGCTGAAGCGGGAATGGAACTTCTTTTCGATCCTACTTCTTTGAGTACCCTTGGTTTTGTGGAAGCAGTGAAAAATATCCGGCGCCTAAAAAAACTAATCGGAACTGCGGTGGCTGAATGGAAGAAACGACGGCCGGATATAATTATTTGGCTTGATTCATGGGGTTTTAATCTTCTTTTGGCCAAGGAGGCTCAAAAGATGGGGATACCGGTAGTATGTATGTTTTCTCCATCTGCCTGGGCTTACGGTCAGGGTAGAGCCAAAAAAATGGCGGAGCGAGTTAGGATGTTACTGGCGGTATTTCCTTTTGAAGCGGATTTTTATCGGAAATTCGGGATCGAAGTACATTCTGTCGGTTATCCCTTAATTGATCGTGTCAAAAATGAATTTGAGCCGGAAGAATACCGCAAACAATTAGGGTTAAGATCAAACCAAAAGTTAGTTGCATTACTACCTGGAAGTAGAAGACAAGAAATATTAAGATTGCTAGGGCCGATGCTTGAAGCGGCAACAATCATCGACCAAGCCCAGGAAGTTAAATGGGTTCTTCCTAAAGCTGCTTCAGTCAACAGGGAAGAATTAGAAAAGATTGCCCGCCAATATCCGGTTGACTTAGTAATTAGAGACGGAGACGTATATAACTTATTGGCTGCCGCTGACGGAGGGGTTATTGCTTCGGGTACGGCCACCTTGGAAGCAGCGTTGCTTAACACTCCTTCGGTTGTAATATACCAAGTTTCCAAATTATCATTTTTTATATACCGTAGATTAGCTTCGGCTCAATTTAAAAAGGAAATGACAGTTGCTTCTCCAAACCTGATCTTGGGGCGAAAAGTATATCCCGAATTATTACAAGAAAAGGTAACTGGCGTAAATATCGCCGGTCATCTTAAGAGTGTCTTAAATGACGAATCCTACAACCGGCAAATACGAAGGGATTTAAAAATCGTACGTGAGCTTATTGGGCCACCGGGGGTTATGGAACGGGCTGCCAGCTTGATTTTAAAAGAGATTGCCAAATAATTTTTCATGCTCCGATTTGGTTATTGTTCTATCCAACCCGACTATTGAATATGAGTTTACAGATCTTATTCGGATCGGTTTGAAGAAAATTTTGGATAAAAATTTACTTCGGTAGTCGGGGTGAAACAATGCGAATTATTTTTTTTAATCAAAAAAAACTCCGGTTGGTCTTATTCACTACAATTATATTAGTGATGACAATCGGAGTTTTAATTAACCGGGGGCCAATTTTAAGAAGGGCTTATGGGGTCAAATCCGGAGTTAAGCTGGAAGGCCGTTTAGTCCAGGGGATGCTTCCCAAGGAATTAACGGAGTTAATAAGAACTTGGGCAGTGAAAATAAACCGGGCGCCGATCAACGCCGCCTATTTTCCGGAAACGGGTGAAATCATACCTGCCCAACCGGGTCGGAATGTCAACGTGGCTGAGACTGTATATCAAGTTTGTCTAGCCCCGCCAGGTTCAGAACTGAAGTTGTTGATTGCCGAAACTTCACCGCAAATAACCGATGCTTATTTTAAACCGGTATATCACGGAAATGCGGAGACATCGAGTGTGGCTTTAGCAATAAATGTAGCCTGGGGTGAGGAACATCTTCCGGAAATATTGAAAGTATTAACCGAAGAAAAGACCAAAGCCACCTTTTTTTTAGTAGGTTCATGGGTAAAAGCATTTCCCGAATTAACCAAGGAATTAGTTGCTAACGGGCATGAACTGGGAAATCATGGTCTTTATCATGGACATCCGCTCCAAATGAAACGGGAGGAACTCAAACGAATCATAACCGAAAACGAGAGTTTGATTCAGTCGGTTACCGGTAAAAAAATGGCTAATATATTTGCTCCGCCTTATGGCGAGATTAGCCCCTTGGTTGTTGGTACGGCGGGGGAATTAGTGTATCAA
Organism: Bacillota bacterium; assembly: GCA_012728785.1. Classification (GTDB taxonomy): domain Bacteria; phylum Bacillota; class UBA4882; order UBA8346; family UBA8346; genus JAAYHS01. Next base: position 24,598 of record JAAYEK010000072.1, on the reverse strand, counting down.
ACTATTATGTGGTCGGTTGATTCGGTCGATTGGAAGAATCCGGCTCCGGAAATATTATTAAATCGGGTTTTATCAAAAATTGAAGCAGGTGGAATAATCCTATTACATCCAACCGCCCCTACCAAAACGGCGCTGCGAGAATTAATACGCTCGCTGCGGAAGAAAGGCCTGGAACCGGGAACGGTGTCGAAGGTTTTAAAACAGTAGTCGGTGGTCAGGAATCAGGAGCCAATTCTCCTGTCTCCTGTCTCCTGACTCCTATTTATGACAATTTTCGCCTAATAACACTCCAGATATTCGAGTCTTCATAACCACAGCGCCAGACGGCGACACCTTTTAAACCGTACTTTTTTACCAAGTCAGCCTTAAAAGAGGTGCTATAACTGTTTTCATACCAAACTTGGTGGGTAACACCCCAATTTTTATAGGTAAAGTAAGGCACTTTATATTCGGAATGCCATTTCGGAGCAACTTGATGTTTTTTGATTAGGTTTTGAATCCCCCTATTATTAAGGGCTCTACCTGTATTTAAGCCCCAGTCATAACCATAAGCCGCGATTCCAAGAACAATTTTCCGGGGAGGAAAAGATTTCCGCGTATAATTAATTACCTTTTCCACCCACGGCAATGACGCCACTGGCCCGGGGTCTCCTCCGGAATAGTGTTCGTCGTAAGTCATGACCATTACCAGATCAAGATAAGGCGCTATGGCTTGATAATCAAAGGCCCCGGAATGAGCGGATTTTTTATCATCAAAGGTTTTGGCCGGGACCGATGCTGTTACCAACAGGTTTTTCGGGCGCAACACCGAAGCCAGTTCTCTGAAAAAAGCCGTTAAATACATTCGGTCGCTTGCCGGAATGTTTTCAAAGTCAATATTGACTCCCCGGTAGCCTTGCTCAACTAAGAGTCGGGCAATACCATTCACCGCTCGGGAACGGGAGTTAGCGTTGGAAAGCATTCGGTGAATCGTATTACTGTTAAAGTTGGAACCCTGAATATTATTTACCAGCGCTAAGGTTTGAGCCCCGGAAGACTTCGCCAAGGTGAAAGGTTTAGAGTAATGTCTGCCGCTGATGGCGCCGTGTTGGTCAACTTTATATGAAAAAGGGATTACTGTGTTAATCGAATCCAAATTATTAGCCAAGGATATTTGGCCGACCGGATCATCCTGATAATTCTCCACATAATATGTGGCAATTACCGATTGGAGATTGCTTGAGCCAAGTGGAATATTTTTAGTGGAAACCATCCATTTGGCAACCCAACCGTCGGCGCCGTTTTCAGTTTGAACCCGATACCAATCATTTTTTTCGTCAACAATTACTAAATGTGAACCCTTTGATGTACTACCGATAACCGAACCTGAGCTCGAAGAATTACTACGGATATTAGCTTGTTGACTAGTAATCATCCCCGCAAGCGGGAATTTACTATTTTCACCTATATTCACGGGCGTTAAAGGGACGGCTTCGTTTGAGCTTGAATTTCCTCCAAAAAGTCCGGTTGCTAAATAAAATAGAAGTGCGACTAAGGTAGTGATTAAATTATCTTGCATCAAGAAACTCCCTTCGGAAGTTTTTGAAAAAAACATCCACTTTTTTATTTCGTCAGATAGCGGGTTTGACCTTTAAGTAGATCGAGCCAAACCAGTAAAGAAGAAACATCGATGGTACTAATTACAATCAAGCAAGTAAAAAAGATAAAGGATAACCGGTATACACCCATGGATGGAAAAGGCAAAATAGATTTTTAAAAAAGGATTTTCGAAATAAAAGTAGAACTAAAATAGACTAATGAAACAAACGCTTTACCGGGAGCCGTTTTAAACTGCTCAGATTGTCTAGTTAGTAAAGAGCGTTTGTTATTTTATGCGAAAATTTTTATCATGATAAGGATAAACATGTACCAACGAGCTACATTACCCAATGGGTTAAAAATTATTTGTGAATCAATCCCTCATGTTCATTCCGTTTCCATCGGTGTCTGGGTGGGAACCGGCTCCCGCTATGAAAATCCGGAGAATAACGGCATCTCCCATTTTATCGAACATATGCTTTTTAAAGGAACTTCACGGCGCACTACCAAACAGATCGCCGAGGAAATCGATGCCGTGGGAGGCCAATTAAACGCTTTTACTACTAAAGAATACACTTGTTATTATGTGAAGGTACTAGGGGAACGCTTTCATCTAGGCGTTGACCTTTTAGCCGATATGTTTACCAATTCCCTGTTTGCTCCGGAAGAGATTGAAAAAGAGAAACAGGTTGTTTTGGAAGAAATAAAATGCTATGAAGATTCTCCCGATGAATTGGTGCACGACTTATTTGCCGGCGCCGTTATGAAAGGACATCCTCTTGGGCGTCCGATACTAGGCACTCCGGAATCGATTACCCAAATTAACCGACAGGTAATTATGGATTACCTATTACAACATTATACTTCAGATAATATAGTTTTTGCAGCAGCTGGAAATGTCCAGATCGACCAGATTATTGCAGCAGTCGAAAAAAGCTTTTTAAAGTTAACGGGAAAGATTATTACCAAACTCCCTCCATTGCCTGTTTTTAAACAGGAAATTATTTTGAAATCCAAGGATACCGAACAAGTAAATTTATGTGTTGGAACACGCGGTATTAACCGGGGACACTTGGATCGATATGCCGTTTTTGTTTTAGACAGTATTTTAGGTGGTAGCGTTAGTTCCCGCCTTTTCCAAGAATTACGCGAAGAACGAGGATTGGTTTATGTGACCGGTTCCAATCATTCCGCTTATAAGGATACCGGTCTTTTTACGGTCTATGCCGGGACGAGTTTGAAGAATTACCATGAAGTTGTGGACTTAATTAAACAAGAGATTAAACGTTTTTATAATGAACCTCTTAATGATAAGGAACTAAACCGGGCGAAAGAGCAATTAAAGGGAAATATGCTATTAGGTTTGGAAAGCACCTGTAACCGAATGAGTCGCATCGCTAAATCTGAATTATATCAAGAAAAGCTGCTGACTCCGGAAGAAAGTGTGGCTAAACTGGAAGCAGTAACAAAAGAGGATGTTTCGCGGGTCGCCGGTGAAATGTTCGGGAGTAATGAATTGACAATTACTGCTATTGGACCCTTTGGGTGAATTAATGGTTTACCCGTTACGGTAGTTACTTTTAGGGATGAATTTTTAGGAGGTCAAATGAGTACTGGGTCTAAAGTAAAGGTGAAAGTCTTGTCACCACTTATCAAGACCAAAATACCAATGCCGTGTTATGCTACGGAAGGATCGGCAGCCATGGATTTGCATGCTTGTTGTGAAACTTCAATTGCGATTCCACCCCGGTCGCGGGGGAAGATCCCGACTGGCATTGCTATTGAATTACCAAGCCCGGATCTGGTGGCCTTGATCTTCCCCAGAAGCGGGTTGGCCTCAAAACATGGCATCTCCCTTTCAAATGCCGTGGGAGTAATTGACAGTGATTATCGCGGTGAAATTATTTGTTTGGTTAAGAATGAAAGCGACCAGGAGTTTGTCATTGAACCAGGAGATCGCATAGCCCAAATGGCGTTTTTTCCTATTTGCCGAATGGGTTGGGAGGAAGTTGCCGAATTGGAGGAGACCCAGCGTGGAGAGGGTGGTTTTGGTTCAACCGGCATTAGTAAAAAATAGTTTAATACTTTGGTTTGGAAAGCAAAAGGGACATTTTATCTGATAAATTGATTCAGTCAAAGTAAATTCCCTTGTAATCAAATTGCTTTTTTTAGCTAAAGAGATATAATCAATATTACCATCTTTTTAAAGCTTTGATATTAATCCTGTTGAGGTGACTTTTGTGTTGGAAAATAAATTACTCCTATTTCAACAGGAGATTGGCCAAATCAAACAAGATTTAATAACCGAAAATCTCCGGAACGATTTAGATGATGAAGATAGTTATAAATTGGCTACTAAGATCGATCTAACCGTCAGCCGCTTGCTTAGATTACTTGAGTGTAGACATGATTAACGCCGCGAGGGCGTTTTTATTTTTTTAACTTCTTTATTCCGGCCTAGTCCATTTGTGTTATAATAAATATTAAATTTGATTTTAGGTTTAGTTAAACGTTTAAAGTCCTTCTATTTCAATCTTACTTTTTACTTTTTTAAAAGAGATGGCCGGTTGTTTGAGACCATCTGAGATAATATTTATTTCAGAGAGGAGAATTTTAATGAATATCAAGATTGAAAAATTGCCGGAGAAAGAGTTAAAACCTTTGTTTGGGGATCCATCGCAATTAGGGTTTGGGAAGGTGTTTACCGACTATATGTTTACCATGCGCTATTCACCAGGCGATGGTTGGTCTGAACCTAAAATTAGTAAATATGATTCGTTAACTATTGGACCGGCTGCAGTGGTGTTGCACTATTCACAAGAAATTTTTGAAGGATTGAAGGCTTATGCCGCTGAAGATGGACGGATCTTGTTGTTCCGGCCTGAAGAGAACGGAAAAAGAATGTATGATTCGGCGGAAAGAATCTGTATGGCGCCATTTCCAGTCGAATATTTCTTGGAATCCATAAATACGCTGGTTAACTTAGAAAAACGTTGGATACCAAAGGCTCCCGGTACTTCTTTATACATTCGCCCTACTTTAATCGGGGTCGGGGATGCTTTAGGGATACATCCGGCTAGTGAATATTTATTCTATATTATCTTGACCCCTGTGAGCGCCTATTTTAAAGAAGGATTTAAACCAATCAGACTTTACGTTGAAGACTATTATATCCGGGCGGTAGTTGGTGGAGTCGGCAATGCGAAGACCGGTGGGAATTACGCCGCCAGTTTACTAGCTGGGGCTAAAGCCCAAGAAAAAGGCTTTTCTCAAGTACTTTGGCTGGATGCGCGTGAGAGAAAATATGTCGAGGAAGTGGGAGCAATGAATATCTTCTTTGTCTTCGGAAAGAAGATCGTTACTCCTAATTTGAGCGGTTCCATTTTACCCGGAATCACCCGTAAATCAGTGATTGAGTTGGCGAAGAGTCATGGTTATACTGTTGAAGAGCGAATGATTAGTATCGATGAAGTAATTGCCGGGATTAAAGACGGCTCTCTGACTGAATCCTTTGGTTCGGGTACTGCGGCGGTAATTTCTCCGGTTGGTTCCTTAAATTATAAGGGAGAGGACTATTTGGTCAATAACAATCAAGTTGGCGCCGTAACTCAAGAGCTCTATACCAAGTTGGTTGATATTCAATATGGCAGAGTTAAGGACCCATTCGGTTGGATAAAGGAGATCGGCAGGATTTAAACCGTTAATAATTAAGAAGGCGTTTGGGTTTTTCTCCAAATGCCTTTAATATATATTGAAATAGATTGGATCTTGATGAAAATGTTGAAAAATAAATGATGTTAGTATAAACTTTAATAAAGTGTGAAGCACAATTCAACATATCATTTCAATAATAACCTGTTAGATATGGAGGAAGATTGATGAGAAAAAAATTTTCTGTGATTAGCTTGACTCTATTGCTTGTTTGTTCCTTAGCCCTTTTGGGTTGCGGTGACAAAACCACCTTAAAGATGGCAACCGGTGGAACGACCGGTACATATTATGCTTTTAGCGGTACAGTTTCTCAGGTCCTGAGCGAGAACATTGCCAATTTGAGTTTTGATGTTCAGTCTACCGGCGCTTCTAAAGCCAATATTTACCTTGTCGCTGATGGAGAAGTAGATATTGCAATCGTCCAGAATGACGTGATGTATTATGCCTCCAAAGGCATTGATCTGTTCGACGGCGAAGCAATTACCGGTTTTTCTGCTATGGCCGGATGTTACGCGGAGGTCTGCCAGATCGTAAGTAAAAGCAATATTAACTCCATTGCTGGTCTTAAGGGGAAACGCGTTTCTGTGGGAGATATTGGTTCCGGCTGTGAGTTTAATGCCCGCCAGATTCTTGAAGCTTACGGTATCACTTTTAATGATATTATTGTCAATAATCTCAGTTTTAACGACAGTGCCACTGCTTTGAAAGACGATAAAATCGACGCCTTTTTCTGTGTCGCCGGCGCTCCCACTACGGCTATCGTGGAACTGGCTACATCCAACCAGATTAAATTGTTGGAAATCGATGACGTTCATGCAGATAAACTCATTGCGGACTATCCTTTTTACACCAAGTATGATGTTCCCGGCGGTTCTTATAAGGGCGTTGACTCCGACGTACAAACCGTGGCCGTTGTCGCTACTTATATTGTTTCCGACGATTTGGACGAGGATTTGGTTTATCAAATGACTAAAACCCTCTTTGAAAATGCCGATGATATTGCAAACGGTCACCCAAAAGGCGCTGAGCTTGATCCGGCCTATTCCGTTTCCGGTATCTCCATCCCGCTTCATCCCGGGGCGGAAAAGTATTATCAAGAGATCGGCGTTCGTTAATTAAAAGGAAATGAAGGGATTTTTAACGGGGGCCGCGGTAGTGGTCATAATCGCGTCCTCCGTTTTTATTTATTACATTCTTTCATCACCATGCCTTATCCTAAGGAATGGCGACACAGGTAAAGTATTGGCGGTTTATTCCTTAACCATGGGAGAGGAATTTGCGGTAACTTTTGTCCATTCTGTAAACCAAACTCCGGTTACGGATGTTTACCGGATTGATAATAATACTATCTATGTTGTGCGGACGATTTATTATTCTTTTGGGGCCGGAGTCCAGACCAAGATTGAGGAAGGCCAGACTCTGGAATATGGCGCGGACGGTTCCATGATTGTGAGCGGCTTCCAGCGGCCCGTAAATAACCTTTCTTATATTGTAGGCACTATTTCAGACCATATTCTAGAAATAGACGGAAAGTCCGTTAGTCTCCGAAAACTTTGCGGTCGAAACTCCACGGTGCGATTTTCGTGGGAACGAAGACTTTTGATAATAAAGCCGGGTAAGGGAGTTCTCCCTTTGGAGATCCGGCTTTAAAAATGAAATGGTGAGACCCATTTCAAAAGGGGGATTACAGATGTCCGAATCCAATAGTACAATTCAATCATCAATGGGCGACATTGAACAGGTCAATGTCAATGCCCTTATGGCCGAGTATGATCGTGAATCCAATACGAGGCATTTTAAAGGCATTCCAAAGGTTTTAGTCCGTTATATTTTGGCGGCTTTTGCAGGGTATGTATTTTATATGAATCTGATCAGCGTTTGGCCGGAACAAATTCGGAGGGCATCTTTTGTGGGGTTAATTATCTTGATGGCCTTCATGCTCTACCCAGCCAAAAAAAAGACAGCCAAACGGGTTAACTTTGTACCCTGGTACGATCTGATCCTAGGGATCATGGGTACTGCTTGTTTTTTCTATTATGTATTGAATTTTGAGTCAATGGCTCTTAAGGCTACCCGGATCTCTCAATTAGACGTGATTATTGGGATCGTCGGAATCTTAATCATTGCTGAGGTCTGTCGTAGAGTAGTTGGTCTACCGATACTTGTGGTAGCCGCATTTTTTGTTATCTATGCCTTTTCCTCCGGTTATTCCTTAACCCGAATTATCTATACTTTGTTTTATACCCTTGATGGGGTAATTGGGACTCCGATCGGCGTTTGTTCAACTTTTATTGTTTTATTCATTATTCTAGGCGCATTCCTGGAAAAAACCAACATCGGTACTTTTTTTATTGATATTGCTAATTCCATCGCCGGTCGCGCTACCGGTGGTCCGGCCAAAGTGGCTGTTATCTCCAGTGCTCTGGAAGGAATGTACTCCGGCAGCTCAGTGGCAAATACGGTCGGTTCCGGCAGCGTCACCATTCCAGTTATGAAAAAGACCGGTTATGATAAAGACTTTGCTGCTGCGGTCGAAGCCGCCGCATCCACCGGCGGCCAAATAATGCCTCCAATTATGGGCGCGGCCGCTTTTCTAATGGCTGAGATGACTGAGATGCCCTATTCCGCCATAGCGGTGGCGGCCATTTTTCCCGCAATTCTATACTTTTCCGGCATTTTTCTGATGGTGCATTTTGAAGCCAAGAAGCTTGGGTTAAAGGGGCTTCCCAAGGAGTCAATCCCCAACTTTTTTAAATTATTATTAACCAAAGGGTATTTGTTGATTCCCATCGCAGTACTGATCATTACCATGTCCATAGGATATACAGCTTCACGAGCGGCTTGTCTCGCGATTCTCGCGGCAATCATTGTCAGTATGTTTCATAAGGATACTCGTCTATCTCCAAAAACGTTTATTCAATCCTTGGAGAACGGTGCCCGGAACACCATTGGCGTTGCCGCAGCCTGTGCCATAGCCGGTATCATAGTAGGCATTGTTTCTCTAACCGGCATTGGTCTTAAACTTGCCGACGGTTTGTTGACGCTCTCCGGCGGTATTGATATCATCGCTCTATTTTTGACGATGATTGCCTGTCTTATTTTAGGGATGGGTGTGCCAACTACCGCAAACTATGTGATTATGGCTACCATTACAGCGCCGATCATTCTCAAGCTGATTCCGGGAACACCGGTGCTTGCCGCCCACATGTTTGTATTTTACTTCGGTATCGTGGCGGATATAACACCTCCGGTAGCATTGGCCGCCTATGCGGGCTCGGCTATTTCCGGCGGGAACCCTATCCGGACCGGGGTTATTGCAACCAAACTGGCAATCGCGGCTTTTATTATTCCGTACATGTTTGTACTCAATCCGGCGATGCTTTTGATCGATACATCAGTTATTAAAGTGGCGCAAATCATCATCACCTCCGCTATCGGTATGTTTGCCATCTCCGGTGGTATGGAAGGTTTTATGAAGAAGAAGATGCCTTGGTGGCAGAGGATCATAGCCGTTATTGGAGGACTTGCATTAATTGAACCCAATTTGCTCACTGATATTATTGGTATTGTGTTGATCGGTTTTGTCTGTTTAAAACAGTATGTTATCAAGGATAGAAATCAAGAGGGACTTGATGAATTATACGATAAATCTTTAAACTTAGAAACAGGAAGAGACTAGTGGAGGTTTCGGCTAAGAGGTACTATTTTGATTAGGAGTTTTCAAGGTTTTCCGAGTGCTCCTTTTGCCAAGATACTGTGGGAACATGTTTTTTGAAAATGAAAATGGAGAATTTATCAAATGGGCGAACAGAAAGTACGAGATTTTTTAAACAGTTACCGGATGGATCTTACTGATCTCGATTTTGAAGAGGTTGGTTCCGATTTTTTAGAGGAAATGAAACTGGGATTGGCAGGCAAGGTTAGCAGCCTTCAAATGCTGCCGACTTATATTGGGACCGAGAGGGAAGTCCCCCTTGATGAACCGGTGTTGGTACTGGACGCCGGCGGAACTAATTTTAGAGTGGCTACAGTATGTTTTGGACGGGATGGCAAAGTCAGTATTGAAAACTTTACGAAATACCCGATGCCGGGGGTCGACTCCGAAGTTGATAAGGAAGTTTTCTTTGAAACTATGGCCCGTTACGTTAAGGATGATATTGTTGAGGGGCGTAAAATAGGATTCTGCTTTTCATATCCGGTCCAAATGTTTCCCCATAAGGACGGCCGGTTGATCCAATTTAGCAAACAGATCAAAGCCAGAGGAGTTGCCGGGGAGTTGGTCGGGGAGAACTTGAAACTGGCCCTGGAAAGGATTGGGGCTAGAAAGCCGGGTCCGATGGTAATCCTAAATGATACCGTTACCACCTTATTGGCGGGTAAGGCTGATCCGAAGAATCGGAACTGTGATGGTTTTATCGGCTTCATCTTGGGTACCGGTATCAACTGTTGTTATTTGGAGAAAAATAACAATATTTCGAAAGTGACCTCTTTGGACCCTTTAAAAAGCCAAGTAATTAATATGGAGTCGGGCGGTTTTACTGTTGGATTAGGAGGTTTGTTAGACCAAGTTTTTGATCGGACTACAGTAGATCCGGGTAGGTATACGTTGGAGAAGATGATCTCCGGTAGGTACCTGGGTGGGCTATGTGGAGTAGTAATTAAAAAGGCCGCCGAGGATGGTTTGTTTTCAGGGACAGCGGCGGAGAAATTAAAGCAACTGGAAGAGTTGACTACGATAGCTATCAGTACTTACTTGGAAAATTCTGAGGACGCTCACAACCCATTGACGGCGGCTTTATCCGATGGGACAGCGGAAGACCGGGTGATCCTCACCGTTTTAATCGAACGAATGGTGGAACGAGCGGCGATGTTGGCGGCGATATCTTTAACGGCGACAGTATTAAAGTCCGAACAAGGTACGAATCCGGAAGCTCCGATCTGTATAACCGCCGAGGGAACTACTTTCCATCAATTAAAAGGGATGAAGGCCAAAACCGAGGCTTATTTACAAAAATATCTGACCGAACAACATCAGCGTTATTGGAAGCTGGTCGATATCGAGAACGCTACCTTAATCGGAGCGGCAGTGGCCGGACTTACGAATTGAACGGGGGACGGAAGGGAGAAGCAGAAGGTAGAATATAGAAGACAGAAGACAGAAGTGAAAGTGATGATTACTTGTCGGGGAAATTTGGTTTAGTCGAGTTCATGTTTGTTTTTTAATAGACCATGACGGAAAAACATATAAAACAGAAATAAAACAGGCTGTCCCTCTCCAAACATTCAAAACCTGGTAACATTCATGGAGAGGGATGTTGCTGTCAAGTAACTAAGACTGACGGGGGTAGCGGGTGGGTGAGGCGAAGTTAGGCCTTCCTCTACTCCTTCACAAATAAAACGTTTCGGTCAAAATCAATCAGCGTCTTAAATCTAAAGAAAAAGTAATCTCCGAAAAAGCCGTCCACCGGAGGTTCTTTGAAATCGACAACATAAAAATCAACCCGGCCCAGATCAATACCGCTGGTGGAAACATGGTCGTAAGTTACCAAACGCCCAATTTTCTCCGAAAGGCCTTCCAGATTCTTTCCCTTTAGTAAACCGCTCTTCTTTTTGCCGGATGATCCGGAACCGCTATCCAAACAGAACTTCAACTCCCGGTCAAAAGCGTCGATTTTGACAATGATAATGATTCCGAGATTATTATGGTCAAAACTAACCTGCCGCCATTTGTTTAGTTTTAATTCGGAGGGGTATTCTCCTTTGGGGTAGAGTGCCGCTCTGGCTTTTTTATAATCAAATAAAACATAGAAGTTCTTTAAAAAACGATTACCGATGAGTCCGTCCGCAGGCACAAAATCGCGGAGTTCTTCACCGGCGATAAAGTTAGTAAAATGGAGCTTACCTATTTGTAATTCGGGGATTACAAAATGTCGGTTTCGGTATGCTTTTCCATAGACATCCAACATATTATCGCCGCTATCCAAATAGTTAACATCAATTTTTTCTAAAACATGGGTCCTTAGTTGGATTGTTACATGATCCGCCCCGGTGTCAAGGATTAGACGAAATACTTTCGATTGGATTTTCACTTCAACGATGGGCAAACCTTTGACGAAAGAAAGAGGTAAAACCGCTTTTGAAAAATCTTCATTTACCAACCGGAAATACTCGGTTTCAGTCTCGGAGAAGCATAGAGGGGTAAACAGAATGCAAAGTATAAGTAAGAACAGGTATAACTTAGGGTGTTTCATAGTAAAATCTCCTTTACAATTTTTTCAAGGTTATCCGCATTAGTTTCTAAAAGGATCTTATTTCCATCAAATATAATTTCTATAATTTTCCGCTAATTCCTTTCAAAAGGTTCTTTTTGTTATTTACAAATTTGTCCCCATAAAAATCACCATCCGGCAGGAGAATGCTTTGAAGATCATGAATTAATCTGTTTGTATCGGACAGTCGAAAGTCGGAAGTCGAAAAGTTCAATACCCTTAATAATCAATACGATTAGTATTTGGATCTGGGGTTTTGAAACTTTAGACTTTTAGACATTAGATTTTTGACATTACTTTTTAGACATTCAGACTTTTTGACATTAGATACTTTAACTACGAAAAATTACGGAGGTTTTCATGGATATCTTGTCGGGGTTGAACGAGCCACAAAGCGAGGCGGTCCGGCATACTGAGGGACCGCTTTTGATATTAGCGGGGGCGGGATCAGGCAAAACCAGAGTATTGACCCATCGGATCGCTTATCTGTTGCAACAGGGAGTCAAGCCGTGGCAGATCTTAGCGGTTACCTTTACCAATAAGGCAGCCCAAGAGATGCGGGAACGGGTTTTAAATATAGTAGGTCCGGCGGCGGAAGCGATCTGGGTCTCTACCTTTCATACTGCTTGTGTGCGGATTTTACGCCAGGAAATACAAGAGCTTGGATTTAATAAAAATTTCGTCATCTTCGACAGCCAAGATCAGTTGACCTTGATTAAGAATATCTTGAAAGAGATGAACCTGAGCGATAAAAACTATCATCCCAAAGCCTTGTTGGCATCGATTTCTTCAGCCAAGAACGAACTGGTCGGTCCCGAGGAATATCAACGGAAAGCGGCGGACCATTGGGCGAATATCGTGGCTGAGGTATACGTTAAATATCAAAAGAAACTGCGCGCTAATAATGGGATGGATTTTGACGATCTAATCATGCTAACGGTCCGGCTTTTCAAGGAAGTACCGGCAGCCCTGGAAAAGTATCAGGAACGGTTTCGTTATATTATGATCGACGAATATCAAGATACCAACCATGCCCAATATCTGTTGGTGACCATGCTTGCCTCCAAATACCGGAATCTTTGCGTGGTCGGCGACGATGATCAGTCGATCTATAGTTTTCGGAGCGCTGATATCCGAAATATCTTGGAGTTTGAGAGGGATTTCCCGGAAACCCATATTGTTAAGCTGGAGCAGAATTACCGGTCTACCAAGAATATTCTCCATACCGCCAATGAAGTGATTAAAAACAACCGGGGCCGCCGTTCCAAGCAGTTATGGACCCAGAATTGTGAAGGCGAAATGATCGCTGTATATAATGCCGCCGATGAACGGGAAGAAGCTTGGTTTGTGGCAGAAGAAATTTCCAGATTGGTCCAAGAAGGGGCTAACCGTTATAGTGATTTTGCCATTCTCTACCGGACCAATGCCCAGTCTCGTAATTTTGAAGAAGCTATGGTCCAACGCGGTCTCCCCTACCGGGTAATCGGTGGTTTTCGGTTTTATGAACGAAAGGAAATTAAAGACCTTCTCGCTTACTTACGCTTGGTATACAATCCGGCGGACCGGATCAGCCTTGCCCGGATTATCAATGTTCCGAAACGGGGTATTGGCGATGCCAGTTTCGACCGGTTCCGCTACTTTTTAGATGATCACAATTACTCAATCATGGATGGGTTCGCCAATTTAAATGAGATTCCCAGCCTTACCGGAAGGGCGATTAAGCCCTTAACTGAGTTTTACCGGCTTTTGGAAGGTTGGATTGAAAAAAGAGAGCAGTTATCGGTGAAGGAATTGACTGAACGGATACTGCTGGATAGTGGTTATCTTCAGGAATTAAAGAATGAAGGGACTATCGAGGCCCAAGGCCGGATCGAAAACTTGGACCAATTTTTAGCGTTGACCTTGGATTTTGAACAAAACAGCGATGACCGGAGTTTGGCCGCGTTTTTAGAAACCGTTGCTTTAGTGGCGGATATCGATAATTATGAGCCGGATGCGGATGCTTTGGTGATGATGACCCTTCACTCCGCCAAGGGGCTGGAGTTTCCTGTGGTATTTCTGGTCGGATTGGAAGAGGGCTTGTTCCCCCATAACCGGGCCTTAATGGAAACCAAAGAGCTGGAAGAGGAAAGGCGTCTCTGTTATGTGGGAATAACCAGGGGCCAACATCGTCTTTATGTAACTCATGCCAATATGCGGACGATTTTCGGGAGTAGAAATATTTCCATTCCATCCCGGTTCTTAATGGAAATGCCAAAAGAGACGATAAATATTTTAAAGGGTCCGGCAGCTCCAAAAAGTGATCGGGTTACTGAAAAATCAACTACATCAGTATCTAGAGCAACGGGTATTCAACCTAAAACCGATGTTGACGGGGAAGCGATTCATCCCGGCTCCAAAGTACGCCATCCTAAATGGGGGATTGGAACGGTTATTTCCAAAGAGGGCGCCGGCACTGATGCTCAATTAAAGGTGGCCTTTCCCGGTCTGGGGATTAAGATATTGATCCTGGCCTACGCCAACTTAGAAATATTAGAATGATCCAAAACTACTACTTTTTAATTGGTTTTGATTCCCGCTATTTTAATAAAGGAACCATTGATTAGCCGATAGAATTGTTGTTTTAAAGTATTAATTCTTGTGGTTTAAAGTTTCTAAGTGCGATATGAAAGGTGGGAACAGGTTGTTTTGGAAAAGAGGGGTAGCCTTAATCAGCCTGTTTTTGTTATTGGCTACTAAAACATATGCAGCTGCAGACAGCGGTATTGTCTTTCATTTCGGGGGTAACAAGGTTGATCCGGAGATTAAAGTCATTGAAAAAAACGGGCATAAGTTCATCAATTTCCCGTTTTTAAACAAATACCTTCATATCAGCGCCGATTGGAATCCTGAGAGGGACAATTTATTTATGAAATTTGGCAAGTATACCATCAATCTATTTGAAAACAGCACCAGATATGTTTCAAACGGGCGGCGTAAAACTTTAGCGGCGGCCCCTTTTGAAAAGGACGGTGAACTTTGGATCCCGGTGGCTTTTTACCGGCGTTTGGGTTTGGTGGTCAAGAGCGAAGACCGGCTTCATCTGAAGATGGATTGGGAAGACGATTACCTGGTTGGGGTGGAGAATGCCAGTTATGAAGGGCGTCCCGCTTTTGTCTTAGTCGGCTCGAAACCCTTTAAACACAAAAGTTTTCTCTTGGTAGATCCGAACCGGCTAGTCCTGGATTTATCCGGGTTGAAGCTTCATTGGGCTTTCGATGGCGTTGTCGATGAGAATAACATCGTCAAAAAGGTACGGTTTAGCCAATCGAGCGGCAATGACTTAAGGTTGGTTTTTGACCTCTATCGTCTGGCCGGATATAAGTTGATTTCTGATCCGGAACAACCGAACCAGCTGATTTTGGTTTTTAATTATTTTGTCGAATCAGCCAGTTTATTTCAAAAGGATAAAGAACGCAAAGTATGTATAAAATTATCGGCTCCGGCCAAGTACCGGGTGACTTCTTTTGAAGAACCCCGGCGTATGGTAATTGACTTTGAAGGTGCGACACTAAGCGGAAAAGTCGAGCCTCTTGATGGCGACGGGCAGTGGATTAACAGCGTTCGGGTGAGCCAATTCGATCCCGAAACGGTGCGAGTGGTTTTTGACCTAATTGGTGAGACTCCGTGTTTTGCGATTCCCGCCCCGGATGATCCAAATCAGATCGAAGTTAGGTCGGTTCAAAAAGTTACTCAGGTCCATTGGGGACAGGAAGAGGATGGTGGTCGGCTTGTGATTGAAAGTGACGGCCAATTGGTTGAATCAATCCGGAAAGTGAACAAGTCTTTTCGGTTTCAAGTTGATCTAAACTATTCCCGGTTTACTTCGGGGATTGAGGTGCCGGTGATTAAAAGCGATCAAATAAAGGGTTTGCGGTTAGTCCAGGTCAACCCGGAATTAGCCCGAATCGAACTGGATTTCAACTACTATTTCGGATATACCCAAGAACTTTCAAAAGATCGGCGGCGCTTAACCCTGCATTTCAAAAGGTCACCCATAGCCGGTAAAACCATTGTCCTCGATCCCGGCCACGGTGGAGTGGATATGGGAGCTTGCGGCAGGCAAGGGACCCGGGAGAAAGATATTAACCTCGAAGTATCGATGCGGTTAAAAGATTTATTGGAGGAAGCCGGGGCCAAGGTTGTTATGACCAGGACCGATGATAGTTTCATCAGTCTCTATGAAAGGCCTTATTTAGCTAATCACCTATTTTGTAATTTATTCATCAGTATTCATGCTAACAACCATACTAATTTTAAGATTAACGGAATCGAAGTATATCACCATTCGAAAAGGCCCGATGCTAAACTCTTAGCAGAGAAGGTTATGGAGCAGTTGGTGGCCAAGACCAAACTAAATAGCCGCGGAGTCAAGGCTAACGATTATTGTGTGACCCGTGAGACCCAAATGCCCAGTATTTTGGTGGAACTTGGTTATCTCTCCAATTATAAAGAGGAATCAACTTTAAGGAACACCGAATATAGGATCAAGGCTGCTGAAGCTATTTTTGAGGGGGTTATGGATTTTAGTAGAGAGTAATAATAGGATCAGTGATCAGAAGACAAAGGGGCGAGTTTTTTGAGTTTGAGAGAGATTATGATTGAGTTGTCAAACGCTTTTGGACCTTCGGGATTTGAAAGTGAGGTTCGGGAGGTATTTGGTAAACTGGTGGCGGATCAGACTGAAATCACCTATGATAATCTAGGGAGCATAATCGCCGCGCATCACGGAAAAAGCGCGGCGCCAAAGGTTTTATTGGCCGCTCATTTAGATGAAGTTGGATTGATGGTCCGGGGGATTACTCCGGGAGGGTACCTGAAAGTAGTGCCTTTGGGGAGTTGGTGGCCACCGACTCTTTTGGCCCAAAGGGTTGTAGTCCGTTCTAAAAAAGGAGATTATCCCGGGGCGGTTGGAGCCAAACCTCCCCATTATTTGGGGGAGGAAGAAAGAAACCGGTCGTTGAAATTGGCCGATTTATATATTGATATCGGAGCGCGCAGCCATGATGAAGTTGCTACTCTCGGAATTGCTGTCGGTGATCCGGTGGTTCCGGCAGTAAAGGTTGAATCATTGGGTACATCGGATACTTTGCTTGGTAAAGCTTTTGACGATCGGGCGGGTTGCGCCGTAATCCTTCAAGTGTTGCGAGAGTTGGACGGCGCTCATCCTAACCGGGTATATGGAGTTGGGACCGTTCAGGAAGAGAACGGGCTAAAAGGCGCCGACACTGTGGCGGCTGTTGTTCAACCGGATCTCTGTCTGGTAATTGAGGGCGCGCCGGCGGACGACTTTCCGGATACCGGTAGCATTGTTCAGGGGAAATTGGGGGGAGGACCCCAAATCCGTTATTTTGATCCGACATTGATCGCCAATCAAGCATTGGTTAGCTTAGCGAAAATGAAAGCCGAGCAATTGGGTATTCCCTATCAACTAGCGGTTCGAGAAGGTGGAGGGACCGACGGTAAGGAAATTCAGCGGTCCGGAAAAGGCGTCCCTACGTTGGTGATTGGAATTCCGGTCCGGTACGCTCATAGTCATCAATGTATCATGAGTTTAAAGGATCTGGAGGCCACGGTTAAGCTAGTCCGGGGGCTGGTGGACATTTTCGATGAAGATCTGGTTAATAAAATTAAAAGGAACCCTTGGGATTCTTCGTTTACGAATCCGAGATAGAAAGGTCCGGTTCCGCCTAGGGTCTTTTTCATCGGGTTGATCTTGATATAGAATTTGGTGGACTACTGCCGAGGGATAGTTTATAATTAGGGCATTAGTCTTGCTTCGCTGTCTTCATTGTTAATAATCAGGTTCAACCTTAAAGGGGAGATATTGATGTCGGTAAAACATATCTTGAATTTTAAAAACTGGTCTGCTCAGGAACTTCGTCAATTACTTGATCTAGCGATCAAGGTAAAAAATAATCAACCGCAATATTGGAATGCCTTAGATCACTTAACTTTGGGAATGCTCTTTCAAAAAACTTCTACTAGAACCAGAGTCTCTTTTGAAGTGGCCATGACCCAATTGGGTGGGCATTCGATTTACTTGGATTGGCGGAGCACTAATCTGGTCTTAGCGGAACTGAAGGATGAAATTCGTTACTTAGACCGGAATGTGGATGCAATTATGGCTAGAGTGCTCACCCATGAACAAGTCCAAGAAATGGCTGATTTTTCTCGGGTTCCTGTAATAAACGGTTGCGATAACAAATATCACCCGACCCAAGCCTTAGCTGATTTTTTAACCATCTTGGAACATAAAGGCCGATTGGAAGGGGTTAATTTGGTTTATGTCGGAATTCATAACAACGTGGCCAATTCCTTAGTCGAGGGAGGTACTAAGTTGGGTATGAAAATTACCACCGTCACCCCGGAATTTAATGAACCCAGCCGGGACCAGCAACTGCTGGATGAGGCGGCCCGGACCGGATTGTTTGAAACAAACGATGATTTGAAAGCCGCAGTAGCAAAGGCGGATGTGGTATATACCGATACATGGGTGGATATGGAATACTTCATGGACCCGAAGTTTGAGGCTGAAAAGAAGCGTCGGGTTGAGCAAATGCTTCCTTATCAATTGAATCAGTCGTTATTAAAAGATAGTAAGGCTTTGATCATGCATGATATGCCGATTCATCCCGGTTACGAAATCGATCGTTGGGCGATCGAGAGTCCGAACTCGATCATTTTCGACCAGGCGGAAAATAGGCTCCATGCGGAGAAGGCTGTCTTGTTGACCCAGTTGGGGAAGGCGGATTAACTAGTATTCAAAAGTTTAGGTGTTGGTAGTTAGTGAGGCTGTTGCAAAATAAGAATTTTTGCAACAGCCTTTTTTGTTGGTAGATTAATTGAGTTTACTAAACCGGTTTCTAAATTAACTTATATTTCGAAAACAGCGCGTCAAAACTGATTAATACTTGTTAAACCGTAATCAAGGGCTATTTTTAGATAGAAAGTATTGCCTTCTTAACAATATTGTAATATAATAACTATACCGGTTTAGTAAAGAACTACATCAATGAGGAGTGATGATTGAAATGGCTAATCCCAACAATCTAGTTAATTTGACGGTTGTTCAAGAAAGAAATCAAATTATTATTGGTCCGAAATTGGCTAATGTTCCATGGGAAGATAAGCCTGAAGGGTGTAAGGATGTAGTCTGGCGTTCCGTGCTTAACCCGATCATACCCCGGAACTTGCTACCGTCTTCCAACAGTATTTTTAATAGCGCGGTGGCGCCTTTTAAGGAGAAATTCGCCGGTGTTTTTCGTTGCGACGACAACAGGCGAAACATGCAGATTCATAGTGGGGAAAGCGATGATGGTATAAATTGGCGGATCTCTGCTAAACCGATTTCGTTTATTTGTAAAGACCCCGAAATTGGCGAGTATACCTACGGAAGGTATGACCCCAGGGTTTGTTGGTTGGAAGATCGTTATTATATTACTTGGTGTAACGGATATAAAGGTTATCCTACCATCGGTTTAGGATATACTTATGATTTCAAGGAATTCTTTCAATTGGAAAACGCATTTTTACCCTTCAACCGTAACGGAGTTTTATTTCCCAGAAGGATAAAGGGTAAGTATGCGATGTTAAGCCGGCCCAGCGACAATGGGCACACTCCCTTTGGTGATATTTTTTATAGTGAAAGTCCGGATTTGACCCACTGGGGCTGCCATCGTCTGGTTATGAAACCGACTGAAGGGTGGCAATCCACTAAAATAGGGGCCGGTCCGACTCCGATTGAAACTACCGAGGGCTGGCTGATGATTTATCATGGAGTATTGACCTCTTGTAATGGTTTTGTTTATAGTTTCGGCGTCGCTTTACTAGATATCGACCAACCTTGGAAGGTGATTTATCGGACTGCCCCTTACTTGTTATCCCCTCAAACTCTTTACGAATGTGTCGGCGATGTTCCTAATGTTGTCTTCCCCTGCGCTGCTTTATCCGACGCTGCTACCGGACGGATTGCCATGTATTACGGAGGGGCCGACACAGTTACTTGTTTGGCATATACTCAAGTAGATGAGTTACTTGATTTTGTTAAAAGTAATTCACTAATTTAGCTTTTGATCGGTACTTATCTATAATTTGACGAAAGGAGGCTGGTATTTAAAAACTAAATATTTACCAAAGAAAAACAAAGGGGGATTATGAAAGTGAAAAGGAGAGTTTTATTAACTGTTTTAGCATTATTCATTTTCACAGCGATGATCGTTTCCGCTGGGCCAAAAGTAACCACCATTACTTATACCCGTTGGGCCGGTACCGAAGAGGCCAAAGACTTTCAAAAGTTAGCGGATCTGTTTATGAGTAAGAATCCCGATATCAAAATTGTCTGTGATTTTCTCCCCTGGGACCCTTACTGGAATAAATTACAGGCTACAATTATTGGAGGATCAGCCCCGGATGTATTATCTTTTTCGCACCAGAATTCTGCTCAGTATGTATCTAGAGGCGCGTTGTATGATATAACCAAATTGCCGGGGGCCAAAAAACTCCTCGATGAAATGCAGGAAGGAACAAAGACCCCCGTTTTACTAGGTAATAAGATTTATGGTATGCCGGTTGGCGCCGGAGTACGGGCCATGATTTACAATAAGGAATTGTTTGACAAAGCGGGAATTCCTTATCCGGACAACAAAAAACCGATGACTTGGGATGAATTCCTGAAAATCGGTGAAAAACTGACCATCAAAAAAGATGGCAAAGTAGTTCAATACGCAGCTAATTTTCATAAGTTGGAAATGTGGGAATCCCTCGTAGTCCAAGCTGGTGGTAAATATATCGATTATTATACCAAACCCACTAAAATTTTGATTAACAGCAAGGATGGGATTGCCGGACTACAGTATTTAAGAACTTTAGTTGAAAAACAGATCATTCCTCCTTATGAAGATAGTTGGGAAGGGGCTTTTGGTTCACCGGATTCGGCGGTGGTTACCGGTAAAGTTGCTATGATGCAGGCTGGTCCTTGGGCTTTGAGTCCATTAAAGGAGAAAAAAATGAATTTCGGTACTGCTCCTTTATTTATGGGTAAAAAACGGGCCAATCGGGGTTATGTCAACTTCTTGGCCATCTCTAAGAATTGTAAAAACCCCAAAGCTGCCTGGAGATTTATCGAGTGGATGTGCGGAGAAGGACAGATGGACTTCACCAAAACCGGTGACCTTCCCGCTAACAAAAAATATTTTGAACTGGCCAAGAAAGAAAACCCTTATGGTTATCCGGCGGAGATTATGGAAGCCTTCTTTAGCGAACTGCCATATGTTATCACCGGACCGATGGTGCCGACCAATGATTTAACTACTTTAACCGAACAAACAGTTATGGATTTGACTACCTTAAGAATCACTGCGGAACAAGGGGCTAAGAGAATTGAAGGTCAAGGTAATGGAATTATTGCCAATATTGAATATTAAGATATAAGCAGCAAGAGTTTATTGAGTCAGCGGGGTTATCCTGCTGACTCAATAATACATAAAGGGTTTATTAAAAAAAGAAATAACATGCTTGTACATATAATCCATTATTATTATCAAAGAGAATAAAACACTTAATTATTATATATTAACTTGCAAATAGGTTCCATTGTAAGGAGGTAGCTTATGGCTGGAAAAGGTGGACTACTAGCAAGACGAAACCGGATGGGTTATGTCTATATTTTGCCATGGTTGATAGGGTTTATCGCTTTTCAAGCTTTTCCGATTATATATTCTTTTTATATCAGTCTTCATAAATGGGATATGCTAACTAAACCGAAATTTATCGGTTGGGTCAATTATCAGTCGCTACTAACCGATCCCCGATTTATGATATCAATCAGAAATACTTTTTTGTTTATGATCTTCAGTATGGGGTTAGGGATCAGTTTGGGGCTTTTCATCGCAGCCCTTCTTGCTGAAAACCTCAAAGGGAACCGGTTCTATCGCACGGTTTTTTATCTCCCCAATTTGGTAGTTCCGGTAGCATTCGGAATGATGATGCGTCCGATCTTCGGCGGATTGGATTATGGTTTGATTAATATCATTTTATCCTTATTCGGTTTCGAGGGAGTCCGGTGGCTGGATAATCCGTCTACCGCGATTTGGGTGGTAATCATTACTAATTTTTGGTTTATCGGCGCATGTATGATCATTTTTTTGGCGGGAATTAAAAGTATCTCCAGAACCTATTATGAAGCGGCGGAAATTGATGGAGCAGGATGGTTCCGCCGGTTGTTTCATATTACCATTCCTTTGTTGGGACCGATACTCTTTTTCCAAACCATCACCGGTTTAATTTATGCGCTGCAAATCTTCGACATTCCGATGGCCATGGCCAATATGGGCGGTTCTCAACATACAACCATGGGTATTAATGATTCACTGGGGACTTTGATCTATTACTTATATCTTTTAGGGTTCCGAAATTGGAATATGGGAAGAGCATCGGCAGTCGGATGGGTGGTCTTTGGAATCGGATTGATTTTTACGACCATAATCCTGATGGTCTTAAGAAAATCCTGGAAGACACAAGAGACCAACTAGATGTAACTTTGACGAAAGGGTGGATCGAGGCAATGGGTAATTACACTAATCAAATGCGACAAGGTGCCATCCCGACGAATTTGGAATTGAATCGGAAAATACAATAGGGACGTATTTTTGCCCAGATTTTCCTGAGTACCTATGTGGTTTTGATTATTATTCCGTTCATTTGGTTATTGGTATCTTCATTAAAAAATATGGGGCAATATTACGATACGGACTTTGTAAAAGTATGGTTTCCTTGGCCGCTCCATTTTGAAAATTACGCCAAAGCTTTAAAGTTTGTGCCTCTTTTTCTTTATTTATGGAACAGTGTATGGTTGGCAACAGCACAAATGTTGTTGGCCGTATTTAGTTCGGCTTTGGTGGCTTATGGTTTGTCACGCTTTGAGTTTAGGGGTAGAGAGACGGTTTTTATTTTGATAATCGCCAGTATCATGCTGCCGACTCAAGTAACTCAGATACCGTTATTTATGTTTTATTCCAAAATCGGTTTTGTAAATAGTTTCAAACCTTTAATTATTCCACACCTTTTCGGAGCCGCTTATCATATCTTTCTGATCAGGCAGTTTATGATGAGCCTTCCCAGAGATTTGGATGAATCGGCAATGATCGACGGGGCGAATACTTTTACGATCTTTAGCCGGATTATTCTGCCTCAGTGCAAACCGGCTTTAATGGTAACTGGATTATTCGCTTTTCTTTTTAGCTGGAAAGATATTTGGAACCCGTTAATTTATCTTTCAAGCAATAAATTTTACACTTTACCACTGGGATTGCTATTTTTTACCGGGCCGACACGAGTTGAATATACAGTTGAGTTAGCGGCAATTGTGATTGCTTTAATACCGACAATTATTATTTATTTTATCGGACAGCGTTATTTAGAGCGGGGGATCAACATCGCCGATTTGAAGTAGACTTTATTTAGCTGGAGAAATGAATGCTTAGGAATAAAGATATTCAGCAATTTAAGGCTGAAGTTGAAAGAGAACTGATCGATAGAATTCTGCCGTTCTGGAGTGAGAAGACTATTGATCTCGAAAACGGCGGTTTTTACGGGCGTATTTCCAACGATTTAATAATCAAGCGGGAAGCAAATAAGAGCTGCATTCTGAATTCCCGTATTTTATGGACCTTTGCAGCGGCGTATCGAGTTTTTAAGGACAGCGCTTACCGTAAGGTTGCCGATCGGGCCTATGATTATCTGGTAAATTATTTTTGGGATAATCAATATTACGGTTTATTCTTTACTTTGGACTATCGCGGTCAAGTGATTGAACCCCGTAAACAACTTTATAATCTGGCCTTCGGTATCTACGGGTTCTCCGAATACTACCGGGCCACCGGCGTTAAGGAAAGTCTTACGTTAGCGATTCAATTGTATCGATTGATCGAAGAACATTATTACGATGTCCAAAATAAAGGCTACTATGAAGCGTGTTCCAGGGATTGGCGCTTAATCAACGATATGCGGTTAAGCCCAAGGGATTTGAATGCAAAAAAGACTATGAATGCTCATCTGCACCTAATGGAAGCTTATACTAGTCTTTTGCGAGTATGGGAAGATGGTCGCCTTCGGCAAAGCTTGGAGCAGTTAATCCGGATTATTGTAGATCGAATTATTGATCCGGAGACCTATCATTTCCAGTTGTTTTTTGATGAAACCTGGAATTCGCAGACTAAATTAGTATCTTTAGGCCATGACATTGAAGGTAGCTGGCTTCTGATGGAATCCGCCTTGTTGGTGGGAGATGGAAAGACAATCGATCTTCTTACTGATCTAAGCGTCAAGATGGCTCAAAAGGTGTATGAAGCGGGTCGTGATCCGGAAAATGGTGGTCTTGATAATGAATTAATCAATGGGGTTCCCCGGGAGATGGTTAAGATCTGGTGGCCTCAATGCGAAGCCATGGTTGGTTTTATTAATGCTTTCGAGTTGACCGGGGAGGAGCTCTTTTTAAAAGCTGCTTATCAAATATGGCAATTTATCGACCGCTATCTAATTGATCGTAAAAACGGCGAGTGGTTTGGGGAGGTTTTCAAGGACGGCCTTCCCAATTCAAACCATGATAAAGTTGGCCCTTGGAAGTGCCCTTACCATAATGGCCGCGCTTGTATGGAAGTAATTGTCCGGCTGGAGAAATAGGCGAGATGACTATAAGATCACGGTATAGCCACAGAGGCGCAGAGGCACAGAGTAAAAACTTGTCTCCATAGTTTCGATTGTCCCGGTGAATCGGGGTGAGGACTAATTTTTGAAGAAGGGATCTGAATGAAAGGTAGAAAGCTGATAATTTGTGCTACGCTATTGTTCCTGGGTTCATTTTGGGGATGGAAGTCAACTTCCGCCAAAAGCGTGGGGACCGTTGACAATCTGGAAATGGGAAATATCAAGTCTTTCCATAAATTAGAGATTAAAATCAAGGTCCCAGCTGAATTACAAAACCCTTATGATCCGGAGGAAGT
>JAAYEK010000071.1 GCA_012728785.1 Bacillota bacterium | reverse complement strand
GTGTATTTATCGATCCAATACGGACGGATCAGACCAAGGCTTTCGTAGTGACGAAGCGCTTTGATGGTCATTCCTGTTGATTTGGAGAACTCGCCTATCTTGAGCATTATTAATCCTTTTTCTTCTTTTTGCTGCAGCAACGATAGTGTAACACCTGCCCCAAGGGGAGAGTCAAGGACAATTTGGCAGATTTTCGGAATATGCGCAGAAGCGACTGTATCAATACCGATTGTTTATTAGAAGAATCCGCACTCCTGGAAAATGATGGATCTGCAAGATTGTACTTAAGTGGAAATAGTCTTCGCGCTCGACGCGCCGCCCAAATTACTTGAACATAAAACCAAAATCCCCGGCATGGACCTCGAGGTCCATCGGTAATCTCCTCCGTTCACTACCTTTTGTATCCTACATCTCTATTGTTTCTTTAGTTGCAGGGGCAACAAGGTTTTTTTTACCATCTCACAATTAACCAATTTCAGTTTGCAAAATATGAAAGGTGAGCCCTATGAATTACAAAAACGAATTAAACACAAGGCTGCAAGGCACTTATTATGGTTTTTGAATTTTAATAGACACCGTCTTGTTTCCCATGTATTGCAACTCAACATAGTTGCCTTCCATGTCGTAACCGGTAAAACTTTTATCGCTTCTTGTGTGATTCTTTTTAAATCCGGCTTCGTAACAGGCATCGGCATAGTCTCCGAAGTCGTCCTTTGTCATCTCACCTATGTATATTACAAAGCCATCAAGGGATTCGCTTTCAATATAGCCACAAGACGATTTAGGGATGGGTAAGAGCTTTGCTATATCGCTTTCAGGCCACATTATATTGTCCATGGGTAAAGGGGCTTTAATGTGAAGCGAGAGCGTATCCTTAATTATATAAGCATGATGGAATAAACTGAGAAAGTAGCCTTTTTCATTATAAGCCTCATAAGAGTAGCCGGTTTTTTTACTCTCGATAGTAAAGCCATTATTTTTGCATCTCTGCACGTATCTTTCAAACTGCGATTGCCTGATGTCGTTCATCTCCAACCACAATTCCCTATCATCGTTCAAGCGGATCTTTCCGACATTTGTGGGCGGTTCAGGGAGTTCAAGAGCTAAACCCGATGTAGGCCACGCGAATGTATTGGGAGTATTTGTTACATCTGCCTTTTTAGGTCCAAACATATGACTTGTGGAAGCATAAAAGATAAAGGAAACCAGTAATACTGAAGGTATTAAAATTTTAATGAGCAGAACATTTTTAAGCTTTTTTTCGCTTTTCAAGACAGCGGCATAGGCATCGTGGGCTATCTTATCGCCCCTGAACATGATTTCGGCTTTTTCAAAGAGGTAGGTCGCCTTGTTTTTCCATAGTTTTACCCATTGCAAAGTGTTGCGATCCGTCTTTTTTGCGCAAAGCGCTGCTATAGTAGATCTAATATACAAGAGACCCTCAAGTATACTCTCTCTGTCGTTGGGGAAGGTGAAGTTGTTGATATACTGAGCCTTTTTACTTTCCGCCGCGTTGAATGGGGCAGGCTTTATCAAACGGTAAAACAAATATAAAACATGAGGAATACCAATCAGGATTACATTTATACCAACCCAGAATTCACGCATGAGCGGTGCCCAACTTTCCCAATATTGCTTATGCGAGTTGCTGGCAATAGTATTATCTAACTTGTTTATACTGTTAGAGAACTCTTTAATAGCTGACGGTACGTCGGCAGAGGAGATTTCAGAACCGCAGCTGGGACATATCACAGTAAAACTCGGAATATTATCCCCGCAATTTGGGCATTTATCAGATCTCTCTACAGTTATTGCAACGGCAGATACACCCGAAGAATACCCACATTCTGTGCAATTATTTGATCTTCCATTCAATCTACTTCCGCAGTTTATGCAAAAAACTTCTTTTTCAACATTTTTATCTGCCGATTTCATGTTACCTTTGTTAGCTCCCTTTCCATCTTACTGTCCTTGGAATATACCTGTTATGCAATTACTACACGCAGGAATAGAGTTATCCAAGTGCCGCTGTTTAATTTCGATATCCGGCACCTATCATAATCAATATTTGCCGAATACACAAATAATAAAAACCACAGAT
>JAAYEK010000070.1 GCA_012728785.1 Bacillota bacterium | reverse complement strand
GTCAAGCCTACTTACAAACCGGGCGTCACCTTTGCCCGGCTTAAGGATTGCTTGCCTGATTATGTGATTGAAACCCTTAAAGAAGCGCTTGTTTACTTTGATAAAAAAATCAAAGGTTTTGCCATGCCGGAGGCCATTTTGACCGGCGTTGAGACCAGGAGTTCGTCGCCGGTAAGAATCAACCGTGATGAGAAATGTCAATCCAATATCGAAGGACTCTACCCCATGGGAGAAGGAGCGGGCTATGCGGGTGGAATCATGTCTTCCGCAGTTGACGGAGTAAAAGCAGCGGAAGAAGTGATCCAAAAGTATGTTCCTATAAAATAATGCTACTTAGAAAATACTTTTGTTTTAATCTTTCTCCGTGCCTCTGTGTCTCTGCGTCAAATAAAAGAATTTAGCCACGGAGACACTGAGACACAGAGAAAAAATATTATTTTCATCCTTTGACGTGCCCCGGCAGGCCGGGGTGGGCGACTATCTAGAAAATGTATTAAGTCGCCTCTCTCTCGCTCTCCCCCAACGAAGACCATTCAAAGCGGCAGATTCAGTGGGAGAGTAACCGATGTCTTCGCAGCCAAAATACATTTATTCTCCCGCAGAGACGCAGGGGCGCAGAGGAAAACCAATATAGGCTATCCTGAATGACCAACACCTCAGCGCCTCAGCGGGAGATATAATAGGCTTGTATAACTTCTATTTTAATGACTGAGTTTAAAAGAAAATCCTAAAAATTTATGATTATATTTAGATATCTTTTTAAGAAGGCTTTTCGTTATTGTCACCGAAATTTTAATATAGAAAAGTATTGGCCGCGTATACGGAAAAATAAATTAGCATTTGATAGCTCCGCTGATGGAGGTGTAATCCATGCCGAAAGAAACAAAAAAACGTCCTACAATCGGGTTTTTCGTTAACGAACTTGAGGGAGATTATACCGAAGCCTTATGCGGCAGTATGATTGACGCAGCGGAAGATAATGATGTCAATTTAGTTATTTTACCGGGCAAGACAATTAAGTTATCTTATGCCGGCCAATACAACTATAATGTGATCTATGAATATGTTAACCAAAAAAATGTGGATGCGCTAATTATGGCATCCTCAGTTCTCAGCGGTTTTATTAAAAAAAGCCAATTCGACGCTTTTTGTTTACGGTATAAGCCCCTTCCTATCGTTAGCATCGGAATTCCTGTTGACGGTATTTCATGTGTTCTTACTAATAACCAAACCGGATTTATGCAGATTCTTAACCATTTAATCAAAGACCATGGTAAACGAAGGCTTGCTTTTATTAAAGGACCGGATGAACATGTGGAAGCGGTAGAAAGATTTTTAGTGTACCGGCAGGCTTTGAAAGAGAATGGGCTTGTCTACGACACTGGTTTGGTAGTTCCGGGCAACTTTACAATTTTTTCAGTGGAAAATGCGTTAAAGATATTAATTGATGAAAGGAAAGCCGAATTTGACGCAATTGTTGCATCCAACGATGAAATGGCGCTGGGGATTTTGGATTGTTTGCAAAAAAGGGGCATTTTGGTTCCCGAGCAAGTTTCGGTTACCGGATTTGATGATGGGGAAGGGGCCAAATATTCAAATCCAAGTCTGACTACGGTTAAACAGCCCATTTATGAGTTGGCGCAAAAAGCATTGGTATTGGCTTTGGAATTAATACAAGGCAAAAAGGTTGAGAATGTGATTTTGGAAACCAAAATGGTCATCAGAGAGTCCTGTGGGTGTCTCTCGGAAACTTTGCAATCTTTTAACTCAACTCAATTGAATTCCAAACGGGAACCGACTGATGAGGATAATCTGAAAATCGATCAATTAATTGACCGGTTCATCACCGAAAATTATGAAAGAATCGGTATATCCAGCGAGGAATTTAATTTTTTAAAACCGTTTCTAATTAATTGCTTTCGGGTATTTACCAGTAACCAAATCGAACTTGGGGAAGTTGAAAACCTATTAAAGACATTTAAGAAATTTTCCGACCCCAGAAGTTTAAAAGAACATGACATATTGACAATTCAAAAGACCATCACTGCTCTTAAAGAATCCATCGAAAGCGTGGTAAAAGCTGAAGAGCGTTTTATTGTCGAGGATTTTTTTCAAAGGCTGAGGGTCTTAATAACCGACACCTTATTAAAGATACAAGGGAAAAGATTGGATCTCCACCATTTGGAGATTCGACATTTGCGAAAACTATTAGTGGAGATGGTTTCTAAAAGTTATGATTATCATGAGCAATTACAATCGATAATTCCACGACTTCGATCCATGGGGATTACTAATTGTTTTGTTTATTTATATGATAAGCCGGTTGTCTATAATCAAAATGACCTATGGCGGAATCCGGCGATGGTAAACTTGGTAATGGCTTTTGATGAAGAAAACCAAATTTTACTGGAAAAAGATCACCGATTGCCATGGGAAAAGGTTTTAGACAACCGGTTTTTACCCGATAAGAAACGATACACCCTAATATTTAACCCACTTTTCGTTGAAGACGAGCATATGGGGTTGATTCTTTTAGAGATTAAAATGACTGACAACTACCTGTTCGAGTCTTTTATAGTTGAGATGAGTTGCGCTTTAAAGCTTTCCTTGTTGTTTTCCGAGCGTGAACAGATCAATAACCGTTTGTATGAGGTGGTCAGAGAATTAGAGGCTTCTAATGAAAAACTCAGTACAATTTCACAAACGGATGAACTCACCGGCTTATATAACCGGAGGGGATTTCTGAATTTGGCCAGGCAGAGCTTGAATCTAGCCCGCAAACAAGGGAAAAAAGGGCTGATGTTCTTTGCCGATATGGATGAACTGAAACAGATAAATGATATCTATGGCCATGATGAAGGGGATATTGCCATCAAAGCAATGGGAAACATCTTAGTAAAGACCTTTAGGGCCAGTGACATAATAGCGCGGCTTGGGGGCGATGAATTTACCATTTTTACAGTTGATTCGGACTTGGATTTATTGACGAAAATCAAACGAAGACTCTATCGCTATACCAAGGAGTATAATCTTCAATCGGGGAAACCATACCAACTATCGATTACAATAGGGGCTGTTCCGTTTGAAAACGATCAAAATGCGACAATTGAAAACTTGATTCGACAGGCTGATGATGTCCTGTATGAAGAGAAGAAACGTAAAAGGGAAAACAAAATCTCCCGTTAAACCTGACATATAGTTGTCAGGTTTATTTTATTAAGATTAGTGTGATAACATTTGTTTTAGGGGGCGATTTAGTGAGTACAAAAGCATTTGACTATAAAAAGGAGTATCGGGACTTATATTTGCCAAAGGGAGAACCGATGTTAATCGAGGTTCCTTCCATGAATTTCATTATGACCGACGGAAGGGGTGATCCCAATAATAATCCAAGCTTTCAGAGGGCAATCGAACTTCTTTACGGACTGACCTTTACCATTAAGATGAGTAAGATGAAAGGAGATCAGCCGGAAGGGTATTTCGAGTATGTGGTCCCGCCGCTGGAGGGGTTGTGGGGGATCGATCACGGTCTGTTTTCGCTGGAGCAAAGAGAGAACTGGAAATGGACGGTGATGATCCGTCAGCCGGAGTTTGTCGATGAAGCGGTTTTTAAGTGGTCGTGTAATGAATTGAAAAAGAAAAAGCCGGAACTATCGGTTGAAAGCGCCCGTTTTGAGGCTTTTGAAGAAGGTTTATCAGTCCAGATAATGCACATTGGGCCTTATTCCACCGAGCCGGAGACGATGAAAAAAGTCGAGGCGTTTATTGAAGCAAACGGATTAAAGGACCGGCTGGCGGGTGGAGGAAAACACCATGAGATTTATCTTTCGGATCCGAGAAAGGGTAAACCGGAAACTAGGAAAACAGTGCTGCGGCATCCGGTGGGTAGAGTTTAAGTGCTGGAACAGTATATCTTGTTGAACCAAGCGAATCAGTGAAAAGTTTTACCATTCTAAAAACCTTCCTAAACAGGAAGGTTTTTCTTTATAGAAATCAAAGTAATTGACCGATATATAGAATAGATTAATCTTGCAATTATTAAAGAAAGTTACGGAAGGGATTATCTGTTAGGCTTGGAGGTGGGATAAATGCCGAATATTACCAAAAAACGTCCGACCATAGCTTTTTTTGTGAATGCGCTTGAGGGAGATTATAACGAAAGCCTATGCAACGGCATCATCGACGCTGCGGAAGAAAATGATGTAAATTTAATCATACTGCCGGGTGAAACAATTTTAATGAATTATACCGGCCAGTACAATTATAATGTAATCTATGAATTTGTGTGTCATCACAACGTAGATGCCTTGGTGATAGCATCTTCGGTTCTATGCGGGTTCATCACCAAGGCTGAATTTGAATTATTTTGCTCGCGCTATCAGTCTATCCCGCTGGTTAGTGTCGGAGTGCCTATTGAAGGCATTTTCAGTGTTTTAATTAATGGTTCTACCGGATTAAAACAGATTATTAGCCATTTAATTAAAGATCATCAACGGCGTAGGATAGCCTTTATTAAAGGGCCGGAGGGACATAGTGAAGCGGAAGAAAGGTTTTTGGCATATCAGGAAGCCTTAAAAGAGAACGGACTCGATTACGATCCATTATTGGTAGCTCCGGGAGATTTCACTGTCTATTCAGTGGAAAACGCCATTGAACTCTTGTTGGATGAGAGAAATGTATCTTTTGACGCAGTAGTGGCAGCCAATGATTTAATGGCTTTTGGGGTTTTGGATTCCTTAAAAAAAAGAAACATATCTATCCCGAACCAGGTATCGGTTGTCGGGTTTGATAACGGTATCAGAGCAAAATATTCCAACCCAAGCCTGACTACAGTAAAACAGCCGATTTACGAGCATTCAAAAAAAGCATTGGAAATGGCCTTGGAATTAATAAAAGGAAACCGGCAGGATAATATTATCCTAGATACGGAGATGGTGGTTCGCGAGTCTTGCGGTTGCCGCTCTGAAAACATGCAATCTTTCCTTTCCGGTAATCAAATCGATACGGAACTTGATGCAATGACCCAAGGCGATTTTAAACCGGAACAAATCACCGACCGGTTTATTAGTCTAAATTTAGTACCAACCGAAACCAGAGTTGGTAACCTGAGTTTTCTACGGCCTTTTATTTTAAATTGCTTTCGGGTATTTACCCGTTATGGGTTTGATCACCAAGAAACCGAAGAGGTTTTGCGAAGTTTCGAGTTGTTAAACGATATCAAACATTTAAATGAGAACGACATTCAAATAATCCAAAAAACCCTCACTATCCTTCGAAAATGGCTTGAAAAAATAAACAAGAATAACAACAGTCAAATTATAGAAGACTTTTTTCAAAGATTACGGGTTTTATTAACTGATGTGTTACTAAAAATACAAGGAATGAGGATGGACTCCCATCATATGGAGATCAGGCATTTAAGAGGTCTATTAGTGGAGATGGTCTCTAAGACCCACGATTTCCGCGAGCAATTATACTCGATCATTCCGCGGCTACGCTCAATGAGTATTAATAATTGTTATATATATTTATACGATAAACCGGTTATATATCGGAAAGGCGACATTTGGCGCAACCCCAAGATGGTAAATTTGGTAATGGCTTATAATAATGAGGGTTTGGAATTACTCAAAGGTGATCATCGGATTCCCTGGCAAAACATACTTAACAATGAGTGGTTGCCTCAGCAAAAACGGTATACGTTAATGCTTAATCCGCTATTTGTCGAAGATGAGCATTTAGGTTTAATTCTTTTGGAATTTAATATGCCGGACAACTATATGTTTGAGTCAATCGTAATTGAGATGAGTTGCGCTTTGAAGTTATCGCTGTTGTTTTATGAGCGCCAGCAGATTGATGACCGTTTACAGGAAGCAGTCAAAGAGTTAGCGGAGTACAATGAAAAACTCAATAATATCTCACAGACTGATGAACTTACCGGACTTTATAACCGGAGAGGTTTTCTCACTTTGGCCAAACAGAGTTTAAACTTAGCCCGAAAAAGGGGTAAAGACGGTTTGTTGTTCTTTGCCGATATGGATGGTCTGAAAAAAATTAACGACCAATATGGGCATGATGAGGGTGATATTGCAATTAAAGCTATGGGAGATGTCTTAGTAAGAACCTTTAGATCCGCAGATATTGTATCGCGGTTAGGGGGAGATGAGTTTACTATTTTTACAGCCGATACGAATATGGAACTATTGCCTACCATAAAAAAAAGATTACAAAAATATACTGATGAATATAATTCCCAATCGGGAAAAGTATATGAATTATCAATTACTATCGGAGCTGTTTCATTTAAAAGCGACGATGAGACAACGCTGGAAAACTTAATAAGCCAGGCTGATAGCGTCCTTTATGAAGAGAAGAAACGTAAAAAAGAAAACCTTCTTCAATAAAGCCAACATACGCTGCTGGTTTGCCATAACACATAAAATTTAATGATTAAAGTTCCTTTATTTTAGGAGGTTAGTTCTTTTGATTCATATTTCTTATAATTTTGAGCGTTTTTTATTGGAGGTTTTACAATGGCACGAGCAACCCAAAAGCGTCATACCATCGCGTTTTTTATGACTGAACTTGAAGGGGATTATTCTGAGGCCTTATATAATGGGGTTACTGATGCGGCTGAGGAGAATGACGTTAATTTGTTTGTCTTGCCTGGAAAGACGCTTAAAATGCCTTATACTAACCAATACAATTATAATGTAATTTATGATTTTATTAATCATAAAAATGCAGATGCGTTGGTTATATGTTCCTCGTCCCTATACGGCCCTATTTCCAGAGAAGAATTGGTCGCATTTTGTTTGAGTTATAAACCGCTTCCCCTCGTTAGTATCGGAGTACCTATAGAAGGTGTCCCAAGTATTGTGATTGATAATCGCACCGGATTAAAACAGATTATCAATCATTTAATCAATACTCATAATAAACGGAGGATTGCTTTTATTAAAGGTCCTGATGGACATAACGAAGCGGAAGAAAGGTTAGTAGTTTATCGTGAAGTTTTATATGAAAACGGATTTGAGTACGATCGGAATTTGGTAATTCCGGGAGATTTTACAGTTTTTTCAGCAGATAAAGCAATTAAAATTCTAATAGATGAAAGAAAAGTCTCTTTTGATGCGATCGTGGCCTCCAATGACGAAATGGCTTTAGGTGTTTTGGAAGCGCTTAAAAAGAGAAATATTCTGATCCCGAAGGAGATTGCCATCACTGGGTTTGATAATGGGGAAGGAGCCAAATGCTCAAGTCCAAGCTTGACCACTGTTAAACAGCCCATTTACGATCTGTCGAAGAAAGCTTTGGAAATGGCAATAGAAATAATAAACGGAAAGCGACCGGATAATATTATTTTAAATACGGAAATGGTCATCAGAGAATCCTGTGGGTGCCTTTCGGAAACAATACAAACTTATAATTCCTCTCAATTGAATTATAAATTGGGGGCGGTAGTCGAAGGGGATTTAAAAATAGGCCAAATTATTGATACTTTCAAGGAAAAGTTATTTGGTCAAAATGATACTATTAAACTTGATTTCCTAAAAATATTTATTACGGATTGTTTCTTGTTATTTAACCGGGAAAACATAGAGCTTGAGGAGACTGAAAAGCTACTGTGCAGTTTTAAATCAAGCATCGATATTAGTAACTTAACCGATAACGATATTTTAACGATTCAAAAAACTATTACTTATTTAGAAGAATGGATTAGTACAATTCTAGCCGATAAAAGCGGTTTTTTAGCCGATGACTTTTTCCAAAAGATAAGAATCTTGATAACGGAAATATCATTTAGAATACAAAGAGAAAAGTTGAATGCTAGCCATTTACAAATACGTTATTTAAGAGGATTATTAGTGGAAATGGTATCCAGGAGCCACGATTATCGCGAGCAGTTGCAAAAGGTCATTCCAATACTTCGTTCCATGGGTGTTAAGAACTGTTATGTTTATTTATATGATAAGCCAATCATTTATCATCAGACTGATATCTGGCAGAATCCCCGGATGGTAAATTTGGTAATGGCTTATAAGGGCGAAGACTGGATCTTGAAAGAGAGTTGCCGTTTTTCGGGAGAAATGGTTCTAAAAAATAAGTTTTTACCCAAAGGGAAAAGATATACTTTAATCTTGAATCCGCTTTTTGTCGAATGTGAACATTTAGGTTTGATTCTCTTGGAATTTAACGTGCCGGATAATTATATGTTTGAATCGATCGTGTTTCAAATAAGTTGTGCATTGAAACTTTCATTATTGTTTCAAGAACGCGAACAGATTGAGAATCAGTTGCAAGAG
>JAAYEK010000069.1 GCA_012728785.1 Bacillota bacterium | reverse complement strand
GCTTTTTCATATATTACTTTTCTGAATCCGCAATACAATTCACTTATCCGTTCCGTGATTCCTGTTTCAACATACGAAGCATGATAACAGGTCCCTCCACAAACTCGTTGTGCCCAACAATCCTTACAGCGACCCAAACCTCTCATTGTTACGATATGTCTCTTTAAAAATTGTTCCCTTTTTTTAAGATCTAATTCCTTTATGGCATTTCCCCATTTAAATTCAGGAAGATTCATGAATCGTTGACAAAAATAAATTGATCCGTCTGTAGCCACACTATATTTATTAAATCCTGTATTACACGGTAAAAATCTAGACGAACCGAAATGCAAGTTTTTTAATACTCCTAATAGATCAATATATTTAATAATTCTTTTTTTTCTCAAATTACTAATGAAATAATCCGCAAACAATTGTAAATTTTCTGAAAAACACTGGAGGTCATCTGAGGAATTTTTAAATTTTGGGCTGACCACACATTCGGTTTTTATAGCGCTAAACCCATTATTCTCCAGTTCCTGATACAGTTCAATTAGATCAATCTTATAATCAGTAATCGTTATTTGGGCAGTAATATTGCAATATTTGGCTAACTTAGCAACATTCTCAATAATAACCCGATAAGAGCCCCTACCATCTAAAAATTTTCGATGTAAATCATGTAACGTCTCAGTTCCGTCAATACTAATCCCAATATTGACATTATGACTTATTAAGAAGTCAATTATCTCATCATTAAGCAATGTACCATTAGTGGTAATACAATAATGAAAAATAATATTACGAGTACTACTAATTTCTTTTAAAACTTTAATACTTTCTTTAATCAAAGGGAAGTTCAGTAATGGTTCACCACCAAAAAAACCAATATTGATAACATTTTGGTGTTCAAAATTTTCAATAAAATACAATACTGTTGTCTTAAATGTTTTAATGTCTAATTTTTTCAAGTTATGTACATTATTAGCTCTTTCATAGCAATATGAGCAAGCCAAATTACATTGATTGGTTACAAAAAACAATATTGTATCTACAAATGGTTTTGTGGGTAATAAGGATTCCAAAAAGGGGTCCTCTCCCGATTCTCCTAGCAAATATCTATCTACTTCTTCATCAAACTCAATATTTTCAAGATGATTTTGAATCCGAGGACTATCTTCCAAAATAAAACCAGTATAACCGGAATATATAAATGACTTACCTGAGTTATTTTTGAATAAATATAATTTAGGGTGATTTAAAATCATTGAGATTACTCCTCGCCTTATTATTTGCTGCAATATCGTTTTGCTTAACTAATAATGTTTAATCAGCATATTCAAGAACATCTCTTCAAAAAGCGCCATGGTTCTTACGCCTCTATAAAAATGACTTTTTTCTTTAATATCTGTAGTCTTAAGATATTTATATAAATGGCTTAATACGTCTTGCCAAAGGGAGGCGATAATGAACATAATATTGGAAAAATAAGTTAAGCTTTCGATTTTATATTCTTCGGCTAAATATTTCATCAGGTATCCAAATTTTTTCCGTCCGTTAGCTATCAGCATCAACTTCATTAGTAAGGGATTCCGTTCTAATGGTAAGTCAAGACGTTTTTCATTTTCTAAACTTGACTCACTTATTTTTTGAGCAAATACCATCATC
The DNA here is from genome assembly GCA_012728785.1 of Bacillota bacterium. GTDB lineage: Bacteria > Bacillota > UBA4882 > UBA8346 > UBA8346 > JAAYHS01. The sequence continues at coordinate 5,635 of JAAYEK010000069.1, read as the reverse complement.
TCGCGAATACAATTTGGCTTGCTGTATTTATTTTGTCTTAATTTAAAGGCCAGAAACGCTTTCTTACAGAAATCACCTTTTTTCAAAGCATAAAACAGATCATAATTTGTTTGGCCTTTCGTACATAAGACAGCTTCCCGAATGATTTTCCGCCCATCGATTTCACAAATGGGTTTACCTAAACTGATAGTCATTATACTTTGATAGCCACTGCTAAAGTCTTTAAAAGACATCTCACTGGGACCCTCTTTAGCTTGCTGAGTAAACTTGTCCATACAATACAAAATATTACTTTCATCATCAATCCCAAGTATAATAAGACAATGAGGCCGACGGATTCTTTGGTAAAACTCATGCCAGGGACACCAATAAGTATCAGTATTTAAAATGACCGGCCGATTATTGCGGAGTTCCTCTCTTATGAAACATAAAGCATCTTGAACTTCCGGATTCTTAGTAATCAGTTTGATCCCTTGATAGACTTCTAACGGGTGCCATATGCCTCCGGCACAGTCACTAAGTCCGTCGCTGATTAGACCGGAAGGAGCCGGTTTAAAGGAAAACCCCCATGAATTAATGAACATCAACTCATAGCGATATCCCATCCAAGATAATATTGAGGCTACCACGATATCTAGACAAGTAAAACAGTCTTCAACAATCAATTTAAAATTGGATATTATTTTGCTCAACCCCACTCTTGTCACTTAACTTAGAGTTCAAAATTGACTGCCTTAAGATACAAATCTTCAGTTTGATTTAGATCCAATTCTTCAAGGTACTTTGCTAACTCTGAAATTGTGGCAAATGTAGCAACATCGGAAAAATTCAATTTTTTGTTAATTAGCTTACTAATCCGGCTCCCAATTTTAATCGCTAAAATAGAGTCGCCGCCCAGCTCGTAAAAGTTATCATCAATACTCAATTCTTGGTACCCTAAAACCTCCCCCCAAATCTGGGCGACCATTTTTTCCATCTCCGTATATTGGTTATTATCTCTACCTTTTAAATCCACTTTAACTTTATCAATTTGGGTTTTGTGATTATTACTCTTTGCTCCCAGTGACTTTTTTTGTTTTTCAAGGTTTCGTCTAAGCTTAATAGATAAATTAATTGGATATTTTTCAAGTAATAAAACCATCTCTTTACCATAATCAATTTCCCCAACTAATACCCGGCTTAAATCGGTCGCTAATACTTTCTCAAAAGCTTCAATGCCTTGTACAGTTGGTAACGCCTTGAATATGGTATTAACATTTGCTTTTGTATCAACCGCCATTCCGGTTTCCAGCCATTGAACCCAATCGATCGTCAAAGCCCTTCGCCCTCTTTTGTTCAACAGCGAGGCAAAGGAATCCAAGTATAAATTGGCGGCGGTATAATCACCTTGGCCCGGAGCGCCAAAAATCGCCGCTACCGATGAAAACATCACCAAAAAGTCTAACTCATCATCCTGAGTCAATTGATCCAAAATCCACGCGCCTTGTATTTTAGGGCCAATAACCCGGCTGAAAGATTTGATGCTTTTATCACTAATGAATCCATAAGGCGGAACACCAGCCCCGTGAATGATACCGTTAATCTTTCCATATCTTAGTCTGAGTTCGTTTATTATTCCTTCCATCTCATTAAAATTGGAAACATCTGCGCTATAACAAACCACTTCCGATCCGTTCTTTTCAATACTTTGAACGGCATAAATCTTACTCAATAATTTACGATCTTCATTCTGAGCAACTATATCCTCCCAGTTTTCTCGTTCCGGCATTTTGGAACGGTTGATGAAGGCAAGTTTTACCTTATTTCGACTCGATAAATACTTCGCAACCTCAAGCCCAATTCCACCTGCTCCACCGGTAATAATATAAACTCCGGTATCTCTAATCTTATATTCATCCTTCAGCTTATTATCGGATAAGTCAACCTCTCTAAATTCTTCGATATATCGTTTACCGTCGCGGTATGCTACTTGACCATTTTTAAAATCTTGGAACTCAGCGTAGATATTTTCAATACTAAAATTATCATCCACATCAATGCACTTACATCTAATCTCGGGATTTTCACGCTCAATTATTTTTCCCAAGCCAAACATTGCAACATTTTCAGGCTTGATAAGTTTCTCGTTACCCGTTGCTTCACTTGTACAATAAGATAACAAAAATAATTTGATTTCTCCGCTGATCAAAGTCTTAGCTAAGGCCTTGCTTAAATAGAACAAACTATAAAGCCCGCAATTTAAGTTTTCGCTTAAGTCTTCCACCGAAGCAACCGACTCTTTATTGTCTAAAGTTAAAGTATGAACAATCGAATTTAAACCAATTCCCTGACACTCACTTAATAAAGTAAGATAATCGTCTTCTATGTTTTCAATGATAAACTTATGCTCATTTACTCTCTGATATCCCCGCCCTATTTCAACCTCAATCAATGTTTTGCATCTTTTTCTTAAGAACGAAAGCGCATCTTCGTCAATGGTCTTGCTGGACGAATCCTTAATAATCATCATATTTTCCGCGTAAAATTCTTTTAGCTCGTTATCAATAATTTCCTCCGGTTTCCAAATTATTGAATAATAAAGCCCTGTATCTTCATACTGCACTTCCTGATTGGGGATATCCAGCCAACATCTTGTCCTATCAAAAGGATATACCGGCAGTCTAACTTTTTTTACTTTTTCATTTTGATAAATGCTTTCCCAATCAACATCAGAGCCTCCTACATACAATTGGCATATTTCATCCAAAGCATCCCTACTTGACTTACCACTAACTAAAAAGTCGCGGATCCTTTCCATCGAAAGATTTGTCAAAGCCTGCTTCGCCTTTTCAGTTAAATCATTCTCCCCTTTAGCGGTTTTGTTACCTACCATCTTGTGTTCTCCGTAATAAACCCCGGTTCCCAAATTTCCAATAATTTTTGAAACCTCCAATTGATTAAGCTTTTCTTTTAAATCTGAATAGCTGTTAACAATTATTGCCAACCGATGACTATAATGTCCTCTACCGGTATTAGCCGTATAACAGATATTATTAATCCCCAGAGCTTCGACTTTATTAAAATAATCGCGATATTCCGTGATTAAGCTACTCAAAGCAGAGCTGCTCTTGGCTGATATGGTAAAAACATGTAAAGTATCATTGTTATCGTTTGCTTCATATTCTTCAATAATTGGAGCTTCTTCGAGAATAACATGGCAATTGGTCCCGCTAAAACCGAAGGCATTAACCCCACATCTTCTAGGGTATCCTTCAGTTTCCCAAGGTGTTAACTGATCAACTACATAAACCGGGGATTCTTCAAAAAGTATCCTTTGATTGGGTGTATTAAAATGAATGATCGGAGGTAACTCGGCATTTTTCAAAGCCAAGGCGGCTTTGATCAATCCAACAATACCGGAGGCTTCATATAAATGCCCAATGTTTGTTTTGGTAGAACCCAAACCGCAAAACTGCTTTCTATCGGTATACCGCTCAAAGGCTTTCGTAATCCCATCTATTTCAATAGGGTCTCCAATTTTGGTTCCGGTGCCGTGGGCTTCAATATATGATATCGTTTCCGGATGAATACCCGCTTGTTTCCAGGCTTGCTCGATTACGTCCGCTTGCGCTAGAGCGTTCGGTGCCGTTAGATTTGCGGAACTTCCATCTTGATTAATAGCGCTCCCTTTAATAACCGCGTAAATACTATCTTTGTCCAGTATAGCTTTATAAAGGGGCTTTAATAACACAGCCGCTACTCCCTCACCGGAACCGGTGCCATCGGAATCTTCATCAAATGATTTAGTTATAAAGTCGGTTGATTCTATCCCTAATTTTTCCTCCGGGTTATGAATTGGATAAAGGTTAATCTTTACACCACCAACTATCGCCAGCTCACAATCGCCGGTTCTAAGACCTTGGCATGCCAAATGTACGGCCACTAATGAGGAGGAACAAGCGGTGTCAATCATCAGAGTCGGCCCTTTTAAATCTAATGCATAAGAGATCCGGCTGGGAATCAAAGCCGGAATATTACCGGCAGCGCATATCTGTAATGATGAACGCTCAACATCATAGATCATCCTGCCGTAAGAATCCATCAAGCTAGGTTCATATCCCAGATAAATCCCGGTTCTACTTCCGGTTAATTTCTGGCCGCCATATCCGGCATCTTCAAGCGTTTGCCAAACAGTCTCCAAAAAAAGCCGATGGATCGGATCCATTAAACTCGCTTCCTTAGGTGAGAGTTTGAAAAATTTAAAATCAAATTTATCGATTTCCGCTAAAAACCCGGCTTTAATATATTGTTGATTTACTTCTTCCCCTTTAAAACGCAAATAAGCTTCACAGTCATTCTTCCGCGCTTCCGGGAGATCGGAAATACAATCGATTCCATTTCGCAAATTATTCCAAAAATCTTCGATGTTTTCGGCCATCGGAAACTTGCCGGCAATCCCGATGATCGCTATCGCATCTTTGGCAATTCTTTCAAGACTGGTGAAATCTGCTTGAATCGTTTCACTATCTATATTTAAAAGGTTCTTTTTCATTTCACCAATATCCCTTCAAGACTTTGAGTATAATTACCGCCAATTTCGCATTCAAAATCGCTAAACATCTGTTTTGTTCCAGTGGTTTCAATTATATTGATAAACCTTTCATTTTGCTCTTTAATCGGTACTTTTTTAGTGTTAAATATGGAGCGAAGCAAATTCAACGCATCTTTCATTTGAGCAACAGTTGGCTCCTTTGCCTGATTGATAAAGGAATTATAGATTTCTTTGATTCTTTGATAGGGCTCAATAACGCCTTTCCGGTATTGATCATTATTCCAATTGCGGTTACGGGTACAGACAGCGGCTGCCAAACACATTGCCACTACTGTTTGGTTTTTTGTTACTTCATTACCAGCTTTAATCTCATTTTTAAAAATGTTTTTTATGGATTGGATATCAACCGGTTTATCATATGAAAATGTAATTATTTCAGGAGCGTTCTTTTTCATTAAATTTTTTAATATGATTTTGGGCCCGATTTCGATAGCATGTGTAATCCCCTGTCTAGATATATAGTCCATAGATTCTTTCCATCTAACAGGGCTTTCAAGTTGACGTATTAATTTGTCGACAATCTCACTTGAGTGGATATAAGGTAAGGCATCAACATTTGAAATAACAGGCCATTTCATTTCTTTGAATGTATATTTTGTAAGCTCCATTGATAAATTTTGCGCCGCGGATTGCATTAATGGACTGTGACACGCCGAGCTCACATTCAAGAATGTAAACATCGCGCCACTTTCTGATAACTTCTCACATACTTTAGCGACAGCATTTTTATGCCCCGAAATAACGATTTGCTCCGGAGAATTATAATTGGAAATGACCACAATCTCTCCATTAGTACAGCAATTACGGCATTCGCTTTCAATTAATCCTTTTTCAATTCCACTTATAGAACTCATTGTTCCCAATCCTTGAGGAAGCGCTTCTTGCATGAACCTGCCTCTCTTTTGGACGATTTTTAAAGCATCCTCAAATTTCAAGCCTCCGGCGCAAGTGAGCGCCGAGATCTCACCGAGGCTATGTCCAGCCGCATAGATGGGTTCAATCCCTATTTCCTCCAAATATACCCGAAACATTGCTACGCTTACG
>JAAYEK010000068.1 GCA_012728785.1 Bacillota bacterium | reverse complement strand
GACGGAACCATAAACCGTTACAAGAACTCGACTAGTGAGCCGTATGAGGGAAAACCTCACGTACGGTTCTTAAGGCGGGGAATGGAAACGGGGCAAGAGCTACCGCGCCATTCTTCGACCTGACCATGCAAGTCGACGCCGGGAGCATTTCGGGACAATCGCAAAAAACTATTATTTGGGTCCTCCGGGGCGATGAAGGTGGTTCGTATCAGCCTGCCATTGATTATTTGGGTATTCTTAATCCTTTCGGCACCGAGATTAAAGATACGGCGGTCTTGAAGGATCCGATTCAAGTGGAAGACCCGTCAAAATTGGTCCTCAAGACATTTGCGCCGGATTTGATTTACCGCAATCAACCTTTCGATATGTTGTTTGAACTGGTCAATACCGGCAATAAACCATTTTATGATGCTTATCTTCAAATTGATGAAGTTGAAATTCTTGATGAAACTTTGGTTCTCTTATCCAATATACCGGATTTGATTGTCCGAAAAGAATCTCTGCAACCCGGTGAAAAAATATCGTTGGCGGTTAAGTTTATGCCGTTGATCTCGGGCGTGTGCTGTAATAAAGAATTAGTCCAATCCGGAGGTAACGTTAAATTTAGTTCGACAATTATCCCGGATTGCCCGCATTTTGTCAAAGCTTACGAAGAGCAAGAAGGCATCACTTTAAAGTGGGTCCAGGCGGCAAATGGTTTATACTATATTATTCGCCGCCGTTTGGCTGGTGAAGAAGATTTTAAAGTTATTAATTCCGCGGTATTCGGAGAGAGTTTCACCGATACGAACGTGGAAGATTTTAAAACTTATGAATACACGGTTTCCACCGTTAATTGGGACGGCGAGGAAAGCATGACCGTTTCTGAGATAGTGAAGGCAACAGCGGGAAAAATAACTACAGACCCAGACCAAGGCCAGCATAATACACCGATAAAAGTCAGCCTTTTCACCGGAACGTCTAATCTACCGATTTATTATACCACTGACGGGACTGATCCGGTCCCTGGAACTTCTCCTTTGTATTCCGGACCGATTTCCGTCGATCAACTAACGCTGATCAAAGCCGTTGCCGTTAATGGCGATGCAGTATCCAGAGTTTTTGAGTTTAAGTTTTACATTGGAACAGTCTTGCGAGGCGATTTCGTCGAAGGTTACTGGAGCGATTGCGGCACTAACGAAGCGGAGCGGGAGAACTTGGGCGATAAGTACCGTCTCGCTTTATCCGATCTTTTGATTTATGACTGGACACAGGATCCGCCTCCTGGTTATTTGCGGGAAATGCCTTCTAATAGTTGGACGGCGGAGACTATAGTAAAATTAGAGAATTTTATTGATGGAAGTCAATTTGCCAGTGGAATTTTAGTGACTCAAGGGGATGAAGTTATTAGTTGGGGGTATTATGAGGGCGCGAATTTGGGTTTAACGAATCGCAACCACAAACCCATTAAGATTTCTTATGGTGAAACTCAGGTCCGCTTGAGATTAAGGAAAGAACGGAATATTCTTTATTTTGAATATCGGGGTTCAACCGATGAACCTTGGCGGCTTGGCGGCAGCCGGATCTTAACCGATGAACCGGTTAAAGCCGGAGTATATTCCCGTACTTGGTCAAAGCCCCAGCCGTTACAGACGGAATATATTGGTTTCATGGTTATTGAAAAACCTGAAATGGATCAAGCCTGGGAATGGCGTCAACCGGTTGAAGGTCCAAGTTACCAGGTTACTGCTAAGAATGCCTTTATAATGACTGTGCCGGATAGTAGGACCTTTAGACAAAATAAAAGTAGGGATTATGCTCCGCAAATAATTCGAAAAGACATTACCGGCATGAACTGGCGTTTCAGCGCTTTACAGGAAGTAATCGAGAATTCGGAAGATTCCTTCTTCACCGGCTTAATGGTTACTTTGCCTGATTATGATCGGATTTATTTCGGATGTGAAGGGAATGAGTTGGTAGTAAGGCGTTCGACCAAAATGCTCTTTAACGTTACCCTCAACTCCGCCGAACCGTTGGAATTGTTGATTGAACGGCAGGGGACTAGATTTATCTTTAGTTACCGGTTGCAAAGCGATGGTAGTTGGCTGGTTTTGGGTAAAACCGATCTTACTTTGCCTGTGGTTGAAATCGGTATGGTGACTAGAACCGATGCACCACAGAATGTAGTTGCTCAATTTAGCAATATTATGGTTGAACAAACAACTGAAGATTTGGATCAGCAATGGACTTGGGATTCCGGGACGCCTGGAACATCTTATCAAGTGTTGGGCAAGGACAGTATCGCGGTTAATGTTTCCGATGTTACTTATTTTGACGATTCCAACCAGGATCATCTCACATCAGGGCTACGGCAAGCCGTAGGCGATATTGACTGGAGTATTGCCACCGAAGTCTCAATGATTGACCTGAAAAACGAAGAACATTATCTAGCCGGAATCCAAGTGTTATTATCCGCAACTGACATCATTTCTTGGGGTATAACGGATTCGGGTTTACGATTGGAACGAGGCAATATAGGGATTGCCGACTTTTCAGGGGTACAACTTCCGGTTAATTTAAGGGTTCGTAAAACAGGCAGCTTGATAAACTTCGAGTATTTGGACACAACAAACGAGACTTGGAATACGGCCTATGTTTTTGAAGCTCCGATTATACCGATACGGATCGGCGTCGCCGTTAAAACAGCCACCGCTACTTTTTGTAATGCAGTATTCAATGAATTACGGTTTAAGCGGTTACTGCCGGCAGGTTGGGAATGGTATACGCCGATTAGCGGTCCGGAATATAGGATTGAAAGCGATAACCAAATATCTTTACGCCTCCCTGGAGATAAAGCCTATCCTTTCACATTAACCAAGGACCATGCTCCCCAGTTAAGAAAGGATCCGGCACAGCTTGATTTAACAGGCGACTGGTCGTTAAGCGCTATCGCCACTTTAAGAGAATTCACCTCAGGCGTTGTTTTCCGAAGCCGATTGATGGTTTACTTTAGTCCTGATCAGATTTTACAATGGGGTTTTTATAATGGGACCAGCCTGCGAGGAGATTGGGAAAAGAAGGTAGCCGGAGTTGAGAATAACGCGACTACCGTAGAACTAAGGATCCGAAAGGTTGGAGACGTGTACAATTTGGAATATCGGTATTCGGAAGGAGATCCATGGACCTTAGCGGGTAAAACGATGATTACGGAAACTCCGCAAAAAGTGGGTTGGATTGTTAGTAGCAATCGGGCCACTTCGGTAGTGACCGAGATCCAACTGCCGAAACTGAAACAAAATATCGCCAAGTATCCGGTAAACATCCGGGTCATAAATGAAAAATGGGGCACTCCGATATGGAACGCATTGATTAAACTGAACGGCGAGACTTTGGTCCAATACGGTCTGGGTTGCACTGCCGTATTACCTGCCGGGTCTCATCCGGTTACGGTAACCGCTCCCGGTTATTTGGACTACCAAGGTATTATTGAGATAACTCAAGCAGTTAATCTTGAGATTAAACTGAAACCCGAGATTGAATTGCCTGAGGTCCGGATTGTTGGGATTAATCCGGCATTTGACGTAACAACGGGCGAATTAAGAGTCAACGCCGAGATTCTGGCAGGCGGAAGCGACTCCATTCTTTGGCTCCGAATCAGTTTATTGGATGGTTCCAATCAAGTGTTGGCGTCCTTAAAGGGGCAAGTCTTCGCTAGAGCGGGAGAATTTATTCAAATAAAACCTGAAGATTGGGTCTTTGTACTTGGCGAGCAACCATCGCGAATTAGATTGGAAGTTCTCTCCGGAGACGATCCGGAAACGGTGTTGACGGTTGGCGATGTGATGATGAACGAGTAATTATTATTTAAAAAATTTCGGTATTGCCCGTCAATCAAAGGGGGATTCGTAATGCGACATAAAATGAGATTTATCGGTTTAGTTAGTTTGCTGATGATAGTATTAATCCTGCCATCAATTGGCTGGGGGTTAAGCTCAGAAACCATCATGAACCGGCAGCCCTTACACTTTGAGAACCAAAGGGTTGATTTGGATAATCCGCTGTTTCAAGGAAATTTCGGGTACAGGTATCCGATTGAGACGCCGACTGGGATCAATGGATTGGAGCCGGTCATCGCCTTGGTTTATAACAGTGAAATTAACCGGGAGACATATCTGGGCGTGGGCTGGAGCATGATTGGTTACAATCAAATCCGCCGCAATGACCGGCAAGGGACTCCCTGGTATGATGGGCGTGACTCCTTCATCCTTACTTTAAATGGCAAGGAATATCTCTTTGACGCAAACGGCCATCCGGATCAGGGGACATTGCGAATTGAAGGTTCCGCCGCCGGCGAATGGCGGGTTTATGAAGGGGACGGGACCGAGTTGTTGTTTTCGCCGGTGGTAGGAAAAGCCCAAGGAACTTATTTATGGGTTTTGACCCGGATGCGGGATACCAATGGTAATACGGTAACCTATACCTATGATAATTCGGTTGCTGCTACTGAGGGTGTTTCATATCTGACATCCGTTAAGTATCAGGATAACTTAAAGATACTTCGAGAAGTCCGGTTTGAGTATGAATTTTATAATCATTCGGAGAACGAATCTTTGGACCCAACCCTTTCCTATTGGCCTGGTTTGAAACAATGTTATCGTAAACGTTTGCAAAGTATTACCTCCGACTCCTTCAGTTATACTCTGGAATATCGGATCAGCAACTCTAACGGTCGTTGCTTACTTTCTGCGGTTCGGCCTTCGGACGGGGAGCCGGTTATCTTTAATTATGATTCAGACAGCTTGGACAGTGGGAACCGTTGGGAGTTTACGGCCAAGTGGGGGTTGAGCTTTTTAGCGGATTATGTTACCGGCCAATTTCCCCGGATCAAGGATTATGCCGTTTTGATCCGCGATTTTAATAACGACGGTTTGCCGGATATCTACGTCCAAAAACATAACCGGGAATGGGTGGCGTCATTTTTAAATCTCGATATTGATTTTCTGCCGCAGATTTATTTAAACGACGGTAATGGCGGTTGGGAGTTGGCCTATGACTTTATCGACAGCCGGAGTTCCTTTGGAGAACATTACTATCATTATAATGAGAGCCCTGATACTCATATTAGCGCGTCTTTTAGTAATTTCGAAATAAATCAATTAATCGATCCCCGGTTTTTCGATCTTAACGGAGACGGTTATCAAGATATTGTATTGACCGTCTATTATTACTCGGGCGCTCTTTACCATACTACTTCATATCTTGGTATGGACATACCGGTAGGGACCATTGTTAGATGGGTGGAAAAGGAACATTTGATATTTTGGAACGACGGCCAAGGCGAGTTTAGTTTTAAGGGGAAGACCGAGGAAGATTTTCAAGGCGACACCAAGACCCCCGATTATCTCGACCTTGATGGGGACGGCATGGTTGATCCGACTCCGTTTAGGACTAATATTATGCCGATTCCGATGGACGCCAACGGTGACCGATTTCCCGATTTGTTCTCTCAAGGCCGATACCATGTAAACCAGGGGGACGGCACTTTCCAAGAGGAGGCCGTCAGGGAGCAAGAATTGTTTTTCCGCCAAATGAATTTAAACGTTGATTTGAACGGCGACGGAGTAGCCGACCAAATAAGCTTTGACCGGGTCAACGGCCAATTGACTTGCGCCAATGATACCCGTTATAATCTGAACCTGCTGCCCGATTGCCGTTATAACAATGCTTTAAACTATGTGAACGCTCTGGAAATGTTTGCTGATGTGGACAATAACGGATTTAAGGATATTATTACCCTCTCCGGAGTTTATCTTAATAAGACTAAAACCGACTTGTTGACCCGGGTATCCGGCGCCGAGCAAATTGAGGTTAGTTATACCCGAATTGCAGTTCCCTCCCAATATGGCGATGATCCTCAAAAGAAAGGCTCCGCCATCTATCGCTGGGCGGTGGAGAAGATTACCGCCGACGATGACATTTGCTCCTTCAGTTACCAAGGTGGCCTTTATGATCTTCTCCGCCGGGAGTTCCGGGGTTACAGCCAAGTCACAGTCACCGGTAACGATGGCGCTACCGTTTATACCTATAATCCGGCGGACCGGAACTTCTTTGGCTTGGTTCAGTCGGTAACCGGCCCGGAGGGGAGCGTCCAGTATGATTATACTTTCTCCGGTGGAGTATTGACCCATCTGACAACTACCAGTAATCCCAAGAACGCTCCATCGTCTAAGGTGGAGAATGATTACGACAATGACGGCAACTTGACCAGACAGGTCCAGGAGCTGAACGATAACTATCTCAGCGGGACTATTACCCGGACTTACGAATATAGTAAAAGCGGTAAGATAGTCAATACATTGAAACGCAGCTACGAAGAGGGCAGCGGCGTTTTAGCCAAGGAAAATCTTTATTACTATGACGACTTAAATCACGGTGCCGTAACCAAAGGTAATCTGACCCAGATTGACACCATTGTCCGTCCCACTGAGTCCGGTTCCAAAAACTTAACCGTGAAGTTGAACTACGACGGGCAGGGCATCGCCACCGGAGTAACCGATGCTTTTGGAAATACTACCATCACCGAACTGTTAATTGTGAACGAGCAATACAAAAAGCGGGTCACCCGGAACGCCTTGGGACATGAAAGTTACGAGTTGATCGAAACCGCCACCGGGCTGACTGTCGAGAGCGTGGACCCCAACGGCGCTAAGACTACTTACGTTTATTACCCGGACCGGCGTCTGAAACGGGTTACCCGGCCGGACGGGGCCGGACCTTACCAGGACACCGGCAGGCCGGTGCTGGTCACCCGGACTTATAACAGCCGGGGCCAGGTGGTGACGGAGTCTCTACCGTATTTCGAGGGCGACACCCCGGTCTTGGTCCTTTACCAGTATGAAGAGATGGAAGACGGCAGCGGCGGGCAGCACCGCCTAGTCCAAGCCACCAGGCCCGACGGGGCCGCCACCAGTTACGAATATGATGATCCCGGACGCCAGGTGACGGTGATCGATCCCAAGGGAAACCGGATCGACACTGTCGAGTCCTACCAGACCGTGGGAATCGAAGGCTATGGTAACCTGGTCTGCCGAGTGGTGACCGTTACCGACGCCATGCGAGGCCGGACAGTTAGCTACTATGACCTGGAAGGCAACCTGGTCCAACAGACCGACGCCAACGGCAGGAACAAGCTCTATTATTACGACTCTCTGGGACGGGTTTATAAGTCGAAAGACCCCTATAAGGGCGAGGTCAAGTACGCCTATGACGAAAACGGGCGCTTATTCCGGCGGACCGACGCCAAGGGACAGATTCTTACCTATCAGTACGACGCCTTGAACCGGATCACCGCCAAGGTCTACCCGGATAATCGGAAAACCGAATGGCTCTATGATCTGACAACGGGGCAGAACGCTATCCATACCTATGGTATCGGGCGGTTGGGCGCTTATAAGGACAAGTCCGGCACTACGAGATTAGGGTATGATATCTCCGGCAACCTGATCCGGAAGGAACAGGCCGGTTACGGGTTGAGTTTCGGTTACGATCTGTTAAATCGGACCACGGGTATTGGTTATCCCAATGATTATCAAATCAGATATACATACGACCTTGGTTCCAGCAAGCTTCAGACGGATGATAACGGAAAAGTACTGAGCACCGATGTTACCAAACCATTCGGACCCAGGATCTGTAGTGAGGCGATAAAAGATGACTTTACAACTTTAGACTCAGTCAATGTTAAAAAGTCAAAAATAGTGCATGATGCAGTAACCGGGGTTATTCAAGCACCTGCCAAAGGAGTCAATCAGAAGAAGTTCTTAGCGAATAATCAAACAGTGACTGAATATAGCGCAGCCTATAATATCGTTAAAGCGGCACAATTCCGTTTGACCGAGCAGGATACCAAACAAAGGAAGGCTGTTATCAGAATTACCCTGACCGGTAAAGCAAGAATCAGGGTTACCGGGGAGGATGGTATTGAGTATCTGTCGAAAGAATACTCGAACAAGGCAGATAACACGTACTCCGTAACGGCAGATTTAACAACGGCTCCGAATCAAATTTATACTGTTACATTAGAGTTAGCGGGAACGACCGGATCGGTCTTCCAATCGATCAATATTATCTTCGAAGTTTCCTGGGGTAATCTTGCCAGTAATATGGGGGTTTTGTATTCCCTCCAGAAGCAACTGCAAGAAGACGCTAGGTCTGTCAAATTATCATGGGTCGGCAACGGAATACTCTTCGATGTTTCCACCGACAACGGGAAGACCTGGGAGACGGTTGAGAATGGTAAGATTACGAGGCTTAAGAATCCGGGAAGAAAGATTGTAGTTAAGGCATTGCTGCCGATTGATTCCAATACGTTCCTTGACAATTATATACTGGAAATCAATCCGGCTGGGTATTCGTTGTTCACCGGGAAGGTGTTGGATGAGAGTACGGGGCTGGTTTACTTCGGGGCCAGGTGGTATGATCCGGAGGTTGGGAGGTTTATTTCACCCGACCCGGAAGAAGACGGAGAAAACTGGTATGCTTACTGTGGGAACGATCCTGTAAATTATATTGACCCGGATGGAAGGCTTTCCTTAAGAGGTTGGGGTGTACTCTGGGGTGGATTGAAGTTAGGATTTAAAGTATTTGCTCCTAAAAAAGCAATGGAAATTGCTACAGCTGTAGCAGTTGGATCGGCTATAACTATTGGAATGTCAGCCTTAATGCCAGTTCTACCGGGAGCAATTCCCATAATAACTGCGGTAATGCCTTATGTAAGTGCAGCCATGATGGTTCCGTTTGCTATGGATATTGTTGATGATCTCCGTTATTTAATTAAAAATTTTTCTCCAGTATTTTTGAATAAGAATCCATCTGATGCCAAAGTAAGGACATATGGTGTTAGAGTTAGTAAAGTTGCTTTAAATCTTGTTGCTATGTTTGCAACTCAAGCTGGTATGAAAGCAATTATGAAGACAGGGATATTGCAGAAGTTAGGAGGCAACATTGCTGATAAGTTATTTGGTAAAAAAATAACAGTTATTGGAAGATTTATGCAATCTCGTATTGAACCAACAGCTAAAAATCTTGGAGGAGAATGTTATAATAATCCACCTCCAGATAGAGGGTGGGCGAAAAATTTGGGAGCAAATAGAAAATGGATTCGTGGAGTTATGGATAAAGGAAGAACAATTGTTGATATTGGTCAACCTCCAGGTGTAGAATCAAGCGATTATTATAACCTTGAATTAAGTGAGCTTTTAGCTAGGGGATATAGAGTAATAAAAATAAATGTTGAATCCTTAACATATAGGTGGTTGATACGATGGTGAGAAAAAATAATATTGATAATAAAACTAATGAGGTTTATCAGCAATTTTATCAAATGGCAAAAAGTGTATTCAATTTTTTAACAATCAGCTATGATTTTAAAGAGAAGGGATTTACTAAATCAATTTATGGATGTTTTTTAGAATACCAAAATAAAACAACACGAGTTGTAATCAGTTATCAACCAAGGGAGGGTGGGATATATGTAGAAATAGGGAAGAGCAAAGTTCGGGAATCAATACTTCCCATTTATTTTCATATTAATAAATTCTACTTGAACTATCTAATATATCTTAGAACTTCAAAAGGTATTAAACAAGATTTTCATGAATTGAATAAACCTAATTTCGATTATATGAATCAAATACTTATTAATTTTGCCGATGCGCTTATAAAATATTCAGAAGAAGTGCTTAAAGGTGATTTTAAAGTACTGTCGGAAATCGAAAATGCCATGAAGAATAAGATCTAATTAGTTACTATAGGAGGCTTTTTTGGTCACCTAACCATACGGGGAAGAGCTAGAGTTAGTTTGCATTTTTACCACTTTGTATCATAGAATCGGACTTATTCGGTTACGGCTGATCTGACCAATGCGCCGAACCAGGTTTATACAGTTACATTAGAGATGGCCGGGATGACTGATTCTGTACTCCAGTCAGTAAATAATGTTTTCGAAGTTTCCTGGGGTAGGCTGAGCAGTGATATGGGGGTGTTGTATTCCCTCCAGAAGCAACGCCAAGAAGAGGCTAGGACTGTCAGGTTATCATGGATTGGTAACGGAGTACTCTTCGACGTTTCCACCGATAACGGAAAGACCTGGGAGACGGTTAAAAATGGTAAGATTACGAGGCTTAAGAATCCGGGGAGAAAGATTGTAGTTAAGGCATTGCTGCCAATTGATTCCAATACGTTCCTTGACAATTATATACTAGAGATTAATCCATCGGGCTATTCGTTGTTCACCGGGAAGGTGTTGGAGGAGAGTACCGGACTGGTTTATTTCGGCGGAAGATGGTATGATCCTGAAATTGCACGATGGATAACTCCGGATCCCGCTGAAGACGGTGAAAACTGGTATTCATTTGTTAATAATAATCCCATAAATAATATTGATCTCGATGGATACTTTACTAGTCCATGGCAGGTATTACATCTTGCTGCTGGAATTATAGAAGAATCGGCAATAATGGCTGTTGTTGCAACTATGATGGGTACAATTACACCATATATCAGTCCGGTGTTACCGATGTTAGTCCCGGTTCTTGTATACATGGGAGCAGAAGCAATTATCAATGATGTAACTTATATGATAAAGAACTTTAATCATGTGTTCCTTGGACGACCAACAGATAATGAATGTAGGCTTTATGGTAAAGCCATAGCGAGATCATTTTCTATAATCATATTTGGGGCGGCTTCAGTAAAGCGGGTAAAAGGATATTCTAGTTCGAGGCAGTTCCAAAATAAGAGTGGATGGGGTAAAGGAACCAAAGAATGGCCATGGCATCATTTGACACAACAACATAGCACTAATACATCACAGTTTGGAAAAGGCGCTATTCATAATATTTTTAATATGGTTAAGATCCCCAAAAATGTGCATATAAGAATTAATAAATATATTTGTAAAAATCATGAATTTACCGGAGGGAAGGTTTTTTGGAAATGGGTTAGTGAAAAGTCTTACGCTGAGCAATATATATATGGCATAAAAATCTTAGTTAAAGCTTACCTTAATCTACTATAAAAGGATGTGGATTAAAGTGAAAATAAAAGAATTATTAAATAAATATATTGAAGCATCAATTAATTATGGAAAATCTATGGATAATCATGAAGAACCAAAAGTCTCTAACCGATATTATAAACAGATTCATAAAGCCTATATTGAATTACTAGAGTTAGGAAATGATGGAATAGAAGAACTTTCTATTTTAATGGATCATGAATTAGCATACGTTAGAATATGGGCTGCTCTACATTTATTAGATTATGACACAGATAAAGCTATTAAAACCCTATTTAAAATTAAATCTAGTGGAGGCCGCTTAGGATATTCAGCTAAAATGATAATTAAAGAATGGAAAAAGAAACAACGTAAAGCCCAATGGCATTATCTAGTAGAACCGACTCCAAAAAATTTAACTCGATTTGGTCCCGAGTCGTTGCATAATATTTTTAATCTGATAAAAATCCCTAAAAATATTCATGTTCGGATCTCTAAGCATTATTCATCAAAAATCAACGGAGAAACCGTCGCAAAAAGACTTGAAGAAAAATCTTATATTTATCAATACTTATATGGTGTAAAGACTTGGATTCAAGCTATGTTCAACCGTTTGTAACAAGGAGGATGTCTATGAAGTTATATGAGATTACAATTAATGATATCAAAGATAAAAAGCGCTGGCGGGCAGTTGGAAATGAAGATTTAGAATTAATTGAAGAAATCAAGCAAGATGACTTTGTATATCATTCAGCAGTTGCAGTGACTAAAAAAGGGGATGTTTATCCTGGTATTTTAACAAAGTCATATAGCGATGGAGGAGAGTATGGCGATTATTATGTGTATTATCAAGGTCAATGGCAACAGTTAACTCCAAAACTAAAGAGCCTTGAAATTGAAAATTTCTATTTTCCTGATCCACAGCAATTTGATTTTCATTTGAGCGAGGAAGAGAAAGAAGAAAACGCTAGAAAGTTTAATGAAAATATTGTAAAGATTAATTGTTAATCAACTGGCGGATGCAGACTAAAATATTACGACTGCATCTTTTTTATACCTACGAAGTCTCGATTGCCGGGTAAGGCCTGAAAATGGAATGATTTGAACTGATTATTATGCGTTGTTGCCGATTGATCCCAAAACGTTCCTTGACAATTATATACTGGAGATAAATCCGGCGGGGTATTCGCTGTTCACCGGGAAGGTGCTGGAGGAGAGTACCGGACTGGTTTACTTCGGGGCTAGGTGGTATGATCCGGAGGTTGGGAGGTTTATTTCGGTTGATCCGGCGGAGGATGGGGAGAATTGGTATGCTTTATGTGACAATGATCCTGTAAACTACTTTGATCCGGATGGAAGGCTTTCCTTAAGAGGTTGGGGAGTACTCTGGGGTGGATTGAAGTTAGGATTTAAACAATATGCATTGAAAACTGTTGGAAAT
>JAAYEK010000067.1 GCA_012728785.1 Bacillota bacterium | reverse complement strand
TCCGAAGACTAAATGGAACTCTCCCGAGACTAATTTTTACCCTCCGAAGACTAATCGGAACTCTCCCGAGACTAATTTTTACCCTCCGAAGACTAATCGGAACTCTCCCGAGACTAATTTTTACCCTCCGAAGACTAAATGGAATCAGCTGTAATCCAACATATTCCCCGCAAGAACCTTTATAGGAACATACCTGATCCACCTTCGTTCCTCCCTTCAGGGAGGAAGCAAGATGGAGGGTTCGTTCTTTACATCTATTAGTTTAGGAAATCTTGTTCACTTGTACCTTAATCTGACGTTTAATAACTCAATTTGTATCCCCGGTAAACTCCACTTCGAAAAGAACGGACATATAATCTCTAACTCCATTTAGGACTCTGTAAATCGAGACAAATTCAGCCTCTATTTTATAAAAAATAAGATAATTACCGCATATTATGTAGCGGTAATCGGTTTTTAAATTGGTCCTCGTTCCGAGACGGGGTCCCATTTCAGGGAAATCAGCTAACTCCTCTATTTTTGAATAAATATCGTTTCCAAACTTCACGGCTGCCCCAGGATGATCCTCAAAGATATAGGCTTTTATTTCCAATATATCCGAAATTGCTATTGGATTAATTCTAATTTTGCGTTTCACCCTTAAACCTCCAGTAGTTTCTTAAGGTCTTCAAGGGATCTCCATTCCTCTCCGGTTTTAATCGCATCTTCCGCTTCGGAGAGCTTTGAAAGAAGTTTAATCACCGCTTGTTGTCTTTCGTATTCCCGCATATCCAAAAGTACATAGCGGCCTCGGCCGTTTTTAGTTAAAAATACAGGTTCCCCGACTTGGCAGGAACGGAGTACATCGTTATAGTTTCTTAAATCGGAAACAGGTTTAATATTGGGCATCCCGAACACCTCCAAGGTTTGCTGTTATTATTGTATCCTAAAATTTCGTAAAATACAACATCACATTTTACAGCTAAACCTAAGTTTACACTCTCTCATTTTTCATGCTCAGAGTAACTTTGTAATACTCGGGACTATCTCCAAGTTAAGGGAGGGAGTATCTCTCAGATACTTGATTGTGTCGATGCCCAATCCATCTGTTTTGCTTTTTTAGTCTCACCCAAAAGCGTCAGTAATTCTACCCATTCATCCCATGGATAATCCATCTCTTGATCAAGCTGATACGCTTTTTCCAGTAATTCGCAAATAATTCGATATAGTTTGATCTCATCCTCCGAAGTCGGTTCATGCCAAGGACATTCGATCCACATTAACGTTTTAGCGGTATTTATATAAAAATTAGCATCGGTTTCCCGGGCCCACCATGGAAAAAAAACGGACCCATACTCAAAAAGACCTTCTTTTTGCGATTCTAATACTGATTCAAACCATTCCCTACTCCAAAATCCCAGTGGGGACATGGCGAAATAATCGCCCTATCAACCCATACCAACTTTTTTAAGATATCGTTTCCATGATTACGGAAAAACTTTTCAATATCTTTAAGGACCTTCTCCTCAGGGGGCCTCCCTTTAAATAGCCTTCCGACATTAATCTCGCCGTTAATGTAAATACCTAATCCCATACGCTTCACTCCTTAAAACATATTTAAAAAAAGATAAATTATCGATTAATTCCAAATACGGATTAAATGATCTGCGGATGAAAGCCTAACGACCATTCCGGCAACGGTAAATCGGAGATTATAATAAGTTCTCTAATATTCTTCGTTTACCTGTTTCGCGCCGAATTTTCACATCCATAACAAATTCAGCTTGACTACCAACCAGAATCGGAATAAAATATATCGATCTCTGGAGCGTCCTTTGATGAAGCTGAGCTTAAAAAAAGCAATGATCAAAGCAGCTCACGAAGTATTCATCGTCGCCGATAGCAGCAAGTTCAGACAACGCTCTTTGGCTAAAATCGGCCCCATCCAAAAAGACCATCAATGTATTACCGATCAAGGCATCCCTAAGGAAACCCGTTGGAAATTACAAAAAGAATCAATGACGGATTAATGATTGCGCCGGAAGGAGATAACATCAATGGCATCGGAGCTTAAGCCCACCCATATTATCCAATCTTTTAAAATGCTAACCGGCAACACCCGCACCTCGGTAATTTTTGAACCATTATGGGGTATCCCCTACACCTTATACACCTTTTATCTTAGCTTATACATGAAGGAACAAGGAATCACCGATACCCAATTAGGCTATTTGATCTCCGTCGGGTTTATCGCCAGTATCATCATGTCGGCCCTGGGCGGGTTTTTCACCGACCGCCTCGGCCGCAAAAAGACCACCATCATTTTCGACCTGATCTCCTGGCCCGGTTCGCTGCTTCTTTATTTGATATCCGGGAACTTCTGGATGTTCGCCTTGGCCCAAATCGTTAATAGCTTCAGTAAAATTGTGGGGATATCTTGGAACCTAATGTTGGTCGAGGATGCCGATCCTCCAGAACAAGTAGCGGCTTATAATCTGATTAACGCCATTAATATCTCGGTGGGAATCTTTACCCCCCTCGCCGGGATCTTAGTCGGACAACTGGGGATTGTCAATGGGGAAAAGATTCTATTAGTATTCGCTACCCTCAGTATGACCACGATGATCTTGTGGCGCAACTATTTTTATAAGGAAACCAAGGTGGGACAAGAAATACTCACCGAACGGAAAGAACATCGCCAAAACCGTTCCAAAAAAGTACGGCAGCTAAACTTTGGCCTGTTGCAGTCATTATTGAAGAGGCCCTTAGTATGTATGGCTTTAACTATTAGTATTTTATTCAACGCCTATATTCCCATCGGCACATTTCAAAGCCTTTACTATGCTCCTTTTCTCACCGAAGTTTTGATTCTTGATAAATCGGCCATTTCCATTCTGGGTTTTGTTAGCGCAGTAGTGATGTTGCTGGTGTTTTCTTTTTTAACGCCGCGCCTACCCCATTTCAAACGTTTCAACTCCATGGCCTTAGGAATCTTCCTTCAAATCATCGCCCTGATCATGTTTATTATCATTCCTCCGGCCCGGTTCGGCTTAACCATCCTTTGCGTCTTTCTGTTCGCCCTAGGTTACGGAGTGACGAAACCCTTTATGGATTCTTTACTGCCTGAAGTGTCGGGCGGCAAGGAAAGGGCGGGGATCTATGCGATTCATAATACGGCGGTCTCCATCTTCAGCGCGGTTCTGGGATTCGCCTCCGGTTACTTGTACGAATTCAACCCCAACCTGATCTATATCATCTCGATAAGTTTCTTGATAATTTGTATCCTTTTTTTGAAATGGCTGACTTCGGCCCAACAAAAAACTATGGAGCAAAGATGACATACTGATGTCAAAATACTTTGCTAACATATGAAAAAGACATATTAATCAGAACTCTTGGGAGAGGTTATATGCAATACGAACGGATTTATACCAAAGATCCATTGCCTACCTTAGAAGAACTGCGATCTTTTATCGGTGATCCGGCGGTTATGGTTTTCAACCGGTTAATTGCCTTTTTGGATAGTCATTATGATTTTACCAGGGAGATCTATTATGGCGGCAAAAACTACGGGGTAATGGTGAGGTATCGTAAAAACGGCAAAACCCTCCTTGGGGTATTTCCGGAAAGAAACGGCTTTTCGGTTGTATTGATTTATGGTAAAAAAGAGGTGGAGTTTTTCGAAAAAGTCAAACCTGAGTTCAGCAATTATTTGCGTCAAATATTCGATTCCACTAAGCAGTATCATGATGGTAGGTGGATGCTGATCCGAGTTGAAGACGAACAATATTTTGACGAGCTTATTAAAATGATAAGTATTAAGAAAAAACCGAACCGATGAAAAGGAAATCGCAATAAATTCGAAACGAAAAGGGAGGTTTATCTCTATACCACCTGCCCCAAATGCGCCAAGATCTATGGCCATAATTATGTAGTGGCTTTTGCGCAAGTGGGGTGAATTGAAGGTATCATGAATATATTAGAAGCAGATTCGGATTATTGGCCGGAATTAAATCCGGAAATAACAATCACCGACTTTAAGACTCACTATTGGTTGAAAGAAGAATTACAAAATTTTTGCAGGAAAAACGGTATCGCCGTTACCGGATCAAAACTAGAAATCAGTGCCCGGATTGAACATTTTCTAAAGACCGGCGAAAAAACATTTGAATTTAATAGTAAGCCAAAAAGAAACTCAAAGAAGCAATCGAGGCCTGGCAAAAAAGCAAAAGAGAGCGGGGAAAATAATTCGATTGTTACAACCGAATTATTTTCCGGGCTGATGATACCAGCCATCATATTCCAGATAACTCCCCTAAGACCATCGCAGTAAAATCCGCTTGGTAATTTAGAACCTTAGCCCTGCGAAACATCTCCTGCCGCAACTCCGGATATTGACAACCTACTACCGCCAGGAGAACCCGTTTCTCAGCGGGAGGAATAGACAAGTCACACATTTCGCCAGGAACGACACACTTTGTCAAGATCTCCGCCGCCCGGCGTATCTCATAATTTTTATTCAACAACTCAATACCTTGATCCAGAAACTCTTGGGCCTGTTCATCCTCCCCAACACGCTGGGCCGCAATATACAACAATAAGTATGGATAAGGATCAGTCCAGTCCATTTCCTCGATAGCAATCGCCGCATCTCCCAGATCGCCGTTTAATAAAGCCTCCTGGTAACGATACTCCGGGCTGTCAAACCCACTTAGGTACTGTTTGTATCCATTGACATCGCCAATAGCTAACTTAGAACATGATTCGTAATAATCCCGCCATGACTCAGCTGATTCTTGGCCATGGATCTCGGTGATTTGATCGCACTCAGCCGCTATCAGTTCCGAGACAGCCTGCTCCTTTCCGTTTAAGGCTAGGATCTTTATTCTATCGGTTAGCTGCGAACCATCTTCATCTTTCAGATTAGCCAAAAGCAGATCAACTTTACCCAAAGCTAATAAAATCTCCGACCTATTATGGGCAAAGGTTGGATTATCTAAGAGCGCCAAGGCCTGATTGATATATCCGAGCGCCTCAGAAAACTCTCCACTATTAAGGCATTCGCAAGCCAAGGCATTATAACCATAGGCGCAAGACGTTTTACCAGACACGGACTTAAGATACCTGGCTTCAGCCAAGTCTTTGTTGTGAGTTACCCTACCCAGCAAATAGAGAAGGTCCCTGTTTTCCGCATCTTGCTGTAAATAACCTAGATATTCCTCTTCCAGGTTATGTTGGGGTTCGTACTGATCCATCATACTTTGGTAAACTCTATGCCATTCAATCAAAACCGGCCGATCCCCAAGTCTGGTCTTGAGAAACTCGATAGCTTCCGTTCCTTCAGCAAAGAAGGATAACAAAGTCAAGTCACTGATGTTATTCGGATTGATCGCCAATCGATTCTTCAACAAACTAGCGGCATCTTGTTTCTCAAGTGTCTCCAATACATATACCAGAGCCGACGGCTCAAGCTCTTCGGTGAATAAATCAAGCCTAGTTCTGATCTGACTATCATCTTCAGATAATTTTAGGGTATCGGGAAATTCTGCAAATGGAAAACTAACCCGGTCCAAATCATAAAAAAGTCTTCCGCTATAATAGCGATACTCCGGGTTAAAATCTCGGTTCTGATCTTTATCCGTAAAATATTTGGTGTTTTCATAATACAAGATAGCATTGCCATCCGGGTTTAACACCATTACCCGATTATTAAACGGTCTTAGTAATAAAGGCGTCTTAATTTTATAGGCAGACTCGGTATGGTCTAATCCTAGCTGATCAAGGATATTAACCTGGATTATGCCCTCGGCTAGTCGAATCGGCCTCTTGGAGAAAGCATCCAACTCATATTGAACTCCATCGACCTCCACATTATAGGCCCTGTTTAAACCATTGACTAAAAACACCTCCCGAGACTGGCCGATATAATGAGCATATCCTATATAGAACAGCGGCAAAAGCACAATTAACGCCGGACCGACTAATTTAGGCAGAAGGAACCGCCAATCCCTTGTTTGTTTTAGTCTCTTTAGAGATTTGAGGTTACTTGAGACTATCTTTTTCCGGCTAGACTCGTTTTTCTGGGATATCTTTTGATATCTTTCCAGGTTTTTGGAATTGCTTAGACTAGGGAAGGCCTGACAAATACGGTCAATAAGCTCCAAAGCCCGTTTGTGATCGCCCACAGCCTGATAACCCTGGATTAACAAAAACAACGACCGGAGCTTATCCTGTATACCCTGCTCCAAGATGTGTTCCAGAAAATACTGGGCTTCATCCGGTCTTAATTGTAAGATTAGATTAGCTGCCAATTCCTCACGAATATCATTCCGATCCTCGATCCCCAGCATCCTCCGGTAAATCCTTTCCGCCTGGTCATTACAGCCAAAATATTTATAACCTTCCGCCAACAACCCCAATACTTCCACATCATTCCCAAAGTACGCCGGTATTTCATTACCCAGCCTTTGAAAGACCTGTTCATCCCGATACTCATAGACGACTCTCAAAACTTCCAACCCTTTTTCCTTGTTATAAATATCCTCCCGCCAAGCTTGTTCCTCCCGCTCTATGTTGTCCTTTTTCAATTCTTCCCATTGCTTGCGCTTTAATGAATAATGTTTTCTACAACTCGGACATTCATTGATTACTCTTCTTTCGCCCATCGAAACAATAGGGATGTAACACACGACAAAAA
The DNA here is from genome assembly GCA_012728785.1 of Bacillota bacterium. Classification (GTDB taxonomy): domain Bacteria; phylum Bacillota; class UBA4882; order UBA8346; family UBA8346; genus JAAYHS01. Next base: position 27,356 of record JAAYEK010000067.1, on the reverse strand, counting down.
ACTGAGTGGTTGTATAGGATTGCAGCTGACCATTATACCCGCAAAACTCGCAATGCCCTGCCCATGACTGTAAATCTTTCTTTCCGTAATACCATGTTCCGATCCCATTAAAAGTACTCGGCATTTATTAAACCTCCATTCGTGAAAGCGGTCGAAACTATCCCCGCGCTCCTCTTTACTTCTCAATAAATTATCTAAAATAACATTTATTACATTCGCCATCAGGAAAGTTTTTCCTTTAATTCAACCTTTCCCATCCGGAAAAAACAGGATAGCCCTCAGACTTTCCGAGGGCCATTCAAAAAGGTTGAAAAGGTGTGACAAAAACCTAAAGATAGCGGAGGAATCAATCAGCCCTCTTTTACCACAGGTAACGTAAAGCTAAATACGGATCCTTTATTTAGCGAACTTTCAACTTCAATCCTACCCCCATGCCCTTCCACAATATGTTTAACAATGGCAAGTCCCAGGCCGGTACCGCCTCCCGCCCTGGAACGAGCTTTGTCGACCCTGTAAAAACGTTCAAAGATCCGTCCCAATTCCGATTGGGGTATCCCAATCCCGGTATCGGCCACAGCTATCTTGACCCAATTCCCTTCCAACCAGACAGATAGTCTAATTTGGCCTTCAACCGACGTATACTTAAAAGCGTTATCCAATAGATTAATCAAAACTTGCTTAATCCGGTCCCGATTGGCGAAGACTTGCGGCAAAGGTTCAGCGGGAAGATTCACCGCAAAATCTCGCGCTTGTTCTCCTTTAAGCGCCAAACCTTCTTGGATTTCCTCAAAGAGTTCCACTAAGTCAAAGGGTTCCCGGTTAATCTCCACTTTAGCGTCTAACTTGGCCAGATCCAAAAGATCGTTGACTAGATTGTTCATCCGATCGCTCTCATTATTAATCTCGTTCAAATAACGAACTAACATGGCCTCGTCATTCCTTGCTCCCGCCAACAAAGTTTCAGTCATCGCTTTAACGGAGGTAATCGGCGTTCTTAACTCATGGGAAACATTCCCCACGAAATCCTGGCGAACCCTTTCCAAATGCCGCAATTGGGATAGATCCCTGAGCGCTGTTACGGAGCCGGTTAGATTACCGGTCTCATCCTTTAGAGGGGCTATAAAGACTTGAAGTTGTCTATTCCGGGGATAATAGAGGGTCAATTCGTTCTCCTTCGGCTGCCGCGACGAATTAACTTCCTGAATTAGGTCAAGCAAGTGATGGTTTAGGACAACTTCCATCACCGGCCGCCCTCTGACGTCTCCGCCGCCGAACCCAAAGATCAGATCCGCCGCCGTGTTGGTCAAAATAACCTTCAAATCTCGATCAATTACTAAAATACCGTCGCTTAAAGTCTCGAGAATCACTTCCAACTTTCTTTTCTCAGCGCCAAGCATTGCGAAAGATTCCGCTAAACGTTGGGCCATGCTGTTAAAGGCCAAACCCAGATCGCCCAACTCGTCCCGTCCGAAATAGCGGACGCGCTCCGCCAGATCGCCACCGGCGAAACTATGCGCCACTCTTTGCAATTCATTGATGGGATCGGTAAAATGGCGGATGGTAACTACTCCGAAAAAGAGCGCAAACAGCGCCACCGCCAAAACACTAAGAATGATTAATAATCTCAATCTAAATAAAAATCGATTAAGTTCCTTTTGGTCCTTGGCCAATCTGACCACGCCGATGATTTGGTCGCCAACTTTAATCGGATAAGCGATATAAATCAAATCCCGGTCAATAGTCTTACTTAGCCTGCGGTCCGTCCCCAATTCGCCTAAAAGGGCTTCCTTTATTTCCGGCCGGTCCCGGTGGTTATCCATCTTCGACGGATCCTCGGCCGAGTCCCCGATAACATTTCCCTCCGCATTAACGATGGTAACCCGGGCTTCTATGTCCCGGGCCGCTTCGGACGCAACAGCGTTAATCAAAGGCTGGTTGTTTAGCCCTTCACCGATAACCTTACCGGCCACCAGTTTGGCTTGAATATAAAGGTTTTCCTCGGTTGTCCGGCGCACTCTGCTCTCTTCGAAATTGATAAAGTAGGCCGCCGACAAAACGGCCACCAACCCGAGTCCGGTAATATAAAAAAGAAAGAGGCGAGTTTTAAACTTCATGTTGTACCTCTTTTCGCAAGAATTTTTTTAAATTTATAACCGGTTCCTCTGACAGTCAGGATAAACTGAGGATCGCCGGGATCAGCCTCTATTTTCTCGCGAAGCCAGCGAATATGAACATCCACGGTCCGGGTATCCCCAAAATAATCATTGCCCCAAACCAAGTCCAGTAATTGTTCTCTCGTCAACACCTGGCCCGGGTGGGTTGCCAAAACTCGCAAAAGTTCAAATTCCTTGCTTGAAAGATTGACCGCATCCCCGTTGACCGAAACCTCATGCCCTAAAAGGTCGATTTTTAATCCGTCGCAATTGATCATTTGTCCTTGACTAACCGGTTCGGCGCCGGCCCCCATCCGTTTGAGCACAGCCTTGACCCTGGCCAATAATTCACGCATACTAAAGGGTTTGGTAATATAATCGTCAGCTCCCAGCTCCAAACCGAGGACCCGATCGATCTCCCCTTCTTTAGCGGTCAACATGATAATCGGAATCTCCGACTGTTTCCGAAGAGTCCGACAGATTTCAAGCCCATCAATACCAGGAAGCATCAAATCCAATAAAATAAGATCGAAATTACCGGTCTCGGCAAGTTTTAACCCTGCCTCACCGTCTGTCGCCGCAACAACTTCGAAACCTTCCTGTTTTAAGTTATAACTAACCGACTCCACAATCATCGGCTCATCATCAATTACCAGAATTTTTTTGGGCATTCTCCCACCCCGTTATCTAAAATCGTTCCGGGTTCCGCGTTCAACGTTCCACGATTTTTTACCGCTTTGTCAGTGAAGCCAATCAACCCGAAACTCGGAACCCGGAACGTTCATCAATACTTTTCTTTTTTCCCCGTCACCAAGTAAATCGTACGTTCCCCGATATTGGTGGCATGATCGCCAACCCTTTCCAGAAAACGGGCTACAAATAGCAAGTTTAAGGCTTGAACTACCCGTTCGGATTCGCCTCCGGCCATTACAAAACCGGTAAGTTCAATGAAAAGGTCTTCATATAATTTATCAATTTCATCGTCTTTGCAACAGGTCGCCTTGGCAAATTCCACGTCCCGGTCGACAAAAGCCTTTAAACTGTCACGGACCATACTTTGGACCATTCCGGCCATTTTGGGAATATCAACCAACGGTTTGATTAACTTTGCCTTACCTATTCTTTGAACGATCTCCGCGATATTCGTAGCGTGATCAGCGATTCGTTCCAGATCGGTTACGGTCTTCAAGACCGTGGTAATTACCCTTAAATCCCGAGCCAACGGTTGTTGCAAGGCAATCAGTCGGATACAATCATCCTCGATTTGATTGGAAAGGTCGTCAATCACGTCGTCGCCGTCAACTATTTTTTCAGCTAATGCCGAATCTTGGGTAGATAAGGCCTGTACCGCAAGGCGAATCGCTTCTTCAACCATGCTGCCCATCCTTAATATTTCCTGTTGGAGCTCATTTAAAGATTTATCAAAACCATCCCGAGTCATCGAATTCACCTCGTCTATTTAAATTCAGTGGTTAGATCCTGTCTCCTAAATAAAAGTATACATAAAAATCTTTATCATGACCAGTTATCCTACAAAAATATATCGGATCCATATTTTCAACCAAATCGCCCCGTTAAATAATCCTCGGTCTCTTTCCGCTCGGGATTGGTCATTACTTTCTCAGTCAAGCCGTACTCCACCAAACTCCCCAACAGAAAAAACCCCAAATGGTCCGAGATTCGGGCGGCTTGCTGCATATTATGAGTGACAATGATAATGGTGTAATTTTTCTTTAGTTCCCCAATCAAATCCTCAATCTTACCGGTGGAGATCGGGTCCAAGGCCGAAGCCGGTTCATCCATTAGTAGCACTTCCGGTTCCACCGCCAGTAACCGGGCGATACACAACCTTTGTTGTTGGCCGCCGGAAAGCCTCAAAGCCGGAGATTGCAGACGATCTTTCACCTCATCCCAGAGGGCGGCCCCGATCAAACTTCGTTCCACCAGTTCATTCAGGCGCAATTTGTCCTTGATGCCGTGAACCCTTGGTCCATAGGCGATATTATCATAGATCGACATCGGGAAAGGATTCGGCTTTTGAAAGACCATTCCAACCTTTTTTCGCAAAGCGACCACATCGGTCTTGGGATCGTAAACGTTATTACCGTCAAGGATAATCCGGCCTTCAATCCGTACTGTATCGATCAAATCGTTCATTCGGTTTAAGGAGCGAAGAAAAGTAGACTTCCCGCAGCCGGAAGGGCCGATCAGCGCCGTCACGGTTTTTGGAAAGATCTCCATATTAATCTCTTTTAAAGCCTGAAAATTACCATAATATAAATTGAACTGCTGCGCTTTCACTTTTAAATCCATAATAAATTAGCCTCCTGATATCGCCTTATCACAAAACGCCGCTTCAAATTCACCGTGGAAGAATTGTGCTCTCAGCTTTAATGAAAATCGGGCCATTAAAAGATTGGCGACTGTATTGATTATCCAAATACAGATAATCAAAATGCTGGCCGTAGCGTAAGCCCTTGGCAATGAAAGACCTTCAGCGGCCAAAGTGTATAAATGCAAGGTCATAGGCCGGGCCGAATCCATAATCGAGATCGGCAGCCGCAAAGCTCCGCCCACCGTCAGCCATACCGCGGCTGTTTCGCCAATAGCCCGTCCTACTCCTAGGATTATTCCGGTGACAATTCCCGGTAAAGCCGCCGGGATTACTACTTTAGCGATGGTCACCCACTTGGTGGCGCCCAAAGCCAGGCTCCCCTCCCGATATGAATTAGGGACTGATTTAATAGCCTCCTCCGCAGTACGGATAATGGTTGGTAAAAGCATTAACGCTAAGGTGATTGCTCCCGATAAAATTGAAAACCCCAGCTTTAAGAAGGTAACTAAAAAAGCGAATCCAAAAAGCCCAAAAATAATCGAAGGCACTCCGGCCAAAATCTCGGTGGCAAAACGAATTATCTTAGTCCCCGCGCCTTCACGAGTATACTCGGTTAAATAGATAGCGGCGCCTATTCCGATTGGAGTCGCAATAACTAACGATGCTAAAGTTAAATAAAGTGATGCGATAATTGTTGGGAAGATTCCGCCTTCCCGACCCATCCGTCGCGGATAAGCGGTTAAAAACTCCCAATTTACCGAGGGAAGTCCTTCTTTTAAGATAAAGAAAACGATTAATAATAGGAACCCAATGGTGATCAAAGCCGTTACCCAAAGCAATACAAAAGCTAATCCTTGAGTATATTTCGTAATCCGACGCATTAACTCTCAACCTTCTTTCCGAATAAAAACAGCGCGATGGAATTAATGATCATAATCAATCCAAACAAAAGAATCCCGACGGTAAACAAAGCTCCGGCATGCTCTCCCGAGGCGTATGCCCATTCCTGGCCGATGGTCCCGGTAAGAGTAGCGCCTGGTTCAAATAGGGACTTGGGAATCAAAGGAGTATTTCCAGTGATCATGATTACCGCCATGGTTTCTCCAATCGCTCTTCCCATACCTAAAACCACTGCCGCCATAATCCCGGAACGGGCCGCCGGAATCAATACCTTGTAAATCGTCTGCCAATGATTGGCCCCCAAAGCCAGGGAGGCCTCCTTATATTCCCTTGGCGTCGCCCTAATTGCATCTTCCGACACACTGATTATGGTTGGCAAAATCATAATCGCTAAAATAATTCCCCCGGCGAGTAAACTAAATCCCAACCCTCCCACAGTCATCCGAAGGAACGGGACCAACAACACCAAGCCGAAGAAACCGTAAACCACCGAAGGAATACCAGCCAAAAGGTTAATGGCGGGACGGATCATTTTCCCTATCGTTTCCGAAGCGATTTCCGCCAAAAAAACGGCACAGCCCACTCCAAGCGGGACTCCGATCACCAGCGCTATTAAGGTGACATACGTTGAACCCACGATTAACGGTAACATCCCATAATCAGCAGTCATCGGTTGCCATACTTTACCGGTAAATAAGGCGACGGGTCCATACTTAAACAACACCGGCCAACCTTCTTTGAAAACGAATAAAATGATTAGAACCACTCCGGTAACCGCCACTGAAGCTATTCCAAAAAGTAAACCGCGGATGTTTCGTTCTTTTCGGTTGGTCCTCTCTTGATTAGTCATTTAAACCTCCATTTTTCAACCCAAACGACTTATTTAATAATAAGACACTCGAATTAAGTCGTTTTAAAGCTATGATTAAGACTATGTTAAGAAACTCACTTGAGTAAAACTGAAATGTTCTGCCGCAGCCGTAGCTTTTTAGCCCCCTAATATAATTGGACAAAAGTGTCTTAACTCTGTTAAATTAAACAGGGGGGCGACATTATGCAAAGGCGACGATTTACTAACGAGTTCAAACAACAGATTATAAGAGAAGCCAACGAAACTCATAACTGTGCTTTAGTAGCAAGAAACCATGATCTTTCACCTAGTCAAGTTGCTAAATGGGTACGGGAAACCGATTATCCGATTCCAAAAGGTATTTCATTGACCAAAGAAACTAAAGAGCTAGTAAAACAGAACAACATGTTAAAGAAGCTCTTGGCTGAAAAAGAACTTGAGAGTGCGATTCTCCAAGACCTCTTAAATGCTTATCGCCGCTTAAAAATACGACGTGACAAAATCTATCAGGAGGTAACCGAGGGGATCCGGGAGCTATTGGACGAACGTCTTTTGAAATATGATTCCCGGATCTCATAAAAGACAATGCGGACATTATCACTTACTGAATTGTTTCGCTTCAAACTTTTTCCCTTAGTTCATCATTTTGGGCAATCGGATATTTCCAAGGGAAGGTCCGAATGTTTGAAACGACTTTTTCAAACAGCCCCCGTTCTACCGATTAGCGATGAAGATCGTCAGGTTATCTTCAGCGATCTTCATCTTGGAAACGGGAGTAATAAAGACGATTTTTTAAGTAATGCCGATTTTTTTAAAACAATTTTGGAGCATTATTATTTGGCCAATGGTTATCAATTGATACTCAACGGTGATATTGAAGAATTACAACGTTTTCAACTGAAGGATATTATTAGTCGCTGGCATGAAGTCTACCGGTTATTTCAAAGATTCAAGGAACAGAACGCCTTATTTAAAATTACCGGCAATGACGACCTACTCTTTATCTTCCACGGTCACCAAGCTTCGATTTTTATTGAACGCTTCAATTATCTCACCCGATTCGTATTGAGATATATCGCCAATCCCTGCTGGATCAAAAATTATTCCTTCTCTCACGATAGCCGGGCCCGTTTCCGGACGGAGCGACAAGTTTATTATTTTTCCAGGGACCAAAAGATTCTCTCCTTGATTGGCCATACCCACCGGCCTTTATTTGAATCATTTTCCAAAGCCGATTATCTCAAATCGAAAGTCGAACAATTATGCCGCGAATATTCCCGAACAGCCCCAGAAGCCCAAGTTAAGCTTGCCGCTAAAATAAAACTCTATAATAACGAACTCCAACAACATTTGATCCGAAACAAACAAGACGCCTTAAAAAGCAGCCTTTACGACGCCAATTTACTGGTTCCCTGTTTGTTTAGTTCCGGCTGCGTAATTGGTAAAAACGGAATCACTGCCATCGAAATCGCGGGTGGAAGTATCTCCTTAGTTTATTGGTTTGACCGTCACCGGAGTCAAAAGTATTTCGAATTCAACGTTTACAAGCCTAAGCCGCTTAATAACGGTGATCATTTCCGGCTGGTCCTCAATGAAGATAATTTAAAATATATTTTTACCCGGATTAAGTTGTTGGCATAATCAATAGCCTTCATTGATTTAATCTCTACCCATCCTAAACTTAATGATTTTTGTGTCAATTATTTTACTCATTGGAACAATGTCTACAACTCTATTACTTGCCTATTCCGGCGGAGCTTTAACCATGTTAATGTTTCTGTTAGCGAAAGGAATTTCCGTTTGGCGAATATTTAATATGAATTATCTGGCGTTCGAGATGTTAAAAACTGTCGCGGGATCAATCGGTTTAATCCTAACAGTACCCTTGACCGCGATTATTTCCGGGTTTATTCTGGTCCGTCATTCAAAAAACGAATCATAGATTTCCCTTAATGAAACCTTAATCATAGTTCCTATTTATTCTTAATAATTCAGAGTTATTTTAGAACCAGAGACTTATATCTTTAAAGGAGGATTTAAAGTGAAAAAAAACATCTTATTATTTTTTCTCTTGGTTTTAACATTAGCATCAATAACCTTCGCGGCCCCTTTAAAAGGAACTATTCAAGTTGTTGGTTCCACATCAGTCCAGCCTTTGGCGGAAGAATTAGCTCAAGCCTTTATGGCCAAAAACCCAGGTGTCAAGATTTTCGTTCAAGGTGGGGGCTCCGGTGCAGGTATCACATCTGCCATTAACGGTACTGCCGATATCGGGAACAGCTCCCGTGAACTCAAACCTGAAGAAGCCACAGCCGGTATTCACGAAACCGTCATTGCCAAAGACGGTATTGCGGTAATCGCGCATCCGGCCAATTCCGTAAAGAACCTGACGGTTGAAGAAATTCAAAAAATTTATTTAGGAGAAATTACTAATTGGAAAGAGGTGGGCGGACCTAACCTTAGCATCGCTTTAGTCAATCGCGAAGCTGGCTCCGGTACTAGAGGCGCTTTTGAAGAATTGGTCATGGGTAAAAACGCTGGTAAAATGAGTAACAAGACTTTGGTTCAAGCGTCAACGGGCGCTGTTCAACAAACCGTGGCAATTACCAAAGAAGCCATCGGTTATATTTCTCTCGGCTCGTTAGACCCCAAGGCCGTTAAAGCCCTTCTTGTTAATGGAGTTGAGGCCTCCGATCAAAATATTACCAACAAAACCTACAAATTATGGCGTCCCTTTTTAATGCTCACCAAAACAGCCCCCAGAGGAGTAACTAAAGCATTTATTGATTGGATCTTAAGCATGGAAGGGCAGAAAATCGTAGCTCGTGATTACATCACTGTAAAATAGAATAACATTCATATCAATATTTGAGCTGTCTCAAAGCTAAATTGAGACAGCTCTTTTATATGTACAAAACCCAACCCGCATTAGATCCGACTCGAATCGTAAAAAATAATTATATTAATAAACCAGATTCGGGTATTCACATTACCAAGTAACCTTTATTTAAATAAATTGAAAATCCTTCCCGTCAAACAAGCCCTGATCGGAAATTTTTAACTCCGGAATCACCAGTAAAGTCATAAAGGACATGGTCATAAAGGCATCACTAAGCTTGGTTCCCAATAGCCTAGCCTTTGCAGCAATTCGTTCGTAATCTGCGGCGACCCGATGCCCATCTTCCAAACTCATCAATCCGCCAACCGGAAGTGGCAAAAAGTCTTCAAACCCCTCACCGACTACGGCTAAACCACCCCGATTTTCGATGACCAAGTTCACCGCTCTCGCCAAATCTTCATCCAAGACGCCTATGGCGACTAGGTTATGGGAGTCATGAGCCACCGAGGAGGCAATGGCTCCGTGCTTTAATCCAAAATTTTTAATAAAAGCCACCGCCGGAGGCTTCTCTTGATAACGATTGATCACTGCTATTTTTAAAAGATCCTGTTCCGGATCGGAGCGAAGATACCCATCTTCCACCTTTGGGGAGACCCTTAGCCAATTAGTAATCAATTCCCCCTCAATTACTTCGATTACATCAATTTCTTTTCTTCCGGCTTTAACTGCAAAATCAAACGGCATCTTTGGTTTCGCCTTAAAGTTGTTAATCACCTTAGTTTGCGTCTTTGGAATTAAAGATTTACCGGCCTTAGCCACTAAAATACCATTGATATAAGTTTCCAGAATAGTAAATCTTTCAAAATCGTCAACCACTATAAAATCAGCCGGATCCCCTTTTTGAAGGAGCCCAACCGCCAAACCGTAATGCTGTACTGGGTTTACGGTAGCGCATTGCAAGACTTTCATTTTGTCGTAGCCTTTTCCCAAGGCCCTTTTAACTAACTCATTAATATGCCCTCGGACCAAGTCGTTAGGATGTTTATCATCGCAACAAAACATGCATTTATCTGGATAATAAGGAATCAGACCGTGAAGTTCTTCGAAATTCTTGGCAGCTGACCCTTCTCGGATTAAGATCTTCATTCCAGCTTTAATCTTCGCCAAACCCTCTTCAAATTGAAACGCCTCATGATCGGTGGTAATTCCAGCTTGAGTATATTTCTTCAGTTCTTCCCCTTTTAAACCGGGAGCATGTCCATCAATGGGCTTCTGAAATTTTCGAGCTACGGCAAGCTTAGCCATTACCTCCGGATCATTACCAAGGACTCCTGGATAGTTCATCATTTCACTTAAAAAAGATAACCCATCTTTTTGGAACATCTCTTCAAGCTGCGTGGAATCTAGTTCAGCTCCGGCAGTCTCAAAACCGGTAGCCGGTACACAAGCAGGCGCCCCAAAATAAAATTTGAAGGGAACCTTTTTACCATTTTCAATCATATAGCGGACCCCTTCAATCCCTAACACATTAGCAATTTCATGAGGATCGGATACTACGGCCACGGTTCCATGAGTAACCGCCAAACCGGCAAATTCCGATGGTACCAGCATTGAGCTCTCAATATGAACATGAGCGTCTACCAGACCGGGAATTAGATAATTGGGATAATCTTGATCCTCCCGGATGATCGCCATAATCATACCATCCTCAATCACCAAAGTCCCCGAGTAAACCTGGGCGTTAACCGGGTCCACAATATTTCCCGATATTTTCGTGGTATAATCCATATTCAGACTCCTTACAGATTACAATTTATTATTATTATTTCAAGCTGGTATTCTGTTTTCCTCTATCATTTAAAACTTATATTTTAGCTAGAACCCCAATCCTAATAGCTTCCTCGTCCCTGAACATGGTTAAATTTCTCGATCTAAAAGTTCCATTGACTCGAAAAAAAAAACATGATATATTCTTCGTATGCAAATATTTCGTATACGAATTAAAAATTGCTTAAACATCACAAAATCATCTAAAACTTTGAATGGTTGCTTTTTCAGTAACATAGACAATAATTTTGACCCAACCTAATCAAAAGGAGGTTGATCACTATCGAAGTAACCAATTCACCGTTATTTTGTCTTCTTATTAAAAATACTTGGCAGAAATTAAGCCGATACTATAACCAACAGTTATCCAAATATGATTTAACTGTTCCCAAAGCTTTATTACTACTTGAGATTGCTCCTGACAGCGGACGAACGCCGGGTTTTTTAGCTAAAAGCCTTGACCTAGAAAACTCAAGCATGACCGGGCTTTTGGATCGACTTGCCAAAAAGGAGTTGATTGTTCGAAAACCCAACCCTAATGATCGGCGTGGATTTTTAATTTTCTTGACTCCCAAAGGCATCCAAGCTCGAAATACTATCAAATCCTTAGTTGAAGAAATGGACCGTAAACTAAGGACCCAATTGTCACCCGAGGAGATCAAGGTTTTTCGCAAAGTAATCTCCGTTATCAAAAAACAAATCTGACAAAGCAGGTGAAATCATGAATCGACGTGTTGTAATTACTGGAATTGGGTTAGTGACTCCAGTGGGACTAACTAAGGATTCTAACTGGGAAGCTATTTTGGCTGGAAAATCAGGAATAGGACCGATTACCCGCTTCGACGCCGGCCGTATTAATACCCGGATCGCCGGAGAAGTTAAGGACTTTGATCCAACCTCATTTGTTGAAAAGAAAGATGTCAAAAAGATGGACCGCTTCATTCAATACGCTATCGCCGCAACCGATGAAGCCTTGAGTAACTCAGGCCTGAAGATTACTCCTGAAAATGCGGAACGGGTTGGAGTAATTGTCGGCTCAGGTATGGGCGGGCTAGATATAATCAGCAACAACGATAGCGCTTGTCGGGAGCAAGGACCTAATCGAGTTTCGGCTTTCTTTATTCCCGGTTGTGTTATTAATCTTGCTCCTGGGCAAATCTCGATCCGGACCGGCGCTAAAGGGCCTAACTTTTCTCCAGTCTCGGCCTGCGCTACCGGCACTCACGCTATCGGCGAAGCGTTCCATATTATTAAAAGAAATGAGGCGGATATAATTATCGCTGGTGGGACTGAGTCAACCATTACCCCCGTAGCGGTAGCCGGATTCGGTAACATGAAAGCCTTGTCCACTAGAAACGACGCTCCCGAAAAAGCTAGCCGACCTTTTGACGCTGGACGAGATGGATTCATTATGGGAGAAGGATCGGGGATTTTAATCTTGGAAGAGCTGGAACACGCCAAAAAACGCGGGGCTCGAATCTACGCTGAACTGGTTGGTTTCGGTATGAATAGCGATGCTCATCACATTACTTCTCCGGAGCCCAATGGTTCCGGCGCGGCTCGCTGCATGGGGTTAACTCTGGCTTCCGCTGGTCTTAAACCGGAAGAAGTCGATTATATTAACGCCCACGGCACTTCCACTGCGGTAAATGACGCTATGGAGACTAAAGCGATTAAATTGGCCTTTAAAGACCATGCCCGTAAAGTATTAATCAGTTCCACCAAATCCATGACCGGCCATTTACTGGGAGCCTCTGGAGCAGTCGAGACAGCTTACACGGCGCTGGCATTATTCCACCAAATTGTCCCGCCAACCATTAATATGGAAAATCCCGATCCCGAATGTGATTTGGATTATGTACCGAATAAAGCCCGGAAAGCTGCGATTAAAGTTGGTATCAGCAATTCCTTTGGTTTCGGTTCTACCAATGCTTGTGTGGCGCTTAAAAAATATGAACCGTAATCTATTAAACCAAAAAGAAACCCGGTAGACAGGTTTCTTTTTGGTTCGCTTCTTTAAAGATTAGGTTTTGTTTGAAGTAATTAAGAGCAGCCTTACAATAGTATTATATACTAATCAGGCTTCTCTTATTCCATGTATTTTATCAACAACGGTCTCATCCACTAAAATCTTATTCCCAACTTCGAACTTACCTCATCTCACAGCTCACTTCTCAATGCTAGGCCGCATTTTCCCTAACGAAATTAGTAATCTTATGGCAGTCATCCTGGCTAATATTTTCGAAAGTAAAGGCGTAATAATTTAACATCCCCATACTTGGTTGAGTTCGGACAATACTAGCCACTGTCATAATCCGGTCGATGGTTCCAGGTAATATAAAACTAATGGACAATTGATCCCCAGGTTGGAATGGGTCTAAAGAAATAACCCCCATACCTCTTTCGCTAAGATTCTCGATATATCCGCAATGTTTGGGGAACTGACCGGGCAGGTTCATTTCAACGACAATATGAGAATTGATCCGAGGCGCTTTCCTTTTTTCGGTAATCATTAAACAATCCTCCTTTAGTCCAATAAAGTTTTAGTTGGGCAACAGCCTTTCCTTTTATTTATCGTCAAATCCAAGTAAAATATTTAGATCTACCCTTAATTTTTTGTCTCTTAGATGTTTTATAATTTAAAGGAGAAAAGGATTAAAAAAAGAATTATGTAATCGTAATAGGCCATAAGGGGGTCAATGCTTTGAATCATTTTGATTTAAAAGAAACACTCTTGATGTTACCGGCAATTTTATTTGGCTTCACAATCCATGAATTTTGGCACGCTTATTCAGCCACCCGTTTTGGAGATGACACTCCCGCCAGACAAGGAAGATTGACCTTAAACCCATTAACCCATATCGACCCGATCGGCTTTGCCATGATTGTTTTTGCCGGATTTGGTTGGGCAAAACCAGTCCAAGTCAATCCACAGGCTTTTCGTAACCCGAGACGGGATGATCTGCTTGTCTCATTAGCTGGGCCATTATCCAATTTTGTTACCGCAATTATTTTCGCCCTTATCATTAAAGCTTTATTTACATCCGCCGGTCAAATTTTTACCATTGCCGAATACGGCGATTATATCTTTAGAATGTTGGAATACTTTGTATGGATCAATCTTATTTTGTTCGTGTTTAATTTGTTACCGATACCGCCATTGGATGGTTCACGTATTCTTTTTTCTTTGTTACCGGAACGTTTTAGTAATTTCAAAGAACAGTTTTATCGGGTGGGTGGAACCCTATTATTGATCCTAATTATATTTAGCAGCATGTCGAATTATGATTTATTACCGATCGGGAGAATAACTCAAACCCTTTTTGATACATTATTTGAACTTCTAGAAATTTAAGGAGATTATTAATAATGAACTTAATCAACCAGATTGAAAGAAAATTTGGCCATCTAGCGATTCGAAGGTTGATGTATTATATCATCCTTGCCAATGCCGCTGTTTGGCTCTTAGGCAATATTAACCCAACCTTAATTAAACAGCTGCAACTAGTCCCGGAGTTGGTCTTAAGGGGCCAAATATGGCGGCTTATTTCTTTCATAACTATTCCGCCTACCTTTAACCCACTTTGGGGGATTATTACCCTTTATTTATATTATCTAATTGGAACCAATTTAGAAAATGAATGGGGTACTGTTAAATTTAATCTTTACTATTTTACCGGAATGTTCGCCACTATCGTTGCGGTTTTTATTACCGGAGGCTCCGCCACAAGTTACTATTTAAACTTATCGCTTTTTTTGGCCTTCGCCCGAATCAATCCCCATTTCGAACTGCTAATTTTCTTTATCCTTCCGGTAAAAATCAAATATATTGCTTGGTTTATCTGGTTAATATTCGGGTACAATATTTTAAGTTCGCCTTTTAATGAAACAATAGCCATCATTGTCGCCCTTATCAACTACTTCCTCTTTTTTGGGAAGGATACAATTGATTTAATTAAACTAAAAAGACAGGTCCACTTTAACCGTAAAAGATTCTTTGACGAGATCGCCAGCACTCCTCCGATACATCGATGCGCTGTCTGTGAAATAACTGAAAGAGACGACCGCCGGATGGACTTCAGTTACTGTAAGGAATGCAGCGACGATTATCAATACTGTTCGAAACATATCAATGAGCATCAACATCAAAAACAAAACCATTAAAGAAAAAAAGGATGGTTCCCCATCCTTTAATTTTTACTTATTTTCCATCGGCCGCATCAACGGGAAAAGAATCACATCGCGGATCGACGGTGAATCGGTCAGGAGCATCACCAACCGGTCAATCCCGAAACCCATTCCTCCGGTGGGTGGCATCCCGTGTTCCAGAGCATTTAAAAAGTCCTCATCCCAGACCATGGCTTCTTCGTTTCCTTTGGCTTTCTCTTTGGCCTGCTCGACAAAACGCTCCCTTTGATCAAGAGGGTCGTTCAACTCGGAGAAGGCATTACCCATTTCCCGGCCATAGATAAAGATTTCAAATCGATTCGCCAGTTCCGGATCGTCATCCTTCTTTTTGGCTAAAGGCGAAATTTCAATGGGATGGTCCATTAGGAAGGTAGGCTGAATCAACTTCGGTTCGACAAACTCGGAGCAAATCTCATCCAAAACCATTCCTTTAGTGGACTTAGGATCAAGTTTTAAACCCAAACTTTGAGCAGCTGCTACCGCTTCAGCATCGCTAGTAATCTTCCGCCAGTCGATACCGGTATATTCTTTGATGGCCTCAACCATCGAAAGCCTGGTCCACGGAGGGGTCAGGTCAATCGGGGTTCCTTGATATTCCAATTTTAAACTACCGCAAACGGCCATGGCAGTTTCAACAAAAATCTTTTCCGCTAGTTCCATCATCACTTCATAATCGGCATAAGACTGGTAAAGTTCCATCATGGTAAATTCCGGGTTGTGTTTAGTGGAAATTCCTTCATTACGAAAACAGTGGCCAATCTCGTATACCCGATCAAACCCGCCGACAATCAACCGTTTGTGGAATAACTCCAGCGCAATACGCATTGTCAAATCTAGATCTAAAGTATTATGATGAGTCTGAAAAGGACGGGCATGTCCGCCACCGGCAATCACGCTTAAAACCGGAGTTTCCACCTCAACAAATCCTTGACTGTCCATAAAATGCCTAATAGTACTGATGATTTTAGTCCGTTTCAAAAAGACATCTTTAACTTCCGGGTTGGAAATCAAGTCCAAATAACGCTGACGGTAACGGAGATCGGTGTCTTTAAGGCCGTGCCATTTATCAGGAAGCGGCCGAAGCGCCTTGGACAGTAATTTAAACTCTTCAATCTGGACGGTAATTTGCCCCCGGTTGGTCTTAAATACCTTACCGGTAAGTCCGATAATATCGCCCAAATCCAAATCTACGAAGGCAGCGTAATTATTCTCACCAAGAACATCAATTTTGGCGTATAATTGGACATTACCACTTTGATCGCTGATATTTGCGAAACAAGCTTTTCCCTGATCCCGCTTGGCAATCAACCTACCGGCCAACCGGATTCTTTGATTCTCTAAACTTTCAAATTGGTCAGTCACATCCTGGACCATATTGGTCCGTTCAAATCTCTCGCCAAAAGGATTGATCCCTTGTTCTTTTAACTTTTTTAACTTCTCAATCCTTAATTCCACTTGTTCATTGCTATTTAGTACTTCCGATTCCAAAGAGCCCGCCTCACATTCACTGAAAAATCAACTTATTTTGCTATTGCCTTAATCTTATATTGAATTGTTCCAATTGGAACCTCGACATTAACCTTATCTCCAACCTTTTTCCCTATTAGACTTCGCCCAACTGGAGATTCGTTTGAAATTTTTGCTTGGGCAGGATCAGCTTCAGCCGAACCAACAATCTTATATTCAACTTCGGTCTTATTATTAACATCAATTAAGGTTACTTTAGAACCAACACCGACAATATCCGAATTAACATCTTGTTCGTCAATAACCTTAGCGTTTCGGAGCATTTTTTCGATCTCCAATATTTGGCCCTCAATAAAACCCTGCTCGTTTTTGGCATCTTCATATTCTGAATTTTCGCTAATATCTCCAAGTTCCAACGCTTGCCTAATTCTTTCCGCAACCTCCCGACGGCGCACAGTTTTTAAGACTTCCAACTTTTTCTCGAGTTTATTTAAACCATCCACCGTTAAGATTACTTCTTTCTCGTTGCTCATTTTACCGCTCCTTTCATGAGCTTGGTCCTATGTTAAGTTAATATATGTCCACCTGATTCAGTTTATTCTAAATCTACCATTATCAACGATATGTCCGCTAAAAAGCCCGAGAAGACAAGCCATTCGGGTTTCACGGACTTATTGGCTGTTAGCCACTTGGATATAATATCGGCTTAATAATAAAAAAGTTTACCCAAACCAATAAACTAGAAGCACCGGAACTACTAGGCCCAGTGCTATCAAGGTTATTCAATATTATAATCGAAAGCGTCCATGGTGTCAAGCTCTTACAAGATTCCAAAAAAAAGACTCCCAAGCTTAGTCCTTAAGAATAAAAAGCCGAATCCCCGGTGCCGTCGAAGTGCTTTTTAACTTTCGACTTTTGACTTTTAGCTCAGTTTTACCACCCGAGGTTCAAATTTCATTTTCTCTAGCAATTGAAGATAATCGTCTTCGCTTAAATCTTCAGGTCTTTTACCGGAAAAGGAAACTATTAATGCCTCCATAACATTAGTGCCGAAAGAACGGCCGGAAAACTCCGGAGTCGAGGTTACCAAAAGTGCCGCTTCCCTCTTTTTTAACTCCTCAATATCCGCAGAAGTAACGGTATTAGTGACAATGATTTTCCCCGTAATCTTGGGTGGCATATATTTCTTTAAAAATAGAAAATCCCCGGCGATAATCTCCGCTTTTTCGTAATACCTAGTATATTTCGGAGTGTCATGCTCCTGTTTCGAACCGGTCGGATAAAGCAGATGGAAGGGCATTCGGGTAAGAACCGGTAGTAAAGAGCCGGCTATTATTTCCAATCCCCGTAAGGTCTTAATCGGCATCGGGATCCCTAAAGCAAAAATAAAATCCCCAAATATGATATCGGCTCCTACAGAACTGAAAGCTTCAGCCATTCCGAACCGGTCAACTGCGGAGGCCATTAAAATTTTTTTGGATTTTAGATTAATATTTAAGTTATCGCTTAAAAAATGGACCACTTTCCGTTCTAAAGTATTCTTGAGTCCGCTTCCATCAACGATTGGTGATTTCCGGGCCGCCCGGGCCATTTTAGTAGCATCCTTTATTACATAACGTTTTTTACCGGCAATAAGATATAAATCGATTCCTCCCATGCCAAAAGCGTCGACTTTACCGTCGAGGTTTTCGATCATTTCGATGGCTTTCGAAAGATTACCATCAGTCCCGATCCGCTCAATCGTCACTTTCTCACCTAAAAATTCCACTTCTACCCGGTGATTTCTGGTCGAACTTCCTAAACTAACGCTAACAATTCGTTTCAATTTTGTTCCCCGCTTTTTGCTTCTTTTTTGTATTCTTCAACAACCATTAAAACTTCCTTTAATGAAGTAAGATGATTTACTTTTTCCCTGATCCGGGCCGCGCCCGGATAACCCTTAAAATACCAAGCCAGGTGTTTTCGCATCTCCTTAATACCCCGTTCTTCGCCGACGTAAGCAACTTGTAAATCCAAATGTTTTTTTATTATCGCAAAGCGTTCTTCCAAAGAAGGTTCGGGAATTAGGAGCCCTTTCTCAAGATATGTTACTAATTGATCGAAAATCCATGGTCGGCCCATAGCTGCTTGTCCGATCATTACTCCATCGCAATTGGTCTGTGTTAGCATTGCTTTAGCCGCTTGAGGCGAATCAATATCACCATTGCCTATTACCGGAATGGATACCCTTTGTTTAACAACAGCAATTTGTTCCCAATCGGCTTGGCCATGATAATATTGTTCCCTGGTCCGGGCATGTACGGCAATCATAACCGCCCCGGAAGCTTCCGCCAGCTCAGCTAGTTCGGAGGCGACTATATGGTCCTGATCCCAGCCAAGACGGCATTTAACCGATACCGGGGTCCGAACCGCGTTAACCACGGACTCAATAACCCTCCGGGCTAAAGGGAGATTTTTAAGTAAAGCCGCACCTTCGCCGTTTTTGACGACTTTTGGGACCGGACAGCCCATGTTAATATCAATGATATCTGCTCCAGCCGCTTCGACAAACCGGGCTGCCTCAGCCATTACTTGGGGATCGGAACCAAAAATTTGGATACTTACCGGCTTCACGGCTTGTTCCACTCCGATTAATTCCAACGTCTTTTTTCGGTTATAATGCAAGGCCATGGCGCTAATCATTTCCCCACAGATAAGCCCTGGACGATACCTACTGACAATTTTCCGAAATGGTGGATCAGTCACTCCAGCCATAGGCGCTAGAATAACCGGATTAGCCAATTCTATTGAGGCGATTCTTAACATTCCAAGCCTTCTTGTATGTAGTTTCGGTATTGGCGCACTAAAGATTGTTCCAACTCTGCCAAGATAACGATTCCGTCTTCGGTAAATTTTTCTTCCATAACCCGCGCTTTACGGTGTAAGGAATCGATTAATCCGGCATTAGCATAAGGAATTAACATCTTAATAGTTTGAAAAGTTTTTCTTATTCTATTTTTGATCTCAAATATTAATTCGTCAATACCGTACCCTGTGGAAGCAGAGACGGCAATCGCGGACCATTCTTTGATGAGACGGTTTAGAACCGGGCCGGGTTCGATCAGATCGCATTTGTTTAAGACAGTAATCATCTCTTTATCGGAGATATTTAGTTCCGCTAAAACTTCTCTAACTGCCAAGTTTTGCTCGGCTAATTCCGGGCTTCCGCCATCCAGCACCTGGATTAACAATGTTGAACGCACTGTTTCTTCTAAAGTCCCCTTAAAAGCGGCCACCAGTTGATGGGGAAGATCACGAATAAAACCTACCGTATCCAAGAGGATTATCTCTTCTCGAACGGAAAGTTCAATACAACGCGAAACCGGATCTAAAGTGTCGAATAAACGCCCTTGACAGGAGACTCCGGCATTGGTCAAACGGTTAAATAAAGTAGATTTGCCGGCATTGGTGTATCCTACCAACGACACTGTTGGAACCTGATATTTCTCGCGGCGATGCCGTTGGACTTGGCGATGGAGTTCAACCTTTTTAAGTTCCCTCCGGAGTTCGGTAATCCGATGCCTAATTCGCCGCCGGTCAACCTCTAACTTGGTTTCTCCGGGACCTCTGGTCCCGATTCCACCTCCCAAACGTGACAATTCACGGCCCAATCCCCGGCTTAACCTTGGTAATATGTAATTTAACTGCGCCAATTCAACTTGAAGTTTGCCTTCCTTAGTTTTGGCGCGTTGGGCAAAAATATCCAAGATCAAATCGGTCCTGTCCAACACTGAAACCCCGGTCAAATCCTCTAGATTCCTCACCTGTACCGGTGATAGTTCTTGCAAGGCTATTATTAAATTTGCCATCTTAATCTTAACCAAACCGGCTAATTCATCCGCTTTTCCCGAACCGAGAAAAAAAGCTGGGTCGGGATTATCCCGTAACTGGACAACTGAAGCAACGGGATGCCCCCCGGCAGCCTTGGCTAGTTCAATAAATTCATTCCAAACAGCCTCAAATTCACCGTCACTATAACGAAACCCATTAATGCCAATGAGGATTACCTGTTCTTTTAAGGTAGAGTCATTCATGTTTTCCTTCATTAATGCTATTTACTTATTTAATTCGTAAATATAACGCAGACCTTGTAAGGTCAAATTAGGCTCAACCCGGTTAATCATTTTAGTATTGTCACTGATTAAACTAGCGAAATCCCCGGTAGCGATTATTAAGGGATCGCAGTTCATTTCAGCCTGCATCCGCGTAATTATTCCCTCAACCAACCCTAGGTATCCATAAAATATACCGGCTTGCATTGCATTAGTTGTATTTTTACCGATTATAGTCTTGGGTTTTTCAATCTCAATCCTAGGTAATTTGGCGGTTCTTTGAAACAAGGCCTCACTAGAAATGCCTAGACCCGGGGCAACGGCTCCACCTTGATATTCTCGATTCGGGGCTATGGCGCAAAAGGTGGTGGCTGTTCCAAAATCAACCACTATTAATGGTGAACCGTAGAGTTTTATTGCGGCCACGGCGTTCACTACCCGGTCAGCCCCAATTTCTCTTGGATTTTCGTACTTGAAAGCCAAGCCGGTTTTGACCCCAGGACCAACCACTAAGGGATGGGTCGAAAAGTATTTGATAACCATCCGTTCAAATACTCCGGTAACCGGCGGCACAACACTTGATAACACTACCGCATTAATTTGGGTAGTTTCCAAACCGCTATCCCGGAAAAGGTTTTTCAGCAAAACACCGTATTCATCGACTGTTCGCTGGCGATCAGTCGCTAATTTCCAACTGGCGACGAGCTGTTCTTCGAAAAAGACCCCTACCACAGTTTGAGTATTACCAATATCGAAAACTAAAAGCATTGAGCTCCACTCCATTATTATCAGTAATCCAACCAAAAACTATCATAATTATAACACAGGGGCTGCTTTCGGACAATAAAACCAATCGGTGAGATTTCCTCCCTTGATAAATAATAGTTTTTAGGTATAGCAATCCTCTTAAATTTTGATAATTCCTAGCAAAGCTATGGTTAGCGATTATCCTTAAAAAAATTACCATTAAATAAAGGGAATGTTTGAATATACATTGAATATTTTGGTTTAGAAAAAACAAATAGGGTAATAAAGGAGTATCGAAAATGAAGTATCTGGTATACGTAATGCTTGCTTTCTTTGTTTTAATATCAATGGTCCCAACCACTAGCGCTGAAACCGTTGGAGTAGAGGATTTTCATCCGATTCAAGCCGATATGCGGATTACTTTTAAGTATATAGTTGGGCATATTATCAAAGATGACAATCCATGGAATCTATCAGTAGTCAAAAGTTCTTTTCCCGAGTCCCTCACCTATACCTGGGTCCGACCCCAAGATGAAGAAGAAGACCTAACCGGGACTAGAATATTAACCGATCTGAAGTATAGTCGTTCTTTTAATCCTTGGTACAAGACTAACGAATCTAAAGCGACTAACGACACGGCCCCTTGGATCTCCCAAGCAGTATTGCAAGAATTACGGGAAAAAGGAACCGCCGCTAATTTTCGAGAAGGCGGACTCGGAGCATTGAACTGGGTTGCAAAATCGTTAGAAGTTGAAGAACGGTTGGTTTTTCCCTTGATGATCAACGGCAAACCGGAAGCGATCCATGCTTTAAAACTTAACCGAGGCCTAATTGTTTGGAATAACATGAATAATCCGTTAGTCCTGGAGTATGAGCCTCTGGCGGTGCCTCTTCTGACCAGCATAACCGGCTGGAAGGTGAAAGAGATCAACTATTAATCTTATCATCTTTAAAATTACACCCTGAATCAACCGTAACTACTGATAACTGTACAATGTTTAAACTCCTCCGGTTGTTCCGGGAGTGGCTAAAATGATCTGGGTTATATTATGGTTTTGGTCGTATCTAGTATCGAATTCTACGTTAATTTTATGAGTGTCAATTTCAACCGCTTCTTTTATTAAGCCGGAAAAAGCCTTTTGGTTACTATTACCATCTTCAAACGCCGAATCAACCAATTCGGCGTTAATTTTTCGAAAAGCCCGGCCGGACAGTTCTCTGATTAGCAACGGGGGTATCCTACCGGAACGTTCCCCAATAAATACCACGTTAAAGTTTAAGTCACTACCCAGATGGGCTAATTGTCCCCGCATATCCCGGATATATTCCCGCAAATTGTTCATATTACCGGTATAAATCGTATTAACTCCTAGTTGGGTTTCAGCAAATTCACCGTTTGCAAGAGATTGAATGGTGACGGTCACATTAGTCCCGTTTCCTTGAATACCTTCAAAGGATAGATAACAAAAATCTTTTTCTTCCCCGATGATCATCTCGGTTTTGAGCCGAAGCTTTAATTTTTTTCGGAGTCCACCGGCAATCTCTTTTAATTCATAAATACTTACTCTTCGGTCATTCAATTTCAACCAAGCTTCAGTATCAACTTCCTGCAAAGGGATACCCGTAGCTTTCCAAGCAGTCTCCAGCGGATATTCATACAATCTTTCGCCAATTGTTACATCTACAAATTTAGTTGAAAAAAGCAACAAAAACCCAATCGAAAGTAGCATCTTCAGCAGGTAGCCTCGCATAAAAAAACCCCCTCCTGATTGGTGAAAGCTTCTATCTTACTATTCTTCCACCTTGAAACTAAAATCAGTATGGGGCTTTTTATAATGAAATATACGGCAATCTGTTACTTTCTGGCTTTCAACCGCTTGTCCCCATCCTGATACCGGTAAGTAGGGGTATACTTAACTCCGATAATGCCATTATCAGTAAAGATCTTTTTTAACGCGCCAGTTATTAGGATCATCCAAAGGCTTAATCCATTAAGACGAAAAATATCAATCATCCCGGTCACATTCGGGCGGAGATAAAACCCTCTTTCGCCAAACTTGATCCTTCCCGGAGATCCTTCATCCTTTTGACAGTCGCTGTGAACAAAGTCAATCCCTTCAAATCACCGACATCTGTGCCGACATGTCTCCTGCTTTCCGCAAAGAGGTTCAAGAGTTTTTTCCCGATGCTCGTTTGACCTTTGACAAATTCCATGTGATCAAGTTACTAAACGAAGCAGTTGACCAAGTTCGCCGTGAAGAGCAGAAAACAGTTTCCGCCTTGAAATCAAGCCGTTATTTATGGTTGTATAACCCAAATAATTTATCGGAAACAAAAAAGAAGCGACTTAATTCGTTAACACAAATGAATTTAAAAACGGCTAAAGAAGACCACCGTATATACCCAGCGAAACTCAGAGGCTGTAATTAAAACAGGTAAATAAGAGGGCTAACAAAGAACTCCTCCTGCCTTAATGCTTGGCTCTTAAGTCCGGCTACCCAGCGCTATAGTTTATTAAAAGTATCCATGATTTCAATTATTAATTTATATTTTTCATCCTTTTTCTCAATTGAATCTTTAGGTAAACCTGCTGATAAATCTATAAAATACTCGCCTGATTTCATAGACTGACGCAACTCGTATAATTCGCCATCTCTTAAATATAAATGAACACCCAATCTTGTTGCATTAACTTTGCCTAATCTTTTAGTATGTTTAAAATAGATATGATCGTAATTGTTTTTTGAGTTTTTAATAAAATCATTTAAACTCTTCTCGTTTTCGAACTCCTTTAGTGCCCATCGCCTCTGTAGCCTTACGGACGTCCTGAACGAGGATTGTTTATTCATAACCCATTAATATTTCGGAATTGTGTATTTGTATACCGCTTTCATATCCGTTGTAAACACGAAATACGAACTATCCGGTTTCCAGCTATAATTAGCTAACTGACCATAAGGAGCCGGGACTCTGTCAATTATTTTTGAGTTTTCGAGATTAATTATATACATTGCAGAGTCTTCATTATGACAATTTTGGAAAACTATTATCTTACCATTTGGTGAAACAGTATAATAATCGAAAATCCATAATTTTGGGGATCAAAGGAAAATTAAGGGTTTTAAACTTCTATTTGATAAATCATATCGTACAATGTTCTTTACATGTACTAAATTGCGGTAATTATCTAAATAAATAGAGAGCCGTTACTGTATCGGACAAATACTTTTCCATTATACGATAATAATTTTATATCTAATGATTCAATATCTATAATGGCCAATGGTCAATAAAGTACCCTTCCTTTGGAACTTTTTTTTCATGGGCAGTTAAGATTTTAACTATTCTTGATGATATAGGAAATTGGTACACTACAATAGATTTATCACTCACATCAACATCCTTTTTAAAATCTTCTTCTCTAACAATCATTGATCTTTCAGTAATTGAATATAAAATCATGTTGTATCTACCATCTTTTTGATAAATATACATTGCATGAAAGCCTTCTTTAAAAGTTCTAAAGTAATTTGGATCTGATTCGTACTTTTTTACTTTTGTTATAGATTTCATTTCACTTTTAAGAACATTTATTTCCCTTCTACTGAATTTTAACAGCAAAGTTGCGAATTTTTCCGGCAAATAAACGGCTACAGCAGCTACCTCAGCATTCTTAAAATAGTAATCATATATTTCATGGTTTAAAGAACTATAACAAAAAGCAGAAAAGATATGCATTACATTCAAACAAATTATTGAAAACAAAATAACTTTTTTCATGTTAACCTCGGTTCCGCCGTTAGGAACATAGTCATAACTAAAATGACGGATTCAATATGATATATGAAAATCAATAATCCTTTCTGCTTTTGATTTATCCATTAAACCTAATATTTTAAGTTTTAAAGCCATGTTATGTTGCCCGGGTACTTTAGCGATTAACTCATTGATTTTTAAACCAAGTTGCTTAAGCTTGATTTCTCGCTTTTCATTTGGTTTTAGATTATTAAAAGTTATCTCTTTTTCCCAAACCTTGAACCATTTTGAGTCCCTATCCAGTCTTTCTAGAAACTTATCGTATTCTAAATCATCATCTGAAGGAATAAAATTCGTGCCATATACCCAAAATTCCAAATCTACTTTAGCAGTTTCAAGGCTTAAAGATGATTGATTGTTGACTGTTAACAACAAATCAACTTCACTAGGTTTATTATCAACATAGTGCTCTATATCATATCCTTGGGGAGTATCCCCCCAGTTATTTAGTACTTTTCCTACTAGCGGTTCATAATAGAAACTATCTGGATAAAGAAAATCTATCTTTACCAACTGAACACCATTGTTAATACAGCCAGGGAATATTAAACAAAAGATAAAAAACCAGATTAATTTTTTTATCAAGATTCCACCTCTACTAACATGTCTTCTCTTTATTATTGGAGATGTCAACGCCGGACGTGAGTAATTCATCCTGATCGAGGAGTGCTAATTCATAACCCATTAATATTTCGGGATTGTGTATTTGTATATTTCTTTCATAGTCGCTGTAAATATAAAGTGAGAACTATCATGACTCCAACTAGAACCAGACAAAAGTACATTGCCTTTAAGCTTAATTTTATCAATTACTTTTAATGTATCCATACTAATAATGTACATTGCAGAATCCTTAAGAGAACAATTTTGAAAGACTATTATTTTCTCATCAGGTGATACGGTAAAATAATCAAAAATCCATAAATCCTTTATAAACGGGAAACTTATTACTTCAAATTTCTTGGTTAATAAATTGTATCTTACTATATCACAGTCTGAATCCGGCGCATCAGGTGTCTTGTCTTTGAGTAAATACAATATATTATTATTGATAACTGTTGTAGCAGAAAAGAATATTTCCGATTCAAGGATTTTTTCTGTAACACCTGTCGATATATTGAACTTATAAATCTTTGTTAAGTTATCGCTAGTTTCAATAATCAAGTTTTTGGAGTCACTTGTCCATTGAACGTTGGCTCCACGCTTAGTCGAAAAAGTATTTATTTTCTCATCATCATCAGCATCAATTATGTTTATTTTATAATCTTGTAAGTCTAAATATGAATAATATTTACCATCAGGACTAATTTTACAGCCGCTTGCATTCATAATTCGTTTGATAGTTTTTCCATTCTTTTGCCATTCAACCCATTGTCCATGTCCATTACTATTAGATAGATTTAAAAAAAATAGTTTGTTATCATTTGTTAAACTAGCATCCCCTATTAGATCATTATCAAAATTAATTATTTTAGAGATCTTATTTAAATCTCCATTGGCAAAAATAATGGAATTAATGATAATACTTAATAAAAACAAACTTAACAGAATATATTTTTTCAAGATCGTACACCTCTCTTTTTAACATAAACATAATATAACACATTTGGTAATGCTTCCGGACCCCAAGACCAAGACATTGTCTCTCTTTCTGTTATTCCATAAAGGTAGTTCTTACTATCTCCCTGACCACCTTGCTGGGCTATTGCCGGACATGTATAATTTACATCTTTAATCTTTCTAACTCCTGCTTTTCCAGGCGAAACAACTGCAATATGATCAGAATCACAAGCAACTACAAACATTCCAGAATTGGCATGCTCTTGAGCCCGATCCCTTGTTGCTTTTTCCCAACCACTCCCTTCTTTATCAGCTATCTCTTTTAATTTACGTGATAATTGTCCAGCAGTCATAGTCCACCAATCATTTTTCCCTTGTTTATAAAAAACTAAAGGATCGCGAAAGTTTCCGGAAATTGTTTCACTTTGCCCACGCATTAAGTCTTTACTCCCGGTATACAGCCATAGAACATAAGCCGCGTATGCATTACACCATGAAATCCAATCGCTATTATGAAGCCAACAAGGGTTCCCTTTACATTCGGATTTCTTGGTTTATCTGTGGCTGAATTAAACCCCCCCAG
>JAAYEK010000066.1 GCA_012728785.1 Bacillota bacterium | reverse complement strand
CTCCGCCATAGTCCCGACAAACAGCCTCTCCTCTGGAGTCAACTCCCCAATTTCCCTAAGGAAACTCAACCAACCCCAGCGCAGATACTTATCAACCTTCTTGCCTAACCTCAAATACATCTCCGTCCTAGTAGGACGAGCCCTCAAAGCAGTTTTAATCTCAAAATATTGTTTTTGCAGTTTATTCATCAAACCCATCCTTCCCATACAAGCCCAATTAGTTATGTAGTTCTATTTAAACCTACATTTTCCTGCAATAATAAACCAAAACCCGCAGCCAGACAGTATATCAAACAAGTCTATGTGTAATATCGATTAATTCGGGCCGATGGAAGGCCTTTCCCCGGCCTCCCACACCCTCCAGGTCCAAGGGTATACCGCCATACCCTTTGGAATCCCAGCGCCAGGGGTTTCACCCCTTGGAACCCCTTATTCCCGGCCATCCATAGCCGGGATTATAAAAAAAAACATTATAAGTAAATCCTCCGCCCCCAATGCAGTCTTCGAACCTCGTGTTCTCAGCCTACCAGGCCAAACCTATCCCGCCGACGGCTTTGATACATCCATGTATCCAATCCGCGTCCCGGCATCCCTGCCGGGGTTTCTATCATTCTTTGAACTCTAAAACAAACACCACAAAACCGGGCTACAAGGATGTAGCCTGCGCGGCACGAGAACAGGAAGTTCTACGCCGTCGGCCCAATATAACACCCCTGAAGACGACTGCACGGATGCAGGCGTCCAACTAAAATGGCGATAGCCTTACCTCCGAAGGTTCATGGATGAACCGGAGCTATTGCAGGAGGTCCGGAACCACGCGGTTTCGGCGACTTTTTGGATACTTTTTGGTCGCTCAAAAAGTATCACGCCGTCGGAACAGTGGACCAACAGAAATACAAAGACCGATTTTCAAATTTAAAAATGCTTAACCAACAAAAAATCCTCCACTTTCCTAAAGCAAAGGATTCACTAGTATTTTTAATTATCTATTTTTCTCAATATCCTTTTTGTTTTTCGTCTAACTTTCTTCTTATTTTTCAACTCCCTCGCCGCCTGAGCAAATCCTAGCTCCAACTGCTTCTTTACCCAAACTTTCATTTCTCCATCGCCATTTTCCCAAATTTCAATAATCTGCGAAAATAGCGCCGCAAGTTCCAAATTAGGGACTGTTAATTTAATACTATTATCGTTTATTTCTCCATTTTCATCAACTTGATCTCCAAATAAAATCCAATCTGCGGATACACCGTAAAATTCGGATAGCCGAACTAAATTAATTTTTCCTGGATTATTTATATTATTTTCAAGATCGCTCAAGCTACCTTTCCCCACCCCGGTAAACTTAGCAACTTGTGGGATAGTAAGGTTTCTTGCATTTCTAAGCGTTCTTAGCCTTTCTCCAACAGATTCCATCTTGGGTTCCAAATCTCGAAAATCTCCTTGATTTTAATTCGGAATTCCGATATAATATATTTAACAAATGGTAATATCTCCAAACCAAAACAATCAATAACACCGAAAACAAAAACTGTTTCGCGTGTTATTCGATTGCCGGACGAAAACGCGCCCAACCCAAAACCACTGACCAGAAGGCTACCAACCCTATCAGTCGTTTTGTCAAAACAAAGCGTTTTCGTCCCCTAAAAAACATAGACAGGAATATTATACCATGCGCAGCGCAACCGCGCGAATCCTAAAGGGCAAAGGTAAAGGATAACCAAAATATAGACAAATGAACCAAACCAAAGAACCAACCAAGGACCAAAAAACCGAACTAAAAACAAAAATCGCCGCAGCCCGGAGCAGCCTCAGCACTCTCTGGGACGCCAAAGGTCACATCGACCGGGAAGTCCTAAAGGTCAGCACCGAACTGGACCTGCTCGTCACCGAATACACCCGCCTGGCCCAAAAACAACCCCCCCAAAAGAAATCCAGTTAATCCTGTTAATCCTGTCAAATGATTTTTATTGGCACGATTACCGACCAAACCCTTATCTTAGATAGGATTAACAAACACTAAAGCTGAAATCCTGCCAATTAGTTACGCCTTAAAAAAAGAAAAACCCCCGTCGCTTAACGGAGGTTTTAATTATCTTATTTGGTGCCGAAGGCGGGATTTGAACCCGCACGCCCTCACGGACACTGCGCCCTGAACACAGCGCGTCTGCCAGTTCCGCCACTTCGGCATCTCATGCACCCATTATTATACTCGATCCTAACCTTTCTGTAAAGTAGGTTAATTCCTCCAGGAGAACATTATGAAGTATGGGATATGAGGTATGAGGCCTTAGGCGGGAGTTATTAAATATAACGTTAAACTGTAAATAATTAATTGAAATAACCGCCCAATTTGATATAATTACAATTAAAACTTAATAAAAACTAAAAATTAGACATAAACTCTAACTAATCAAAACCATTATTAAGCGAGATCGAGCAAATCAGTTAAATGTTAGCGTCGCACCTCATGCCTATTCATAAAGCAAGCCTGCGACTCAAACCGCTCCATCCCCAACTTTAAGGAGGATTCCCCCCGTGCCAATTTCTACCAAAGTACATGACTTTCTGACCCGCTCTTCCTGGATCCGTAAAATGTTCGAAGAAGGCGACCGGCTCCGCGCCATCCACGGCGCTGCAAATGTATATGACTTCACCCTCGGTAACCCCGACCTGGAACCGCCGGAGGAGTTCAAAACTCGCCTCCGAGAACTAGCCAACAACCCCGTCCCCGGAATGCACAAATACATGAGTAATGCCGGTTACCCCGAAACCAGGAAAGCGGTGGCTGCTCATCTCAACCGGGAAACCGGGCTCAAACTGACCGAAAATAACGTAATCATGACCGTCGGCGCCGGCGGTGGCCTAAATGTCGTCTTGAAAGCCATCCTAAACCCCGGCGACGAAGTGATCGTCTCCGCCCCCTACTTTGTCGAATACGGATTTTACACCGATAATCACCAAGGCAAGCTGGTGGTGGTCAATTCCCGTCCTGATTTTCAATTGGACTTGGAAGCCATTGAACAAGCGATCACCCCCAAAACCAAAGGGATCCTAATCAACTCGCCCAACAACCCGACCGGCGTAGTCTATACCGCCACAACTTTAAAGGGCTTGGCCGAAGTCATCGCCCGCAAAGAAGCCGAGCTGGGGTCGGTTATTTACCTGATCTCCGACGAACCATACTCCGCCTTGATCTATGACGGAGTCAAAGCCCCTCAAATATTAAGCATCTTTGACCACAGTTTACTGGTTACTTCTCATAGCAAGGATTTGGCCCTTCCGGGAGAGCGTATCGGCTACATTGCCTTTAACCCCAACAACCCCGAAGCGGAGCTCCTCTTCGACGGCCTGGTCTTCGCCAACCGGGTGCTGGGTTTCGTCAACGCCCCGTCCTTAATGCAACGTCTAGTAGCCGAATTACAGGGAAAAGCGGTTGGAGTCGAAATCTATCGCAAACGCCGGGACCTCCTCTATGATCATTTGACGACCAACGGCTTTGAAGTCGTCAAACCCCAAGGCGCTTTTTACTTCTTCCCAAAAAGCCCGATCCCCGATGATGTGGCCTTTGTCCAAGCGGCGGTCAAATACAACCTATTGCTGGTGCCCGGGACTGGTTTCGGAATGCCCGGCTATTTCCGGATCGCCTATTGCGTCTCCGAAGAAACCATCCTCAACTCATTCCCGGCCTTCACCGCCCTAGCCGAAGAGTATCAGTTAAAATGATGTGAAGTAGAGGCCTACTTCACATCCGATGCTTCACTTTCTCATAATAATAGATCGCCTTTTTGTGTTCATTGGGATAGGCAGTGGGTGTATAAACTTTCAATGATTCCTCTAAAGCCGTGAGCGCACTGGCTAAGTTTTCTTTTCGATCCTGAAGCTCAGCCAGTATCGTATAGCTCTCTCCCATATAAAATTGGACCATGGCG
This sequence comes from Bacillota bacterium, assembly GCA_012728785.1. GTDB lineage: Bacteria > Bacillota > UBA4882 > UBA8346 > UBA8346 > JAAYHS01. The sequence continues at coordinate 46,212 of JAAYEK010000066.1, read as the reverse complement.
AAATCATAAGGATATTTATCAACAGTGAACACCCGTAATGCTCCTTGAAAAGCGCCCATCGCATTCAACAGCCGGTCCACCCGAAATTCGTTATACTCGGCAATACTATTGAAATACATATTCTTAATGTTTTCCGCCATTGTCTTATAAGTAATGCCAATCTCTAAAGTATTGTCGGCAAACTCCTTGGGAAACTTATCGATGGTGAAATACTGCAAAACCCCTTCATAGGCGGCGATTGACTTCCGATACGCTTCCCTTTTCGCGCCAATCTCATTAGACGTCTCCGCCAAGATCCGGTACAGATCTCCCAAACGGCTTTGCAAACGGCTACCCTGTTCCGGGCTACCAACAACCGCCAGGATCGGCCCGGTCTCTTCCAAAGTTTTAACCGCTAGACTCACATAATGTTCCTTTTGATTAATTTCGGCCCGTTCAAGATAAGTTTCAGCTAACGCTTCATTTAGCTCCGCAAATTCCAGAGGATGATGATCCAGATCCATAATCCGTTGCGCGTCCCGAAAATACTTTTCCGCCTTTTGCAGATTAGTCTCCTTGCTGATTACCTTGGCAAAATCGCAATAAGCGAAGCCCAGCTTTTCCATTACTTCAGCTTCTTGGGTAGATAGCTGTTTGGCGCCGACTACCTTTAAAGCCTCCTCCAAAGCCGCAATAGCTTTCCCAAAATAGTCCCCTTGACGTTTGATTAATCCTAAAAATTGATAGGCTCCACCCAAACCCATTTGGAGTTTTCCATACTCAACCGGCATCTCTTCCGGATTACAGACTTGAAGCGCCGCGGAATAATCTTGAAACCCTCGCTCAACCATCTCTGCTTCAAAACAGTTCTGGGCCCATCGTAACCTGGCCTTGCCCAAAAAAATACTACTTTCAATGAATTGGGCTTTGTTAGCGCTGGGGTCCAGCAGTTGGAGCGCTTCCTCAAAAGCAGCCACCGCTTTTTGATAATTCTCGCCGTCATTATCATTTTCAGCAAGGGCCAAATAAGTTTGGCCCAGGTTAGTCTGGGTAATAGACCGCCGTAAAATGTTTTGCCGGTCAACATAGATCCGGAGGGCTTTATTAAACTGAGTAACTGCTTCAGCCAAATTTTGGTCTCGGTCCCGGATTGGGGCGATAACATTATGAATTACCCCTAAATTCAAATGAGTGGAAGCAACTATTTCTGAAGCCAACGAAAGATTATCAATTTCTAAAATCCTTTTAAAATAATGGATCGCCTTATCCAAATAAGAATCCCGGTTTCGAATTTTCGAATATAATTTACAAGCCGACCCTAAGTTATGTAGTATAAAAGCATAACCTAACGGATATTCGGCTGTTGTAGTCAATGCGTTTAAGACTTTTTTACAAATTTCCATTGCTTGGTTTAAGTTGGCTTCTTCATTATTAAGCCGCGCCAAATCAATATAAATATTAGCCAGGCTATTTAGAGTATGGGAATACTCGAACGGATAAGTTTGAAGGTCATAGACCTGCAAAGCGCTTTCATAGGCCTGAATCGCCTGTTGATAATCAGCGGCAGAATCCCGTAGATCCGCCAGAGAACTAAGACCATGCCCCAGTTGAAACTGGAGCGACGCATAAATCGAGGACCTCTCTTCTTCCTTGACTAACAGTACCGCTTCTTGAAGCAACTTGACCCCTTGCCCCAAGTTCCGCTCCCGGTCCTGAAAATCCGCCAAACAATTATAAATAGTACCTAAGTATAAGGATAACAACGGATATTCATTAGAACCCTTGTTCTTGCTAACACTAGCCCAAGCTTTTTCCAATACCCCTTTAGCCTTTTCAAAGGCGCTCAAAGCTTTACCGGTATTGGATTCCCGTTCCTCATGTTCCGCCAGAAAATTTAGCGTGACCCCCAAATTAAGTTGGACGATACCAAACTCCCAATCTGGTTCTTTAAAAAAGCCAAGAGCTTTTTCAAAAACCGCCGCCGCTTTCTTCAAACTCTCGTTTTCCCCATTGAAAAAAGCCATCTTCCGGTAACAAATTCCTTGCGAAAGATGGAAATACCCATATAGTTTACTGTCCCGGCCTTTGGAAAATTTTTCGATCAGCCCGGCAATATAAGCCAGTGCCTCATCAAAACGGTTTTCATCCAGTAATTGATCGGCATTCTTTAAATGCACCGCCATCTCCGGTTGGGTCTTGGGTTTGGGATACTCCAATCTTTTAATGGCAAAACAAATATTTCTGGAAAATTTCATCGCGGTTCTCCGTTGTTTTGATCATCGTTATACTTATTTCATCCCTTGGATTAACCCATCCTCATGCCTCAATCTGGGCCTTCAACACCTTAACCGATTTTTTGGACCATAACTTGGCTACAACCTCATTAACAACTTCAGGGTCGCCACTGGTGTAAAAAGTCTCCTCCCCCACTCTTGGCCGCGGGTTTAAAATCCGGTTTTGCTCCAATACCCGGACCGTCTGCTTGGCTACAGCCAAACCCGTATCTAAAATAGTGACCTTCGGGCCGCAAATGTTTCTGATCATCGGAATTAAAAAAGGATAATGAGTGCAACCCAAAACCAAAGTATCGATTTGCTTTTCCAATAAAGGATCAAGATATTGATGTAATAAAGTTTCGGTCTCGGGAGTATCTAGTTTACCGGCTTCCACCAATTCAACCAATCCCGGAGCCGGCTTAGTGTATACCTCCACATCAGCCCCAAACTGTTCAACCAAGACTGAAAAGCGGTCCCCTTTCAAGGTCAGACTGGTTGCCAATACTCCAATCTTCCCATTACGAGTCAGACCATGAGCAGGCTTAAGCGCCGGTTCCACTCCAATAACCGGAATTAACGGATAAGCCTCCCTAACTTGATCTAGTCCGGCTATGGAAGCAGTATTACAAGCCACCACAATCGCCTTGACACCTAGTCCGCTTAAAAAAGCGGCTACCTTCAAAATCCGGGCCCGTATTTCGGAGACCGGTTTGGTCCCATAGGGGCAGTAAGCCGAATCCGCCAAATAGGTCAGATCCTCTCCGGGAAGCAACTGCCTGATCTCCTTTAAAATTGAAAGTCCTCCCACTCCGGAATCAAAAACCCCGATCGCGGCTATCTCAGACACTCCCAACACTCCGTTCCCTTTATCGAATCCTCATTTTTATTTCAAATAGTCATCCTAATCAATAATCCTAATCAGATCATCCCCAAAAAATTCGTACCTGCCAAAAGCCCACCTAACTTAACAACGCCTTAATGATTTTAATCGCTTGATCAGCCTCAAAAGGTTTTACTAAAAAATGTTTGGCCCCGGCTTCGATAGCTTCCATAATTACTTCTTTCTGGCCTAAAGCGCTACAGACAATAATGTTGGCATTAGGGTCAATCTCTCTGATTTTTTTTATCGCGGTTATTCCATCCATCTCCGGCATCGTAATATCCATAGTCACCAACGCCGGATGGTGTTCTTGATAAAGGTCGATGGCTTCCATTCCGCTGGCAGCTTCCAACACTTCCTTAAAACCGTTATCTTCAAGTATCTTTCTGAGCATTGCTCGGGCTAAGTTAGCATCGTCAACTACTAAGATCTTCATAGCACACCTCTTTTCCAGGGATCAAAAATAAAAAAGGGGGGGATAAAATATGTCGGTTTCATAATTGGATAATTATCATATTTATGAAACCAGCTTCTATAATCTTTTTTATGATAATGATACTTCGCAGTCTTCCTTAAGTCAAACACTAAATTTCTCCCGCAACTCTAGTTGTTCTCCCCCATTGATTAATCTCCATCGCTATTCTATCTAAAGGAACGATTTTAAGCGCTCCGCCAAGTTCCGCGGCTTTTTGGGGCATTCCATACACTACCGAACTTTTTTCATCCTGAGCGATGGTAAAAGACCCTTGATCACGCATGGCCTTTAATCCTTTGGCCCCATCGGCCCCCATACCCGTAAGAACCACTCCCATTGCTTCTTTTCCCAACTGGGCCAAAGATAAAAAAGTATAATCAATTGAAGGGGTATAAAAAGTATTGTTCACCGGTTGCCCAAGTTTCACTCGGTATCCTTGCCCCAGTCTAACCAGGGCCAAATTTTTTCCTCCGGGAGCTACTAAGGCTTTCCCTCCAGTGATCTCCTCCCCGTCCTCAGCCTCTTTGACCCGGATTGCCCCGTTTTGGTCTAACGTCTGGGCGAAAGCGCCGGTAAACATCGCCGGCATATGCTGAATAATCAATATTCCCGGTAAATCCGGATCCAGCATTTTAATAATTTCCCCGATCGCGGTAGTCCCTCCGGTGGAAGCGCCAATGGCTATAATACGTTTCGAAAGTAGATTTTGGGGTAGTTCCCCGACCCGTACGGAAGAAGCCGGGGTCCAAGCTGAAGGCTTTCCCACCTTGGCTCTGACTGCCGTCCTTAATTTAGTAAGAATTTCCTTCTCTAGCAGCCTAATTCCTTCCTGATAATTGTTTTGGGGTTTGGCGATGATATCCACCGCTCCTAATTCCAAGGACTTAATCCCTATTTGACTATTGACCTGAGTCCAAGAGCTAATCATGATCACCGGCAATGGTTTAAATTCCATTATTCGTGCTAACAATTCCAGCCCGTCCATTTTGGGCATTACCACGTCCAAGGTCACCACGTCAAACTTTTCATTTTTGATCAGTTCCAAAGCTTCGACCGGATTTCCCAAGGACGCCGCCACTTCCAGATCAGGGGAGGAGTTAATTATATCGGTGAGTATTTTTCGGAATAATGCCGAATCATCAATTACTAAAACACGATTCTTTGTCCCCATCGCCATCTCCTCTTACATCTTCCGGTAAATACTTTTTTTTAAAGGTATCCATCTTTGGTCTTCATAATTTAATGATTCCGAATGGCCCAGAAATAAATAGCCCTTATCTTTTAAATAATAATAAAAACTGTTGATCGCTTTCTCTTGATATCTGGGAGTCAAATAAATAAACACATTTCTACATAAAATCAAGTCAAACCGGATCCGGTCCGGGACATCCATTGCTTCGACCAGATTAAGCTTGCGAAAGCAAATTTGGTCACGCAAGCCCGGTTTCACTTGATAATATCCTGGATTCCTGATCAACGGTGTGAAATATTTCCCCTGCAATTCTTGGGGTATTCTTACCATCCTTTCCTGCGGGTATATTCCAGCCATCCCTTCCTTTAACTTAACGGTACTGATATCAGAAGCAAGGACCCGAAGGTCCCATCCCTTTTCAAGGGTTTCATTAATCACAATCGCCAGCGTATATGCTTCCTCGCCGGAAGAGCATCCTGCCGACCAGCACCTAATCTTGTTATCTTTTTTGATATTAGCCAATATATTAGGAAGTAATTCTTGCCGTAAGATCTGAAATTGGTCCGCTTCCCTAAAGAAACTGGTTACATTAGTGGTTACTAAAGATACCAGCTTATTAAATTCCCCCAGATCTTGCTTTACCAGATCCATATAGGCTTGATAACTATTCAGGTTAAGATCGTTCAGCCTTTTGTTGAGACGGGATTGGACCAAATATTTTTTTTGTAAGGTATAATTAAAGCCCAGTCTTTGATTAAGTACCCGGCAAATTTCTTCGATTTCCCGATCAGTTGCTTCCCGAGACTGATTAATCATGATAGTTCTCCTCGGCTAAACTCTGCGTTACTTGTTCCGCCTTCATCAGAGCAGCTTCAGAATCATCGCTAGATCGATCCGGAACCGTCTCACCAGTACCTTCCAAATCTTTTTTCGCCTCATTTATTGCAGGCGTCGGCTCCCATTTTTCTTCCGGTTTAGGTTCAAGCTCCTTCAAAAGGTCATCTAGTTCTTGCTGATCAACTAAATAAGCGGCTGGTTTTTCGTCCCCCATTTGATTAACCTCAGGTATAGTCTCCTCGACTCCTGCAATACTTGGGGCTCCCTCCGCAATACTTGACATCTCAAGTTTAGCTGGGTATTGAACAACTGTCTCAAGGCCGGGTTGTTCCTGCTTGAGTTCAAGCATTTTTTCAGGATCAATCAATAAGATTAATCGTCCGTCGATATTCGCAACACTCTTTAAATACTCGGTTTTCTCCCCCAAATTATAACTAGCTACTGTCTTGATGGAGGTAACGGGAAAATAACTGAGATCCATTACTTGCTCGGCGATGATTCCAAAATCACTAATCATCGACTCAACCATGATTATTACTGTATGGTCATTATAGGCCGGCTGTTCTAAGCCAAATACCATTCGCAGATCTACTATGGGGACCATTTTTCCGCGAAAAACCGTCATTCCGAAGGCGTTATAATAATTATTGGTTATCGATAATGGAGGCATATACTTTACCAGTTCCAATACTTTTTTGGCCTCAACCCCGAATTCTTCAGTATTAACCCTAAAGATAACATGCGGTTCGGTCCGGCTCTCTTTCACAGCGCCGGAACTATCTTCCATAACCGAATGATTAATTTTAATCATTAGACAATCCTCCCGGCATGATAACGGCTTGGATTAATTTGATTGAATACTATGAACATTGATCATTAATGCGATTTCACCGTCGCCTAAAATTGCGGCCCCGGCAATAGTCGGGTTATTGGGAAAAGCCGGATTAATTTGCTTAATCACCACTTCTTCCTGACCGATCAATTCATCCACAATCAAACCCATCTTACCGTAGCCGTTTTTAAACACTACCAAAGGAATTTGATCCGCTTCCGTATCATTTTGGACCCCGAATCGCTTCCGCAGATCAATTATGGGAAAAGCATCCTGACGCCAGTTATAAATCATTTGATCGGCAACAGTATGGACCTCATTTCCTTGAATAATCAGGCTTTCCAGTACATCACCGGAAGGAATCCCGAAAGATTGATCGCCGATCTTAACTAATAAAGTCTGAATAATAGCCAAGGTCAAAGGCACTTTAAGTAGAAAAGTCGTTCCCCGGTTAAGTTGAGTATTTACTTCAATGTCCCCTTTTAAAAGATTAATACTGTTTGCAACCACATCCATTCCCACGCCGCGGCCTGAAATGTCACTGACCTTTGTAGCGGTGGAGAACCCAGGAGCAAACACCAGTTTAATTAGTTCATCCTCACTCAATTGCTGATCATTTTTGATCAGACCGTTCTTAACCGCCTTATCTCTGATCAGCTTTGGGTTAAGCCCTTTTCCGTCATCGCCGATACTAATCACAATATAGTCACCGTCTTGATAGGCCCCTAATTTAATCCGGCCAACCTCCGGTTTACCGGCGGCGATTCTTTCAGCGCCATTTTCCAACCCATGGTCAACCGCATTACGGATCATATGGGTTAACGGATCTACCAAATTCTCAGCGATTTGTTTATCAATCTCCGTATCTTCACCAAAAATAATCAATTCTACTTGTTTATTATTCCTCTTAGCAACATCCCGGATTATTTTGGGAAACCGCGCAAACAGCTGCCGTACCGGTACCATCCGTAAATCCATAACATCTTCATGAAAAATGGCAATCAGTTGATCGAGTTTTTGGACGGCTTTCGTTAATTGCTCCCAGGTAGTCCGTCCTTGATACCCTAGTTGGGTTAATTGTTTCAAATTAGCCTTAATATTGAGTAATTCTCCAATATTATTGACTAGTTTGTCAATTTTGCCTGGTTCAACTCTTATGGAACGTTCTCCGTATCCCACCGTTACCTGTTCTTGATGCTCTTGGATCTCTTGGAAGGCCTTAGTTTCATTTTTGGCTTCCTCCGGACGATAAACCCATTTGCGAAGCCTTGTTTCCAAAACATCGTTCACTGGGTAAGTGATCACAGTTTGCTCTTGTTCCGGAGTTAAAGAATTTTCCGCAAAGAGAATCGCCTTGAAAATATCGAATTTCTCAGCCGCCAACTCCTTGATGGAGGGGACCATTTTATAGATTGAACCATACTTTTCAAGATATTTGACAAAAACCAATGCTGACGCGGACTTCATATTTGCATCCAACGAAAATTGAAGCTCAACTCCATAGACAGCCTTGCCGGAAGTTTGCCATATGGCGACTTCTTGTTTTTCAGCTTCACTTAAGATCAAATTATTATTATAGCGGTCTTTGGGTAACCCGTCTGGTTCACTTTGAAAATGAAACTTTTCTTTCCAGGGGCTGATTTCTGCCGCCTGGTCCCAGTGTCCCCCATCGATGTACTTAAGGACGCAATCGCTAAATTCAATCAAGTCATCAATCTTTTCTGAGTCTAAAGTAATCAGGGTTTTACGGACCCCGTCAAATAGGTTCTCCACTTGATGCATAATTTCTTTGAGCTCATTCAAACCCATCATCCCGGCGGAACCCTTAACATTATGGGCTAACCGAAACAACTCATTTATCACATCACCTTGTTGGTCCGGATCTTGTTCTAGGTGTAACATAATCTCAGTGAAGCGTTCCAATTGTTCCCTGGTCTCATTTTTAAACAATAAAACCAACGTTTCATCCATATTAGTTATGTCAGACATCCAACTTCAGCTCCTTCTCCAAGCGCTGGACCAAAACAGAATGGTCTTCTAAGTAATATAAGACCTTCCGTCCATAGCGCCCGCCTACATCCTTGACTATTACCGGTATTTTTTTTTCGCTGAGATAAGAAAGGATAAACTTGATATTAGCTTCCGCCAAATTAATATTAAAAGGGGTAAGATTATCAACTACCTGACCCCCGCCGAATACTTTGGCTTTTAAGTTGGAAAAAACCCCTCCCAGCTCCAATACACGGCCGATCATTGCTTCCATCGAATCTAAACCAAACCAACCTGAATCGGGCTTGAATAACCGCTTTCTAGCTGGATTTTCTTCCGGTAATAAAAAATGGTTCATTCCGCCGATGTGGTTTTCATTATCAAAGAGGCAGACCGCAATGCATGAACCTAGTAAAGTATGGATTACCACTTGAGGATCATCTGATACATAATAAGTACCACTATAAATAGTCACAATTTTTTTATCACTTAGCATTTAAGGAAAGCTCCGGATTCTTATTGATCAAAAACGAGCCTACTCCCATATTTTATCGGTTTACAATACGGATTTCTTGAATCAATAATTAGGCTTCCATCTTTAAAAAACAACTCCAAGCCAAATTGGATTCATTTAAAACCATGTATTAATTTGACCGAGATCACTTCAAAAAGTCTCATAAAAATAGATGGTAAGGACATATTAATTTAATAGTCGTCCCTATGTAATTCGAAAGGAAACTCCATGGTCGAACAGATCAAACAATACTGGAATAAAACACCCTTTGCCAAACTATCCTGGAAACAAGCTTTGCTTTTCATGATTTTCACCCTTTGTTTGACAACCTTAATCTTTTTTTATCTTCCGTTACCATCGTCATTAATGCCGACTGCTTCGGAAGTTTATGATTGCGAACAAAATCTGATCGCCACTTTTTATCTCCAGAACCGCCTTCCCGTTTCTCTGGAAAGGGTCCCACTTTTTTTACGCCAAGCGTTTTTAGCTGTCGAAGATCACCGTTTTTACCATCATCGCGGTATTAACCTGGGACGAATTGGTAAAGCGCTGATCAATAATTTAATCCATCAACGTCTTGAACAAGGCGCCAGCACCATCACTCAACAATTAGTTAAAAATGCTTATCTGGACCAAAAAAGGACCTTGATTCGAAAACTGAAAGAACTGTTCTATACCGTAAAAGTAGAGCTGTATCTCTCGAAAGATCAGATCCTGGAAAATTACTTGAATCAAATTTATTTTGGCCACGGCGCCTATGGCATCAAAATTGCCGCCACAACCTATTTCGGCAAAGAACTGGAGGATTTAAACCAAGGGGAAATGGCGTTGTTGGCCGGATTACCTAAAGGGCCGGCCTATTATTCGCCCTATAACCATAAAAATGCCGCCCGCAAACGCCTAAAGCAAGTTTTACGAAGAATGGTTGCTTGTAATTATTTGACCGAGGCCGAATTTGCGGAATACTCCCGCCAGCAACTTAATTTGCCGGGCCTTCATACCAGGGAACAACAAGCCCCTTATTTTTTAGATCTGCTCCAGTCGGAACTGAATCAAATTTTCCCTAAATCTCAAGGTCTGATTTATACCGGGGGATTAAAAATCGAGTCTACCCTGGATTTAAAGCTCCAAAACTTGGCAGAAAAGTCATTGTCCAAAGGCTTACCCATACTATTGCATGACTCCAACGGTTTGGTTCAGCCTCAGGGCGCCCTGATTGCGATCAATCCGCGCAACGGACAAATCCTGGCTTTAGTGGGAGGGACCGACTACTCAAAATCCAAATTTAATCGGGCTGTCCAAGCCAAACGGCAACCAGGCTCTTCCTTTAAACCGATTTTATATGCGACGGCCCTCAACGAAAAGTATACTCTAGCCAGTATGATTGATACCGCCCCTCAGTCATACGACTTAGGGACGGAGGTTTACCAACCCTTAGACAGTCACAACCCGGAGGAAAGAGGACTGTTGTCCCTTAGAAACGCTCTGGCATGTTCTAGTAATGTAGTTGCTGTCAAACTTCTTCATCAATTAGGGTTAGAATCGGTTTTAGATATGGCGAAACGTCTAGGGATTAGCTCTTCCTTACCAAAACATCTTTCATTAGCATTAGGGTCGGGGGAGGTGTCCCCTTTGGAAATAACCAAAGCTTATCTACCACTGGCCAACGGTGGCGGTCAAATTCAACCCACCACGATTCGGCGGATCTTTGACCATAAAGGCAGGCTGCTCTATCAAGCATCTTCCACCCAAACCCCGGTTTTAAATCCCGGAGTAGCTTATTTGGTCACTCAAGCCTTAACCGGAGTTTTTGCAGAAGGAGGGACCGCCGCCAATGTTGGTAGTTTAGTTGATCGGCCCGCAGCAGGTAAAACCGGAACTACCGAAGATAATCGTGACGCATGGTTTATTGGCTATACTCCGGATTTGTTAGTTTCGGTGTTTGTCGGTTGTGATCGAAACCAACGACCGCTTCCCGGATCAGGGAACCGAATCGCCGCTCCCATTTGGGTTAATTTCGTCAAAAAGGCCTTAGCCGATAAACCCAAACTCGACTTTGTGATTCCCAACGAAATTGTTAAAGTACTGATTTGCAAAGAGACCGGCGCCAAAGGGACTGCCTTTTGTGAACAGATCCAAGAATATTTTCTAGCCGGCACCGAACCAAGTGAATATTGTTCTAAACATCGATTTGTCAAGCTGGAAGTCTGCCGAAAAACTGGGCTGCTTCCCGGGCTTCATTGCCGCACCGAAGAAAAAACTTTCCCCTTTAACGAACAACCGGTGGAAATATGCGATTTATGCCATGAAAAGAGTTTTCTAAAATGGCTCCGGAAATTATTCCGCGATCACTAGCTTCTTTTACCTCTATCCGGTGACTGTCTTGCTTAACATTGCTAGCTGCTTACTTGCCGGATACCAGTTGAATATCCCTGTTTTCCTTAAACCGACGGTGAATCTCCTCCCATTTGGAGATCTCCTCTTTTTTACGGATCGATAATAAGTAAAACAGATCTAGCCCCGGGTATTGGTCACCATCATGCTTTTTTCGATTAATCAATACATTGGCGGCATGCACCGCGGTTAATACCGAAAAGTTGGTTTCCATAGCTTTTGAGGGATTATGATGAAAAGCAATCGCTTGGACAACCGGTTCCGGTATCCCCCAAAGGTCCAATAAATATGCCCCCATCTCGGCATGAGATGCTCCTAAAACTTCGTACTCCCCTTGATAATGATTACATTTCCTTGATTGACAGTGAGCCATCACCTGGTTATAGCGGTCCGGATCCCGAAGCAAGGCCAATTTTCCGATATCATGTAACAAGCCCGCCACTAGCGCGTCATCTTCCATGCTGCGCACACTTGTTTCGGCTAAAACGATCTCCCTTGCTAGTTTGGCCACTAGTAAGCTATGTTTGGAGAGGGCTTCAATGGAAAAATTCTTTATTTGAGAGTCTACTTTGAAGGAAGAAAAAATATGGACGTGAAGGACTAGCCCTTTGATAATGTCGATTCCCAGTAATACAACGGCTTGATGAGGATTGATAATCTTTTGCGGCAAACTAAAAAATGCCGAGTTGACCAGTTGCAAGATCTTAGCAGTCATGGTTACATCCTGGGCGATTAGGTCCGCCACTCTTTTCACCGAAACCCGGGGCGATTGTAATTCAGAAATAATCTGCTGATATAAACTGGGCAGACTCGGTAAATTGCTTATCCGGGCAATACTTTGTTTTAATTTTTCATCCCGCAAAATATCCCGTAATTGACAAGAACGGTTGATTAAACTCATTAAAGAGTGGGGATTAAAGGGTTCAGCAATTATATGATGATTAAAACGGATCGCTCTCAATACTATCTCTTGATCGGATGGTCCGGCAATCATTACCCTTACCAGTTGCGGATAATGTTCCTTGACACGCTCGAATAATTCTATACCATTTACTTCCGGTGTTCTTAAGTTTAGTACTATTACATCATAGTCCTGGCTTTCCAATCTTCCCCAAATACTTGTTTCATCTTGTACAAATTGCATTTCCCAAAATTCCACCATCTGATCTAACATCTCTCGCATATTTTGGGTGGTTGCCGAATCGTTCACAAACAGAATCTTTTTTCGCATGTTACCTCCAAGTATCCTCGAAAATAAACGATCAAAATTCTTTTTGGACTCAGTTCGAAAAATCCCAATCAAAAATATTCGATTATCAGCATGAAAACTTAATATTCCGACCTTTGCTTGATCGAAAATCTTAAAACCCATTTATATTATCGGTTTTATCAAAAATCTCTTTAAAGCTTTTGAGTAACAGATCTTCTCTTGACTCCCAAATCAAAAATTTTGCTATCTCTGCTCATCTACTTTGATAGTTTTTCCTTCAAAAGCCATCCATGGCAAAACCATAGCGAAATGGGTTTTCCCACCGTTTTCCACAAGGAAACTACCTGCTTTTAAAGAATTTGCTAAGACAAGAAATTGCCTGACAGGTAGATCTATTTTTCCAAAACAAAAAAGAAACCACGGAACAATTAGAATTCATTCTTATCAACGAACTTTAAACGCAAAAATTTTTGAAGCCAACTTTTTGCCCCCCGTGGAAAACGAGGACAAGAAGGAGCTGAGATTGTGCCACGCACGCGAAAATTATTTTTAGTTACCGCATTGGGGTCTTTATCTCTAACTATCGGTACCGCTTGGGCGCAGACTTACTATGTGCAACCGGGCGACTCCCTTTACAAGATCGCCGCTCGTTATGGGACATCGGTATCCACTCTCCAAAAGAATAACGGGTTAAAATCGACTGCTTTATATCCGGGACAAGCACTAAATGTAACATCCGGAAGTTCTACCGGTTCCGGTTGGACATATACGGTCAGATCCGGCGACACCCTTTATCTGATTGCCAAACGGTACGGAACCAGCATCGATGTTTTAAAACGCGCCAACAACCTGTCAAGCAATTACCTATGGGTCGGGCAACGTCTTACTATTAGCAGCGGTTCGACTGCAAAGTCTTCCAGTACCGGTTATCGTGTTCAATCCGGTGACAGCCTTTATTTGATTGCCAGGAAATACGGCACTACAGTCGATGCATTGAAGAAAGCCAACGGTTTGAGCGGTTCCAATCTTTGGGTCGGACAAACCTTGAAGATCCCGGCTGCTTCAGGCGGGGCTGTGACCGCTAATAGTAAGTTCAATCTGAACCAAAGTGATATTGATTTGTTGGCCAGGTTAGTCAGAGCGGAGTCCGAAGGTGAACCTTATACCGGACAAGTAGCAGTCGCCGCTACTATCTTAAACCGGCTCAAAGACTCGCGTTACCCGAATACGGTTCCCGGGATTATTTATCAAGTTGATCATGGCCGTTACCAGTATAGCCCGGTTTTAGACGGACGGATTAATCTACCGCCGACCTCCAGCACATATAAGGCTGTTCAAGCAGCCCTCTCCGGTTGGGACCCGAGCAACGGCGCCAATGGTTTTTACAACCCGACCGGAACCAGCAGCAGTTGGGTTAGATCCCATCCGGTAACCGCCCGGATTGGTAATCATGTATTTTTCAGTTATTAGGATTTGAGTGGTAAGATGGGAAAAGCGCGCCCGGAAGGGACGCGCTTTTTTTGGTGTTAAGACATAGTTATGAAATATTCATATATGAGGACCGACCGCCTTTGAATTAGCTATCGCTCCTAGCTCCTATATTCCTCATCTTTGAGTATTCTTATTTTCATTGCCGATTCATTGTTTTTTGCCGTTTAATGGGTTATAATTGATAAATAATTAAAATGTAGAACTACTAAAGGAGTGGCGGCAATGCTCGATATTAAACTGGTCCGTAACGAACCGGAGAAAGTCCGCGCGGGAATGGCCAAGCGGGGAGTCCAGGTTCCATTGGATCAATTTTTAAATTTAGATGAAACCCGACGCCGGAAATTAGCTGAAGTGGAGCAACTCAAGAATAAACGAAATACCGTCTCCAAGGAAGTAGGCCGCTTAAAGTCCCAAGGTCAGGACGCCGCCGGTCTAATCCAAGAGATGCAGGAAGTAGGGACCAAAATCCAGGAGCTGGACGGAGAAATCCGGGTGATCGAAACAGAACTGGACCAGATCTTAATGGTGATCCCCAATATTCCTCATGACTCGGTGCCGATAGGCAAGGATGAAACCGACAACCAAGCGATCAGAAGCTGGGGCGATCCCCGTAACTTCGATTTCGAACCTAAACCCCATGATGAAGTAGGAACCGGGATTGGGATCATGGATTTTGAAAGAGCGGCCAAAATCAGCGGCGCCCGGTTCGTAGTGATGTCCGGCTGGGGCGCCAAACTGGAGCGGGCTTTATTCAACTTCATGCTTGATCTGCATACCCGTGAACATGGTTATACGGAGATTTTCCCGCCCTTTTTGGTGAACCGGGCTTCCATGACCGGTACCGGACAACTGCCCAAATTTGAAGAGGACATGTTCAAATGTACACCCGGCGATTTTTACCTAATCCCCACCGCTGAAGTGCCGGTGACCAACTTGCACCGGGACGAGATCCTTGGTCCGGAACAGTTGCCGATTAAATACGCCGCCTATACCGCATGTTTCAGGGCTGAGGCGGGTTCCGCCGGACGGGACACCAAAGGGATCATCCGACAGCATCAGTTCAACAAGGTGGAAATGGTCAAATTCACCAAACCGGAGGATTCCTATACGGAACATGAAAAGCTGGTCAATGACGCCGAGGATGTATTGCAAAAGCTAGGCCTGCCTTATCGGGTGATGCTGCTCTGCAGCGGGGACCAAGGGTTTTCGGCAGCCAAATGTTATGATCTGGAGGTTTGGCTCCCATCTTTCAACACTTACCGGGAGATCTCCAGCTGCAGTAATTTCGAAGATTTCCAAGCTCGCCGGGCCAATATCCGTTACCGTCCCGCCGCCGGGGCCAAGCCGGAATTCGTCCATACCTTGAATGGTTCCGGAGTGGCAATCGGTCGGACAGTGGCCGCCATTTTGGAGAACTATCAAAACGAGGACGGCAGCGTGACCGTTCCCGAAGCCCTCCGGCCTTACCTGGGAGTGGAGAAGCTGACCATTTGAGGCATGGGGCGTTATCTTCGAAAATGATTTCTCCGTGTCTCTGTGAACCGATCTAGCCACAGAGACGCAGAGACACAGCGTTAAATAGATCCAACAAAGATAAAAACTCCCCGTCACAACCAAAGAGCCGACGATATTCCGTCGGCTCTTACTTCTAAAGTTTAATCTTAAGTTCGGTTGGACCCTCTTTCTCCAAACTAAAAGCCCTTTCCCTTCCCGCGCAATCCAACTTATAGTCCCCGAAAAACCCACAAAATTCCACCTTCCCATCCTGATCCGTCACGAACTTGGTCGGCGCTACCCACCATTCGCCTTTAACTAGTTTTAGGAGTTCATCATAAGCCGGCTTGGCGGAACCGTCCTTACGGACTAAGCCACAAGGGGCGTTCAACCATTTTCCGTCGGTAAAGTCCCACCAGGTGATTCCTTCCACCAACGGGTGGGCAAAAAGGGTTCGATAATGTTTTACCACTTCTTCGGCTTGACGATCTTCCCCTGCGGGAGTAGTCGGCCAATCGGTCACCTGATAATCATTGAGATCCACAATCTCCGGCGGCATCAGCTCCCCAGAGATGATGGTATTTTCGGTGAAATGAATCGGTTTGTTAAAGCGGGCAAACTGCTCCAGCACGAATTGAGTCTCTTCAACTCCCCAATAGCCTTGATGCATGTGGGATTGAATTCCTAGGACATCGATTTCAATGCCCGCTTCTAAACAGCCTTCCACTAAAATATCATAAGCGGGTGAAACATCAAAATCATTCAGCAAGAATGTGGCATCGGGATTGGTGGCCCGGGCTGCCTCAAATACCCGCCGGATAATATCGATCCGCCCCAACTCTTTACAAAGCCTGGTAAGTCCGTTATCGTACTTGTCAAAAATGGGCATAATCACTACTTCATTGATTACGTCCCACATATCGATCAATCCTTTAAAACCGGTCACATCCCGTTCAATCCTTTTTAATTGGGCGGCTAGGATCTCCTGGTTGCTCATGGCTAGGAGCCAGTCCGGGGCATGAGTATGCCAACTTAAGGGATGTCCTTTGATGGTCAAATCAAGGTCATCACACCACTGGGCGACCTTGGTCAACCTTTTGGTGTCGGGATTTCCTTTCTTAGGTTCAAAACGGCCCCAATAAAATGGGAGGGTTACAAAGTTAAAAAGATCGGTAAATTTTACACTTAGACCTTCGACCAGTTCTTTTTCTTTTCCTGATAACTCATTATTGGCGTAAGGGACAAAATCGAAACCGTTACAACCAAAGAGAAACCTGTGCTTGGTTTGGCCGATCATTACTTCTTGGTTAGCTAAAGGAGTGTTCCCCTCCTTTAAAACCTGCAATGTAACAGTGGTAGTTCGGGATCTTTTGATTTGCGAGTCCAGATTACAAATGGATTTCGCTAAATTACTCATGTTGACATCCTTTCGCTCTGTACTTATCAACCACCGAAAATCACATAAAGAGTCAGCCGCGGTAATTTTAAACCATTACCTAGGCCGTGATAACTAAACAAGTTTCTTCTTTTTTAATAACTGTCTTCTTGGAAGGTAAATACTTTAACAGTTCCATAAGTGTGATTTCCAACCCATACCTCGATCAAATCACCTTCCCGGAACACTTCGGAAGCCACCGGATGCCCCTTTGATTCCCAGGAACCGATCAGCTTCAACGAATCAGCGTCAAATGCTTGAAGCTGGTCTGCGTTATAACAAGTTACAAAAACATACTTCCCATCTTTGGTAATACTAATCGTCCGGGGAGATCTGCCGGTACTCACTTTATGAATGACTTTTTCAGTATTAGTATCGATTTTTACCAGTTTGGCACTGAGATTTAAAGAACAGTAAATATAGTCGCCGTACCTAATCAAGTGTCTCGGATTAATTCCTACATTAATTGAGCGTAACTTTTTGAAACTTTCCAACTCAATAATACTAATATGGTCACTGCCCATCTGGCCTAAATACAACAAATCCGAGTCGGCGGAAGCAACCATTCCGCGGGGGATTGGGCTTGGTCCAAGTTCTTTAATTACCACCCAATCTTTTGATAATGACGAACTAATATCCAGTACGCTAACGGTGTTGGAATGCCAATTTGATACGAATAAATATTTATCGTCCGGGGTGGCTGCGATAACTTTAGGAGTGGTATTGGTTTTAATCCAAAGAAGCCGAATTTTCTTCTTAGCTGGAGAACCCGAGGACAGATCCTCTAACCATGCCTCTTTGAAAGGCCTACCTTCCACAAAAGTATCATCGTCTTCTAAATCCCAGACTACTACCCCACCGGCATTATGAAGGGACATCCATAAATAACGTCCTTCGTGGGTAAAAAGGGCTTCCACCGGTTTTTCCTGATAAGAATCAAACCATTCTTTTTTATCGTAATTGTATCCTTTTCCAGGGTGGGCTACAAATGTAAGTTTTCGAAGGATCTTTTTAGTTTCCCGGTTAAACTCATAAACACTTAAGCCTTCCAGATTAATAGAATAAAAACGGGAATCATCTTTACCGGCGATAATCGCTTTTACACCCCAGCAGGTTTTGTCAATCATCTCAGTTTTAATGAGTTTTAGAGGATTCTGTGGTGTTTCTTTGTGTTCCTCACCATATCCTAAACTTGGTAAGATTAATAATAATAGTAGTGATAAAAAAAAGATTGCTTTGTTATGTTTAACGTTTCCCAGCCGCATTAACAGTCACTCCCGTCTAATAAACTCGTCTTGAGTTCAATTATAAGCAACTTGCCACATATGTCAAATAATTTTTAATCCATAATCTATTCATCGGCCAAAAAAAGAAAAAATATATTCAAAAACCATCGATGGATAAAAGAAGGATTATAGATGGAGGAATGGATAAAATAGACGGGAGGTGATTTAAATGGCTGTTCCGTTATGGATTATGGGTATTTTAGTGGAAGACCGGGCTGCAGTCGCGCCTGAGCTCCAAGAAGTGATAACTAAGTATGGTAGTGAAATCCTCTGCCGGATGGGGATTCCTGGGCCTAAAAAACATAAAGCCTTAATTACTATAATTATCGAGAGTGATTTGGAACAATTAACTTCATTCCGGCGGGAACTGGATACAATTCCCGGGTTATCCGTGCAAACCATAAGCTTCCCTCAATAAGATAAGAATGCCTATTATAGAGGTGAAAAATGTTAAGCAAAATAAAATTCCGCGGTGGGATTAGCTTTTGGCCCTTTAGCCACTCTGGGAAGTTTTCTGCTTCAAACCAACTTTATCTCACCGGTATCTTAATTGGTTTAGGAATATGGTGGAGATAATCATCAAGGAGAACGACCTAACCTATACTCACCTTTTCACAGTATGACTTTTTGACATTTGACCGTTCGACTTTTGACTTTTGACTGTTCGACTTTTTGAACTTGAAAGGAGATCCAAGGCGGATAGCGAAATAGGAAAAGATTAATCCCAATCGGAGGCGGCAATGGAATACCAAACTTTATACCGACGTTGGCGGCCTAGGGGTTTTTCCGATTTCGTCGGGCAAAGCCATGTGGTAACAACCCTTGTAAATGCAGTTACGGGTAAAAAAGTTGCTCACGCCTACTTGTTTACCGGACCCCGGGGAACGGGGAAAACCAGCATCGCTAAGATTTTGGCCAAAGCCCTTAACTGTGAAAATCCGAAGGGAGCCGAACCTTGCGATCAATGTTCCTGTTGCGCCAGGATTAATGATGGCGTGTTTCTTGATGTTTCCGAAATTGACGCCGCTTCTAACCGGGGGATCGACGAAATTCGGGATTTACGCGAAAAAGTCAAATTTACGCCCGCCGAAGGCACATTCAAGATTTATATCATTGATGAAGTGCATATGTTAACAGCAGAAGCTTTTAACGCCCTTTTGAAAACTTTGGAAGAACCACCGGACTTCGTTGTATTTATCCTGGCAACCACTGAAGTTCACAAAATACCGGCTACGATCCTCTCCCGCTGCCAACGCTTTGATTTTAAGCGGTTTACGATCAATGAAATAAAAGGACGCTTGGAACAGATCATCGCCGCCGAAAATCTGGAGGCTTCCAACGCAGGCTTGGAATTAATCGCCAAACATGCCGACGGCGGAATGCGCGATGGGGTTAGTCTCCTTGAACAAGCCCTGGCCCATAGCGAAACCAAACTAGAAGAGGTTGATGTCCGAGCCATCTTAGGATTGATTGATCAAGAGGAGATCGACCAGATTACTTCAGCTATTAGGGAACGGGATACAAAAAGGGCTTTAGAGCTTTTGGCTGAGGTTAACCTTAGCGGTAAAGACCTTTGGCAATTTGGGCGAAGTCTGGTGGAGCATTTTCGAGAGCTGCTCCTACTCAATTTGGGCAATAAAAGACCGGAAATTGAGATCGGTTTTAAGGCCGCCGATTTAGTCCGGATCATTGAAACCATAGCCGATGCCACTGTAGAGGTTAAACGAAGCCAACAAAGTTTGCTACCCTTAGAATTGGCGCTGATAAAATTAACTACCGCCACCCCGGTAAAGGATTTGGAAGCTAGAATCGCCAAATTGGAAGCCTTAGTCCAAGGAAATGTGAATTTGACTAGCACCGGTAATATTCCGGTCAAGCAAAGCGTTTCCAAAGTTATTCCACCAACGGAAACAACCGCTACCAAACCAAAAACCGGATCGTCGATAGCATCCCAATCGGTCCAACCCCTAATAAATGATCCCATGAAGCATTGGGAAGTCTTTATGGAAGTGATTAAGAAAAAAAAGCGAACTTTGGCCGCTTTAGTCCAGGAAGGTAAACCGGTCAGCTTTGAAGGCGATGAGCTAGTAGTAGGTTTCCCGCCGAATCTTAAATTTCATTTGGAAAACGTTAACTCCCCTAATAATAAAGAGCTTTTGGAAAGTATCCTCAAAAGTATTTGCGGCCGGGAAATGAAACTTCAATTTATACCATTGGAGGAACCCGAACCCGCTAAAACAAATACTAATGATAAAGCTAATGAAATTTTAAAACGGACCGTGGACCTTTTTGGGGGAGAAGTAAGGCCAGTATCAAAGGAGGAAAAATAATGAACCCTAATATGCAACAAGCAATGAAACAGATTCAAAAGATGCAGGCCGATATGGCTAGAGTCCAACAAGAACTGGAAGAGAAGACCGTATCCGCTACCGCTGGCGGAGGTGTGATTGAAGTTATCTTTTCAGGGAAGTTGGAGTTAAAAACGATTAAAATCGACCCGGAAGTTGCCGGCGAGGATTTAGAAATGCTTCAAGACCTGATTACCGCCGCAGTTAATGAAGGGATCAAAAAAGCCCAGGATTTATCCGCATCCGAATTGGCCAAAGTCACTGGAAACCTTAAAATACCAGGCATACCCGGTTTGTTTTAGATAGTACATTGATTCGATAGAAAGGTAGTATCATGTTATACCCGCAACCGATGACGAGATTGATTAATGAACTAAGCAGGCTCCCGGGGGTAGGTCCTAAAACCGCTCAGAGGCTAGCTTTTCATATTCTTACTCTTTCTGAAGACGAAGTAAGTAAAATGGCGGAAGCCTTATTGGACGCTAAAAATAAGATTACTTTTTGCTCTATTTGCGGGCATCTAACCGAAATCTCTCCTTGCGCTATCTGCGTAAACGAAGGGCGCGACCGGTCCCTCCTTTGCGTGGTTGAGGAACCCAAAGATGTTATTGCAATGGAGCGGACTAGAGTTTATAAAGGATTATACCATGTTTTGGGCGGAGCCTTGTCCCCCTTGGAAGGAATCGGGCCTGAGGAATTGAAGATTAAAGAACTATTACAACGGGCCTCCGAGAAACACTTTCAGGAAATAATAATTGCGACCGATCCTAATGTCGAAGGCGAGGCTACCGCTTTATACCTAGGTAAATTATTACGCCCGATGGGGTATAAGGTAACCAGGCTCGCCCGGGGTTTACCGGTAGGCGGCGATTTGGAATATGCCGATGAAATAACCTTAGGTAAAGCTTTTGAAGGCCGTATCGAGCTGTAAGGCAAGCTGCTAGTGTCTGCCCCGCAACTCCCAATGCATATTTTCTCCTACATTAGATAATAATTAAGTTATTATTTAAATTATGGAGGAGAAGATGTGGGAGTCCAAGCATGTAAACGGAACCATTCAAAATATAATCCGGAAGATTTGGGGAGTGTTTCGATTGGACGACCCCCAAATAGGTTCGGTAAAGACCCCTGATATGATTGAAAATTTAGAAGCGGCTTGGCGGGATTGGCAATATGCTAATAATTATTTTAACAGCGTATCGGATCCGGACTTAGTCGACCATGCCATATTTTATATGGGCGCGACCGAAAAAAAGTATGTTTATTTACTTAAGAAAGCTAAGGAAACCGGGGTCAATATCGATCGCCTTTCTTTCGCCAGTCGGGTCAGCTGAGATACGTGGTGACTTGAGTTCATCACTGGACGGGTCTAAAAATTCGATTCCTCCAATACAATGTTTTTAAGGAGGATGATCGAATGCCGACCGGACTGATCTTAACCTATTTGGTGGTCTTAGGACTACTTTATCTTCTGGGAAAGAATTGTTGGAAACCATTGTTTAGATGCTATAATTTATTGTTTCAAGGCGCTTTAGGCGCATTGGGCCTGTATTTTTACAACTTAATCATTACCAGCTTCAACTGGAGTTATGAGATCCCCTTGAACCCATTTACCTCGATTTTTACCGGTTTTTTGGGAATCCCAGGTTTGGCTTCGCTGGTAGTCCTGAAATATTGGATAAAAATATGAATAGCAGGGACAGACACGAATTCGGACCCATCAACATAATTATATAACAAAGTAAAACACCACAAACGGAGGTATTGTTGATGGATAACCCGGAGTGTTTCAGTTGCGGCGCCTCTACTTCGGGAGGTTTGAAAATTTTAGGGCAATACCTCTGTGAGAATTGTGAAACGAGTCTGGTGAAATGCCAAACTGACAAATTTGAATATCAACATTGGATCGATAGTTGTCACCGGTTTTGGGAAAAATTAAATCGAAAAATAACTGGATTTGAAGAAGAGGCTGAATAGCCTTTTTTTATTTACCCTCAGACCAAGTAAGACTAATTTTCCCTTTACTCCCCCGGCTTGCCGGGGTCGATTAATAAAACTATGGTTGTTTAGAAAAAGGAAGCGGAAAATACTTGTCGAATTAAGTTTAGTAATGAAAACTGAGTTTTCCCAAAATCAAGCGCCGCTTTTTGAAGAATTGTTACGGTGTGCTCAGAGACCACTAGCGCCTTTCCATACTCCCGGACATAAAAGGGGCGCTGGTTTAGAACCAGAATGGTTTCAATCGGATATTGTGGCGAAAATTGATTTGACTGAGATTTCAGCCTTTGATTGGTGGGGAGCGCTTGAAAAAGCGCAGATGTTGGCGGCTAATTTTTTTGATGCCGACCTAAGCTTTTTTCTTACTCAAGGGGCTTCACAAGGAATTATCGGCGCGTTGACCGGAATTTTCGCACCGGGTGATAAAATTTTAGTTTCCCGCAACTGTCATCTTTCAGTAATTAAAGGAATTACTATCGCCGGCTTAACTCCGATTTTTATTGAAACCGATTACTTGCCGGAATGGGGGATTCCCGGAGGTTTAAAAAAATCTGCTTTACGGGCCAAAATAAAGGAACACCCGGATTATAAAGGACTGCTCATTACCAACCCGACCTATCAGGGTATAGCCAACCGGATCCGGGATTACCGGGAGTTGAGCGCCGACCGAATCCTACTCGTCGATGAAGCTCACGGAGGCCATTTGGAATGGTCGGGAATAAGCGGATATAACGCTTACGAGGGGGCGGATCTCTGGATCCATGGCACCCATAAAATGATGGGGTCTTTCACCCAGACCGGAATGCTTCACGTGAATACGGCAAGGATTGAGCCGGATCAACTTCAACAGGGACTCGACTTAATCACAACCACCAGTCCTTCATATGTTTTATTGGCATCACTCGATTCTAACCGACGCTTTTTAGCCGAAAAAGGACGGCGTTTATTCCGAGAAAGGTTACCCGAGTTAATGAAGGTCCGCTCACGCATAGCAGCTTGCGATGGTGCCCGGATTTTGGAAGGTCCCCTAGCTGAAGACCGGGTTATTGACCCTTGGAAAATTACCCTTAATTTTAATCTTTTAGGTTTAACCGGATATCAGGCGGCGCATATTTTAGAGACTGACTTTCGGATCCAACCCGAATATGCCGATCTAAATCAAGTTACTTTATTGATTGGGCCCTGGCAGGACCGGGCGGATTTGGAAGCTCTTTATCAGGCTGTTACCGCCATTTCCAAACGCAAACAAGGAAAAATAGCTCCGATCAATTGGATGCCGCCATCAATACCAGCCCAAGTTATACCGGTTCGGGATGGGGTTTTTGCCTCAAAAACTTGGGTTTCACTGGAAGAAGCAATTGGTAGAGTAGCGGCAAATATTATCGCCCCCTACCCACCCGGAGTCCCGCTGCTTGTTCCAGGTGAATTGATTGGAAAAGATGAAGTTGAAAGCATCAAACAGACGATCTTATCCGGAGGGATCGTCCGGGGTTTAAACTCCGGTCACAAGATTGCCGTGGTTAAGGAGAACCGATAACGAAATGGCGAAAGGATATTTTATTACTTTAGAAGGCATCGACGGTTGTGGTAAATCGACTCAAGCAAAACTCCTTTATCAACACCTCCAGACTAAGGGCTGCCGGGTATTGTTAACCAGAGAGCCTGGTGGAACGGATTTAGCCGAAGAAATTAGGCGAGTAATCCTTACTCCCGGTAAAGAAGAGTTGGATCCGATGGCGGAGATTTTGCTCTATGCCGCTTCTCGAGCGCAACATGTTAATTACTTAATTAAACCCGCTTTAGAAGCTGGACAGGTAGTTGTTTCCGAGCGTTTTGTCCATTCTAGCCTAGCTTATCAAGGATATGGTCTTGGTTGGGATTTAAAACTGATTCGGGATATCAACTCCTTGGCTACCGGGGATATTCAACCGGATCTCATTTTTTTATTGGATTCGACTCCGGAAACTTCCGGAAAAAGAGTGGCAAAACGTTCCAAGATAAATGGACACAATACCGACCGAATCGAAATGCGGGGTCTATCCTTCCAAGATCGGGTTCGGACCGGTTTTTTAAAACTGGCTCAAGAGGACCCTAGTATTATTTTGATCAATACCGCCGGTAAAAGTATTAATGCCGTCTTTTTGGAGATCACCGGAATTCTTTCTGAAAAGCTAAACATATAATTGTCTAAGCGAGCTTCCTAATTTGCATAATTTTAATTCCGATCCAAGATATAGCGTAGAATTTATGATAGACTATTAATATATTGGATCGGTACCCTAAGAGAACAACGATGAAACCGCTTAATCTAAAAAGGAGTTGATCGTAATGAGATTAGTAATTGCAATGGTACAAGACCAAGATGTTAACAGGTTATTAGGGGTATTAACCGATCACAGTTACTATGCAACTAAACTCGCCAGTACCGGAGGATTTCTTCGGCTTGGTAACACAACTCTCTTAATCGGCGTTGAAGACGAACAAGTCCGTGAAGTTGTCGATCTAATCAAAGATACTTGTCATTCTCGAAAACAATTAATGACCCCCCTTGCTTCGGTGGGTCGCTCGATGAATAATTATATTCCGGAGCCAGTTGAAGTTTCAGTAGGAGGAGCCACTGTTTTTGTAGTGGATGTGCTGGAATTCTCCAAAGTATAACGGAGGTTTGAAACGATGGAAGTAAAACCAACCGGTTCCAAACAGGTAGGTGCTGGAAGTAACGAGAGTTTAGGAAGACATCCTAGTGTAACCGCTAAACAGTCTGTGTTTATTGAAACACTCAAAGAGAACGATCTTGATAGGCGGCGCCAGGCTTGTGATGAGATTTTGCGCCAAATTGATACCCTTAGCGCAGAATTGAAGAAAGCCCCGACACCCAGCGGTGTAAAAAAATACCGCCGCCTGGTTGCTTCATTTATCAGGGAAGCTATGGACCAAACCTATGAACTTAATGAAGAGACCCACTGGGATCGAAGTGGAAACCGTAAAAGTTATATTACCGTCCGAAACATCAACAAAGCTTTGGAAGAATTGACCAGTGAAGTAATGGAACGTGAAAAAAAACAGATTAATTTGGTCGCCAAATTGGATGAAATTAGAGGAATGTTGTTGGATCTATATATTTAATAAGTTTATATTATTACACATAAATTTAGTCCACTGAATAATATACGTATAAATTACCATAGGAGCTAAATTGGCGCATTTTTCTGATATAATCGGACATACAGATATTATTCGGCCTTTAAAAGCTGCCATTGATGAATCAAAGGTTGGTCATGCTTACCTATTTACCGGTCCGGCTGGGATCGGGAAAAAAACTTTGGCTAAAGCTTTTGCAATCCGGTTACTTTGTCAAGATAAAACGGGAAACCCGGATTGCCGGTGCGCAGGATGTGTCCGAACAAAGCTGGGCAATCACCCTGATTTTATTACTATCTTACCGGCTGGAAATACCATTAAAATCGAACAACTTCGCCAACTGCAGCATAACCTTTTTTATCGGCCGTTACTAGGAGAACGAAAGGTTTGTTTTTTCCCTGATGCCGAGTTGCTTACCGAAGCGGCGGCCAACAGTTTTTTAAAAATTTTGGAAGAGCCCCCACCGGGAGTGGTTTTTTTATTTACTGCCGTCCGATTGGACCTAATTTTACCTACAATTCGGTCTCGTTGCCAAGTCTATCAGCTTTTCCCCGTATCCGGAGGGGAAATCACCGAAGCTCTCGTAAAAAAAGGAATGGACCCTTCCGAAGCTTCCGAGAGGGCCAAACTAAGCCAAGGTCTACCGGGGATTGCTTTAAGCGGGTTAGAACAAGCTCAACCCGGACAACTGCCGACCTTAACCACGATTCTCTCTTCAGATTTATTGGACTTGTTTAAACTCGCCAATGAACTTGAAAAAAAAGAACGCCGCGACATCTTAGGTTATTTTAGAAACTGGGAACTTCAAGCCCGACAGGAATTATTAACAGCCACTGGGTCCAGTCTGGGACAAGCTAAGATAAACGAATTAATTTTTATTATCGAAAAGACCGGACAAGTCATTAGAATGATTGAAAGCAACGTCAATCTTAGATTAGCGATTGAGAATTTTTTTCTAAACATAAAGATCTAGAAAAGCTATTTTAAGTCTATAGTCTGGATTTTGTTAATCTGTTATAATATTAATCTGAATCATAATTAGATTCCGAAAAAAACTAATTATGGCGTGAAGGGATTGAACTTATTGATGGTAACTGTAATTGGGGTCAGTTTTAAACTAGCGGGCAAAGTTTATTATTTTGACCCAACTGGTTTTGAAATTAAACAAGGTGATCATGTCATTGTCGAAACGGTCCGAGGAGTGGAATTTGGTAAGGTAATGATCGGACCGCGTGAAGTAGCTGAAGAAAAAATTAGTTCTCCTTTGAAAAAAGTGATTCGAATCGCGACTTCGGAAGACTTTTCCCAGGTAAAAGAGAATGAAGATAAGAGCAAGAAATCATTTGAAATCTGTCTCCAAAAAATCAAACAACATCAATTGGAAATGAAACTGGTTGATGTAGAATATACTTTCGATCGAAGTAAAATCATTTTCTACTTCACGGCTGACGGGCGAGTGGATTTTCGGGAATTAGTAAAGGACTTGGCGGCAGTTTTTAAAACCCGAATCGAGTTACGTCAGATCGGAGTCCGGGATGAGGCTAAAATGTTGGGAGGGCTTGGACCATGTGGCCGCCCACTTTGTTGTGCTACTTTTTTAGGGGAATTTGAACCGGTCTCCATTAAAATGGCCAAAGAACAAAATTTATCGTTAAACCCGGTTAAAATATCCGGTATTTGTTCACGGCTGATGTGTTGCCTTAAATATGAAGCTTCTTCCTACCGCGATGCCAAATCCGATTTGCCCCTGTTCGGTGGGAAAGTCCGAATTGACGGAGTTGAAGGGACTATTCTCGAAACCTATCCGATTAAGGAGTCGGTTTTAGTGGAATTAAACAACGGTACTAGCAAAGAGGTACTCTTGGCCGAAATCGAGGAAATTATTCTAGATTTGCCGGAAGCGAATAAAGATATTAATAACAAAGATACCGATCAAGACAGTAATGATATCGAATGATTTTTTGTCAGACAAAATAATGAAATTGTATTGACAACCACAAGCACCTCCATTATAATAGTTTTAAATATTGAGAACCGCTATGATGAGGTCTGTAGGATGGTATGGTCAAAGAGAGCTGGTGGATGGTGTGAACCAGTACCTCAA
Source organism: Bacillota bacterium (assembly GCA_012728785.1). Classification (GTDB taxonomy): domain Bacteria; phylum Bacillota; class UBA4882; order UBA8346; family UBA8346; genus JAAYHS01. The sequence goes on along the minus strand of JAAYEK010000066.1, from coordinate 18,337 downwards.
CATCTGAAACTCCCCTCTGAGCTGCCCGCCCAAAGATTTCGAGTAGGCGGAGCCGGTGGATTTCGAAAGGAAGTCCCGCCCGTTATCGCGAAAACGTCTTTCTATAACCTGCGTGGTTATAGGAGAAGTTGTTGAGGCCATTGCAAAAATGGTAAAGTTGGGTGGTACCACGAGAGTTACCCTCGTCCCGAAAGTTACGGGACGGGGGTTTTTTGTTTTCCCACCAAAAATTAAATTAATCAATTTAGGTCCAAAGCTGAGTTTTAACTCAAGCCTTAAATTTAAGGAGGTAACCCAAATGAAAATGGTTAAAATCTTTGATACTACTCTTCGTGATGGAGAGCAATCAGCCGGTATTAATTTAAATGTTGATGAAAAGCTACAGATCGCTAGGCAATTGGCCCGGTTAAACGTTGATATTATCGAAGCGGGCTTTGCTATCGCTTCACCAGGAGACTTTACAGCTATTCAAGCGATAGCCCGCGAAATCAAAGGAGTTACTGTTTGTTCTCTGTCCCGGGCTGTTAAAGCCGATATTGAGCGAGCGTGGGAGGCATTAAAAGAAGCAGAAAACCCTTTGATTCATACCTTTATCGCTACATCCGATATCCATATGAAATATAAGTTTAATAAGGAACCTGATCAGATCGTCTCAATGGCGGTGGAAGCGGTTAAGTACGCCAAGAGTCTTTGCCCCAACATTGAGTTTTCAGCGGAAGATGCTACCCGGAGCGATTGGGATTTTCTCTGCCGGATTTTTGGCGAGGTTATTAAAGCCGGGGCTACCATAATCAATGTCCCGGATACAGTTGGGTATGCTATTCCCAGCGAATTCGCCAAGATGATTCAATACTTAAAAGAAAACACACCTGGAATTGACCGGGTTTCACTTTCGGTCCACTGTCACAACGATCTAGGGCTAGCAGTATCTAACTCATTAGCTGCAGTGGCAAACGGCGCCGATCAAGTAGAGTGTACTATTAATGGTTTAGGAGAACGGGCTGGAAACGCCGCCTTGGAAGAAGTAGTAATGGCTATTAAGACCCGGGCCGAAAACTTTAAAGCCCAAACCCGGATTGTGACGGAACAGATCCACCGTTCCAGTTTATTGGTGTCAACTTTAACCGGAAAACCGGTCCAACATAATAAAGCCATTGTCGGCTCAAATGCTTTTGCCCACGAAGCCGGAATCCACCAAGACGGAATGCTTAAGAACCGGATGACTTATGAGATTATGACTCCCGAATCCATTGGATTAGGTCAGAGCAATATTATTCTAGGCAAACATTCCGGCAGACACGCGGTTAAAAACCGGATTCAGGAATTAGGTTATAACCTAAGTGAAGCCGAAATCGATAACACTTATCAACGCTTTATCGAATTGGCGGACAAAAAAAAGGAAGTGACCGACTCCGATCTGGAGGCTCTAGTCCGAAATGAGTTTAAAGCTATTACCGATAAATATGAATTGGATTATTTCCATGTGAGTACCGGTAACTCGACGATTCCTACGGCAACTATTCGCTTAAAAGTTGACGGAACTCCGATCCAGGAAGCGTCTTGTGGTGACGGGCCAATCGAAGCCATTTATAAGGCGATTGATCGAATTACTGACGTAACCGTAAAACTGGATGAATATAATATTAAAGCGGTGACTTCCGGAGAAGACGCTCTCGGTGAAGTAATTGTAAAAGTTAGAGAGAATGGCCACGCTTATGTTGGCCGGGGACTTTCCACCGATATTATTGAAGCTAGTACTCTAGCTTACCTTCACGCAATTAACAAAATAGTACGGGCCATTAAATAATTTGATAAAAGACTTATGACTTCCCTCTTTCCGGGAAAAATAAACTGGAAAGGGGGATTCTTTATGAAATTAAAAGTAGGAGTCATCGGGACCGGATTGGCCTGGGAAAGATTACATTACCCGGCATTCAAGGAATTAACCGCTAAATACGAGATAGCCGCTCTCTGCGATGTTGATCGGGGCCTTGTTGAAAGTTGGGGCAGGCGTCTAGGCTTAAATATGCAACGAGATCTATTCACGGATTTTTACGCATTATTGGAAAGACCGGATTTGGATGTTATCGACATTTTAGTTCCTATTTCTGAGAACCATCCAGTAGGCGAAGTTGTAGCCAAAACCGGCAAAGCGGTTATTTTGGAAAAACCCATGGGCGCCACTATCGAACAAGCTTTAGCTACCAAAAAAATTTACGAGCGGTACGGCAGCAAGATTTTAATTGCGGAAAACTATCGTTATAGTGAGGAATTTAACCTGATCAAAAATTTAGTTCAGGAAAAGCGGGTTGGAAGTCCGGTTTTTTTTATTTACCAGAACACTAGTTGCTTCCCGTGCGCCATGACTCAGGATACTTTTTCCGCTACTGAATGGCGGCAACACCCGGAATACCCCGGAGGCGATATTTTAGACGCGGCTATTCATAAACTAGCTGGAATTCGCCATGTTTTCGGTGAGATAGAACACTTGCAGGCTTATGGTATGAAACAAAAGGATGATTTCAGTCCCTATGCGGTGGTTACGGCAAACATAAAATTTTTTAGCGGAGTAATTGGCGGATTTTCATATTACCCGGCCGGGCATGAAGCCCAAAAGCCGTTTGTAGGGTTAAGAATCTTTTGCCAAGACGGAATGATTTACTTGGAAGATACCAATTGTGGAATCATAAATATCTTCCATAACGAAGGCCGGCAAGAACAGGTTTCTTTCAGACCGGATCGGGGTTACTATAACGAATTGCTTAATCTCTATAATGCCGTATTGTATAATGAACCGATCCAAGTTACCCCCGAGGTCGAGCTGGGGGATATTAGAACAGTCTTCGCAATTCTACAGTCAATTAAGGATGAAGAAATTGTCAAAGTAGACCGTCTAAAGGATCTGGCTTTTGTCTAAAAAGCAATCTATTTCTCCTTTAGTGAGTTTTGGCTTTTAACTTTAAAGTAGTCATTCGAAGATTAGTCCAGTTCCCAGTTAAACTGGTAAATTATCAAAGATAATATGGCTATTGGGCGGCGATAATTAAGACATCTGTTTTAAGCGCTGCTCATTTTTTTGATCTCGATCACCCAACTATTAAAGATAAATTAATTAGAATTTAAGTTTACAACATCGATAAGTGGAAGGAAATCTCGCAAATTAAGAGAATAGTCAGGAAAATGGGAAAATCTTAAGTATTAACCCGTATAATTAGGAATGTATAAATAACCAAAAATTAGTATGGGGGTAAAGTTGTGAAAAGTTTAAGCCTGAATTTATCTAAAACAGCTCCATATATTGAAGCTGAGGAAATGAACTTAATGACGAGCCAGGTGCTTGCAGCTCATGATCAGCTTCATAAAGGTTCCGGTGCCGGAAGTGATTTTTTAGGTTGGGTGAAGCTTCCTGTTGCTTACGACCGAGCGGAATTCCAAGCGATTCAAAGTGCAGCGAAGCAAATACGGGAATCCTCCGAAGCTTTGGTGGTAATCGGAATTGGAGGATCTTATCTGGGAGCAAGAGCCGCCATTGAAATGTTGAACCATTCGTTTTATAATCAGTTTCCCGGAGAAAAACGGAGTAATCCTCAAATCTATTATTTGGGCCAGACAATTAGCCCAACTTATACGGCGGAGTTACTTGAAGTATTGGCTGAAAAGGACTTTAGCGTAAATATTATTTCCAAGTCTGGAACAACTACTGAACCTGCCATTGCCTTTCGCCTGATCAAAGAATTATTGGTCAAGAAATACGGCGTTGCCGGTGCTAACAAGCGGATCTATGCTACGACCGACCGGGCCAAAGGCGCCCTAAAAAAAATGGCGGATACCGATGGATATACTCAGTTTGTAATCGCTGACGATGTTGGCGGCAGGTATTCGGTTTTGACACCGGTCGGCCTACTACCGATTGCTACCAGCGGAATCGACATTCAAGAGATAATGGATGGCGCTCGGTTCGGTTATGAAGCCTATCAAAAACCGAATTGGGAAGAAAACCCGGCTTATCAATATGCCGCAGCCCGGAACATTCTTTATCGAAAGGGAAAGCTCATTGAAATCATGGTTAATTACGAGCCTGGCCTACACTATTTCGCTGAATGGTGGAAACAATTGTTCGGTGAAAGCGAAGGTAAAAATCAAAAAGGCATTTTCCCTGCGGCATGCGATTTCTCAACCGATTTACATTCGATGGGCCAATACATTCAAGAAGGACGACGCGATCTTTTCGAGACTGTTCTTTGGGTGAATAAATCACGCCGCTCGGTAACCATTCCTAATGATCCCGATAATATCGACGGCTTAAACTTCCTTTCCGGCCGGACCATGGAACATGTTAATGAAAAAGCATTTGAAGGCACATTGCTCGCCCATCACCAAGGGGGAGTACCGAACATGGTGATTCAAGTTCCGGAACTAACCCCATATTACTTCGGAAATTTAGTTTATTTCTTTGAAAAAGCTTGCGGCTTGAGTGGTTATCTTAATGCTGTAAATCCTTTTAACCAACCTGGGGTTGAGGCCTATAAAAAGAATATGTTTGCCCTTCTCGGTAAACCGGGGTACGAAGCGGAGAAAGCGGATTTAGAAGCAAAATTAAAACTTAAGTAAATGATCTTAGGTCAATAGTAGTCGGGAGCCGCTATCCTGAAGTCTTCCCATAAAAATCTAGTGAAGAACTCTTGATTTAAGTCTCAGTTTATAATATAATAACTAATGCGCTATGTTGTGGCGGTGTAGCTCAGGTGGTCAGAGCATACGGTTCATACCCGTAGTGTCACTGGTTCAAATCCAGTCACCGCCACCATTATTTTAATTAAATATTTTGCGCCATTAGCTCAGTTGGTAGAGCAGCTGACTCTTAATCAGCGGGCCCTGGGTTCGAGTCCCCGATGGCGCACCAGTTATTTATAAGACTTTGATGAGTGTTTCAAAGTCTTTTGTTTCTTTCTGCGGGCCCGGGTTCGAAAAATAGCCCCTGGACCCTTAGATGGCTTAACTAATTTTGATGGCAATACTAATTTAATTGATTTATTTTTTATAGAAGAGAACTAAAAAAGAGGCTAAGCCTCTTTTTTAGTTCTCTCTGACAAGGAGAGAGTTTACTTATACATCTCTTTGAAGAATTGGAATGCTTGACCTACGGAATCCCGGATTAAGTCTTCGGCTTTTCCGGTTTCCCTTTGGATCAACAGGTCCATTAATTTTTCCTTATTAAGTTTCTGGGCAGCCTGGGCGCAGGCTTCCCAACTCAATATACTGCGAACAATCCGATCGGTTGCTTGAGCTTCATTGTCATAAGCTCTAGGCACCATATCATGGCCCTTCCAACGGTTAAAACCAGCATTGGCGATTAATCCGGCAATGGCGATATTCATACCATTAATTCTGGTACCATGATCGATATCGTATTTTCCGGGACCGCCTAAAATAATTCCGTCATTATAACCTTGGCTGTTGAGGTGCATGTGAACCATGGCGTTATTATCAAGTTCTTCAACGGTATCGTAAACATGGTCTAAACCGATCATCTCCGAATGACCGAACTCCTTATTGACACCTTTCTTTTGACGGGAAACGCCAAATTCCTCTTCGAGTCTCCAGAATAATAGCAAAGCGGAAGCAACGGTTGGAAGAAGCATTGCCGGATGACCTTCATTGGGTTTGGGTTCGATTCCGATATATAAGGCATTACCTTTCGAAGCTTCATACTTACATAATTTGGCGATGCTTTCTTTTAGGTTTTGATACATGGCCTTAATAGCAATGCTAGCCATGTCATACCCATAAGAACCGTTCCAAAGAACAAATGAAGGGGCTTTGTCCGCATCAGGATGCCAAGCCTTCTTCAGTGGTCCATAGGCTAGGTCAACGGTTTTGGTGCCAAGGGCCTCAGCAGCCTCCCGTTCTTTAGGGTCTAAAGAACAAATACCGCCATATCCGAAATGGCTATGGGCGCCAGGGGTAATCATCGCCAAATACATTTTAGCGTCGACTAAAGCGTCGGCCACGGCCGCAGCGGTTCCCTCGTTTACCTCGGTGTCGTAGTGAAGCTCCAAACCAAGCTGTACATTTTCCGGTAACCGGGGAGCGATTTTTTCTTTAATGATTTTAATAATACCAACAACGTCCAGCTTGTCGGAACTCCAAGCCGGCCGCATGTTACCGGGGACAAATCCTCCTTTACCCGGATTAAAAGTCCACCTACAGATTGCATGTAATGATTTTTCCATTTGATAACCTCCTTAATTATTTATTGGTTTTAGTTGGCTACTTAATATTTTTACCCATTTTCGGTAGGCTTCTTGATAAGCCTCGGTTAACATTTGATTGGGGTCAATGGTTTTAACAAGTTCAACCCCTTTAAAAGCCTGTTGATAGTCTTGATAAATTCCCGCCCCAATACCGGCGCCTCGTGCCGCCCCTTGCGAACCATCGGTGTTATAAAGCTCTACCCGAGCGCCACTAATAGTAGCAAAGGCTTCCGCAAAGACCTGGCTCAAAAACATATTGGCAAATCCGGCTTTGATGGTTGAGATCTTAATCCCCATTTGGCCCATGATTTCCATGCCGTAGTTTAATGAAAAGACAATTCCTTCTTGGGCCGCGCGGGCCAAATGAGATTGACTATGGATGTTAAAGTCCAAACCATGAATTGACGCGCCGATATTATTGTTTCCAAGAGTTCGTTCGGCCCCATTACCGTAAGGTAAAATACTCAATCCATTAGACCCTGCCGGAACACTGGCCGCCATTTGATCCATTTCCTTATAGCTGAAATTACTCATCGAGTTATTTTTAAGCCAGCGATTTAAGATGGCGGTGCCGTTGATACAGAGTAGAGTCCCATATCTGGGGCTGTTCTGACTATGATTAACATGGACAAAAGTATTCACCCGGGAAAGAGGATCATAATTGGGTTGGTCCCCAACCCCGTAAACCACACCGCTCGTCCCTGCGGTAGCAGCGATTTCACCCGGCTCCATCACCTTTAATGATAAAGCGTTGTTAGGTTGGTCTCCAGCCCGGTACGAAACGGGTGTTTGACCCATCAATCCCAATTCAGCCGCTGCCTCAGCTGTTAAAGCGCCTTGGATTGAAAAGACCGGCTTTATTTCTGGAAGAAATTCCGGCGAAATTCCATAATGATCAAGGACTAAGTCAGCCGGTTTTTGGTTGGGGTAATCCCACAAGATCCCCTCCGATAAACCGGAAGGCGTGGTAATGATTTCTCCAGTCATCCGCATGGCGATATATTCACCCGGCAGCATCGCTTTATAGGTTTGAGCATAGATCTCGGGTTCATTTTCTTGGACCCACTTTAGTTTGGAAGCGGTAAAGTTACCTGGAGAATTAAGTAAAGTTTGAAGGCATTTATCCTTGCCTAACGATTTAAAGGCTTCCTCCCCAATCTGAACCGCACGGCTGTCGCACCAAATAATCGACGGCCGTAAAACCTTACGGTTACGATCTACCAAGACCAAACCATGCATTTGATAGGCAATTCCAACCGCTTTTACTTCTTTTAGATCGATCCCTGCTTGGTTCCGGATCTTAGCTGTAGCCAGCTTAATATGTTTCCACCATTCCTCCGGATCTTGTTCGGCCCAGCCGGGTTCGGGAGCATGAATCTCCATTTCTTCTGTAGGAGATACTGCCGACGCCCTAGTTTTCCCTGAATCAATCTCAACCAGGGATGCTTTAATTGATGAGCTTCCGATATCATAACCCAATAGATAGCCCAACTCCTCAACTCCTTTCATTTTATTTTTTAATTGTATAATAAACTGTCAATCATTAAGCTGCCAACCCCTAAAGCGGTTGCCCGGTTTCTTAAACCGGAAAATTGAAGCGAGACACCCCGGTATGAGTATTCAAAACATTTTTCCTTGATTACTTTTAAAAGTTGGTAATGAATTAAACTATCGGCTTCGGTTATTTTCCCACCGATAACGATCATCTCCGGGTTTAAGCCATTAATAAGATTAGCAATACCTAAACCTAAGTAATTGACGATTTCAGCAAAGACTTTAATGGCAATCGGGTCTTCCTTAAATAAGGCTTTTAACAGTTCATCATAAGAACTCAACTCTATTCCGGAATAGTCCTGATATAGTTTTAAGGCTGCATTATTTGACGCGTAAACCTCCCAACAACCTTTTTTACCGCATCGGCAAGGCAGTCCATTGGGGACTATCGCCATATGGCCAAATTCTCCAGCTAGAAAATTATGGCCGTAAAACAAATTATTATTTAAGATTAAACCGGTACCGATTCCTAACCCCAGCGAAACATATATAACATTGGCATACCCTTGGGCGGAACCAAATGTAGCTTCACCGACGGCTGCGGCTTTAGCCTCATTCTCGACGATAACCGGTAAATCCACAGGTAATATCATCGGAAGATCTACATTTTTCCATCCCAAATTTGGGGCAAATTCAATTATTCCGGTCTGATGGTTGACAATACCCGGAACTCCAATTCCAATACCTGAAATCTTTGCCAAAGGGATCTTGTTTGAATCACAGATTTTAGTGATAGTTTGACGTAAGAGCGAAGCTATTTCCCATTCATCACTACGATTAAATTTTTCCTCTTCGACCCCAAGAACCTCTCCTTGTAAGTTTATTAAGAGCATTATTATCCGATCGACCTGGAGGTCCACTCCAATTACATACAAAGAATCCGGGTTGAGGCGATATAATTCCGATTTTCGTCCTCCGCTGGATGCCGCATTACCGAAAGCGGTAATTCTATCTTCATTCAACAGCTCGTTGATAAAAGTTGCCACTGTAGTAATGCTGATACCTAATTTTTGGGCAATTCCCCTTTTAGTTGACGGCCCATTTTTACGGATAAACTCTAATATCTGACGCTTGTTGTTAGACCGCATTATCCGGTGATTAATCGCTTTTTTCATTCCTACCCCAGCCGTATCTTTTAAAGAAACTTTTCAAAAGTATTTTATAATTATTTTCGACAGACTAGACCAATTTCCTCTTTTAAATTTTTTTATACAAAAAAGACCCGAGGTTTAATACCTGGGTCTTTAAGGGATGGATAAGGACGTTACTGTAAATGCATAAGCCAGTTAGCGCCACTGTTATTATCCCAGTTGGCAGCGCCATCTTTAAAACAGAAATTTAATTCATGATTACCGTTAGCCTTTACCTCCGTAATAAAGTTGTCTCCAACTCGGTCCATCCGGACCGTATGCGCGGGAGAATTCCAGCTATCGAAGGAAAAATGCAAAAATACGGAGTCAGCGCCGGAGTCTTTGAGTAGGCCGTGGTATTTGATTTCGACTGTATCTCCAGGACTAGCGGGAGCCGGGTTCCAGGAGATGCGTTCGTCTTCAAAATTACCGATTTCAAAGTCATTTTGCTTGTTCTGATTCAAGAAATTCTTCATAAAATTGTTCAATACCAACCCTCCTTTTTAATCAACTTGCAAAATTATTTTTCCCGTAGGAGGGTAAAATACGCCCGGAAAGGGATGCCACTGTGAAAAAAGCCTTGCTGGTCTTCCTATAAAGAGTATTATAGGAAATAATCGATTATTACGTCGAAAATCCCGTGGGTGTTAACGCATAAAAGTATAATTAAAACAGCAAGCTACCAATGGAGAATGAGCTTGTTTTTTTAGCGATCGAAGGTGTTCTTGATTTAAAGAATAAGGATCAGAGAGTGATTTTTTATGTCCCAAAGAACCGTAGCCGACTATCTTGTTGAACAACTGGATGCATGGGGAATTCAAAATATCTATGGAATTCCCGGTGATGCTATTTTGCCTTTTGTGGACGCTATCAACCGGCATCCCCGAATAAGGTTTATCAGTGTTAAACACGAGTCAGCCGCAGCTCTAATGGCCTCAGCCGAAGCCAAACTAACCGGTAGAATCGGTGTTTGCACGGCCACCAGCGGGCCGGGAGTAGCTAATCTTATTAATGGGTTGGCCGACGCTAAGAGTGACCGAGCACCGGTTCTCGCCATCACCGGCCAAGTGGATAGTTTTAATTTAGGAACCAATTATAAGCAATATATTGACCAGCATTTATTAATAGCAGCGGTAACCGACTACTCGGGATTGGTAAGTGTTCCCGACTCTTGTAATGATGTTACGGTAAAGGCTCTACGGAAAGCCTTAACTCAAGGAACAGTCGCCCATGTTTGTTTTACCAAAGATGTTTGGCAAATTCCCACCGAAGAAGGAATCCGTCCTCTGGAACCTCATCTAAGAACCATGGCCCAGTCCTCTCCGGAGGTAATCTCCGGAGCCGTAAAAAGACTGAACGAAGCCCAACGGCCGGCTATTTTGTCGGGACGAGGCGCTCGAAATTTAAGCCCGCAATTGATTGAATTGGCCCAAAAATGGCAGGCCGGAATCTGTACCAGCTTACCAGCCAAAGGAGTAGTCCCTGGGGATTTTTCTCTAATGATGGGTGGTTTGGGCGAGGGAGGTAGCGAGGCAACGACGATTATGTTGCTTGAAGCCGATTTGGTACTAATTGTAGGAGCAACTTGGTGGCCGGAGAAATATACCTCCAAGCAAACTAGAATTATCCAAATTGATGCCATACCCGATAATATCGGCAAGCTAACTCAGGTGGAGTATGGTGTGGTTGGTGATTTGAAAGCTCTTTTACCGGAATTAACCCGTGGTATTCAGGAAACGGACAAGAGAACATGGGTGGAGCGGTTATCCTATCTACGGGAACAATGGTTAGATCGAATAGCTACAGAAATAACCTCTGGCGGGACTCCGATTAGTCCGGGATATTTAGTTAAAACCATGGAAAAAGTTACGGCCCCAGATGGGATAATCGTTCTTGACGTGGGCGATCATACTGTTTGGTTCAATCGGATTTTCAATGGCAGCGCTCAAGAAGTGTTAATCTCCGGTTCCTGGCGGACGATGGGATTCGGGCTTCCCGCTGCCATCAGCGCTAAATTAGCCCAACCGGACCGCCAAATCTTCGCTTTGGTCGGTGACGGTTCGTTGGCAATGTCCTTGGGCGAATTTTTAACCGCCGTCCGTTATCATGTTCCGATTACGATTGCAGTTATGAACAATGGTTATCTGGCGATGGAAAAAGACCGGATGGAACTGGAACAGATGGATCCATCGTTAACTTCCTTGACTAATCCCGATTTTGCCAAGTTCGCCGAGGCTTGCGGCGGCAAAGGATTCCGGGTGGAGCGTCCCGATGATTTGGAAAATGTTTTGAGGGAAGCGGTTAATAGCGACCAACCGGCGTTGGTTGATGTGGTCGCCAGTCCGGTAAAGTTCCCCGGATTGGAAGGAAAGAAAGAGCCGGAGAAGGAGTTAGTGTTGGTTTAGGGTTGATTTACTGTTTCTTCAACTCATTACCGGCTTTAATAATTATATCTTTAATCATAAATCCAAGCCTTTCTATGTATTCCTATAATGCGTCATCCGGATTGGCGAAATCACCGTAGCGATCATTTTTTAGGTTTCTCCATTCTATTAGCCCACTTTTCACTAACCTTTTCTTCTCCCTTGTAATAATCAACTCTATCAATTTGTTCATATACTTCTTGAAATGGTAAAATATTTATTTTTCCGGAATCAGGATATTCACAAATGTCCAACCCAATATTGGTACGAATATCCAGGTACTTGCAGGGTTCTTGGGTATGATTATAAAGTTGATGCGCGCCCTGGGGGCCCATTTCAAAAAAGACAAGATCCCCTTCGGATAATTCAACATACTGATCCGGTGTTCTAAGGGTAACTTTCCCTGATAAGATTACAAAGATTTCTTCCGCATTTCTGTGAAAATGATATGGGTAAGAATATTTGCCGGGATCAAGCGATCTTAAATCAAAATGTAAATGTTTCGATTTAACTATTTCCGCTAACTTTGGACTGGTATGCCAAGCAAATTCCGGAATCGGCGAGTGTCTAAGCTGGAAGGATATATTCTTCTCATTGAATATTTGAGGCATTTTAAGAACTCCTTTAACCTTATTTCAACACTATTCTTTGAGGAAATGCGATGTTGCGCGATATATTCCATAATAAGTTCTTTTTTATGCTAATTCTTTCCTAATCTTCCCCGAAGCTATATGTTGAGCAATTAAACAATCCTTATAATATATATCTGCTTTTTCTAACACTTCATTATTTATCTCTTGAAATAAAAGCTTATAAAACAAGTTGTCCAGTTTATATTCATAGTTACTAAACAAACAACCGCCACATTCTAATAAGTGTTTTCCCCTTGCCTCTTTCAAAAAACCATATATCTCATTTTCATTAAAAGTCCTTTGGTTTATTACATATCCAACGTAATCACAAGACCAAACCGGCAAAGAGTCGCCTTTAACAAAAACATATTCAACTCCGCCATATGGATTAAATCCTCTGTATGAATCTGTAAATCGCAGATCCCCTATTATCTTTTCAAAATACCAATCATAAAGATCCGATTTAATATACGGATTATAATTTTCGGTCTTACTGACATAACAGTCTAAACGGCCTTGGACTAAAACCTTGATAAGCTTTTCTTTGGTATCCTTCATCATCATAATTACCTCAAACGTTAACCAAATTTTAATAGTTTCTTCAAAAAGTGATTCTCCGCTAGCACTAATTGTTAAAGCGCTTGATATAAAACTTTTTCCTTTATAATCCGGTACGCATTTATATTTTGATACTTTACCTTCTTTTAGCAAATCTTCTACCATATCATCATATCTGTCTTTTAACTCTTTCTCGGCTTTTCTTAAGCATTTGGCATTGCCGATGTCAATCTTCAATTACTCCTTTGGCAACAGCAGAAATCCCGGACAAACTCGTAGTCAATGTAATGTGGCCTGTCTCCGGCACGATAATAACCTTAGCGCTTGCCTCCTTAAATAAGGGTGGAAATGCTTGAGCATTGAACAACTCATCATTTTCCCCGATTATTACTTTTAAAGGTTGTTTGATCGAAGCTATAACTGATTTATAGTCTAAACCCGGTCCAAAATTGCGTAATAGTCTGAATGAATTTTGAGAAACTTGATGCTGATTCTCGGGATTTATTGCGTATGTTATTACCGGTAAGTTACCAAACACTTTTTCCCCAATCGGTCCAAGTAATAGAATTCCAATAAATCTAGGATAGCTCGTCTCAGCCCATCCACCATTATTTGGCTTCAAAGTTGGTGAATTATAACCCATATATGGAGAAAGCAAAATATAGCGACTGAAAAGGGTTTGTCGCTCACTGCCTGCAAATCGCAGAACAAAACCGCCGCCAAGAGAAAATCCTACCAGTGTGGCTTCTTGATGCTTCAATACTTGATTAACGAAATCTTCCATATCATCTTCGAGTTGACCTATATATTGGATATCGCCTTTCCGACCCGAATCACCATGACCGCGAATATCTAGCGAATAAACTGTCATACCTTGTTTTTGTAAATATTCGGCAAGCGGATGCATCTGACGACTGGATCCGGATGATCCATGCACTAACACAACAATTTGCTTTGCTAATTTGTTCGGGTATTCGTGATAGGCTAACTTGGAACCATCCCGCGCCATATAATATTGTATATCCGGCATTTTTGAAAAATCTACCGTACGAAATGGATCTGAAATTGATTCCAATTTAGCAATCGATTTGGGTGGTGGAACTACGATCATGATACCTATGACGAGAATAAATGTCATAAAAATACCTAAAAAAATCAAAAATAGATATTTCATTTATACTCCTTCCATGGTAATCTCTTTAAAAACAATTCAAACCTTATAGTGCCACTTCAAGACTTGATTTGTTTTTTATACCAGCTTCATAAACCTTTAATAAAACTATCTACGCATTCCGCTCAATTTTCATATATTTACACCTCATGTAATACCCAAACATTTGGTTCTACATACTCTCCAATGTCTTCTTCAATATTTATCTTAACAGGCGCTAATGCGCCTTGAACTATGTAATCAGCTGTTTCATAAAATTTCATATCAGTCCATTCTTCCCATTCGGCAATAGTACCCGGAATATACATTGCTTTATGACAAGGTTTTATTATTTTTCCGCCCATTCTAACATGAACTCTTAACTAGGGGTCATATGGTAAACCATCTTCTCTCTTCCATTTTAAATAATTATCTATCGGTATTAATGGATATTTACTTTTTAAACTTGGTCTTACAAGTATAGTTATATATTTAAAATCGTTATCACGAGCAACGGAAATCATTTCTTTTAAGATTATGGAGCTTATTCCTTTTCCTTGATAGTCTTTATTTACAGCAATCTGAAGACCATTTAAAATATTTGCTTTAATTCCTTTTATTTTATCATTGATTCCTTTTTCAAATACCCAATCCCATCCTCTTTCAGGTAGATCCTCAAACGGCTTATCCCAAAAATAAGGTAAGCAATTGGTAGCGCCAATAATTTCACCATTTGACTCTAAAGAAAACTGATATTCGGGAAAAATCTCAAATAGTTTGTGCCAATTTGAATTTGAAACCGGATTATGAAGCATAAATTCCGGCCATAATTTTAATGTAATTTCATCTTGTTGTTTCACGTGATTAGGTATATTTTTTAATACTTTATATTGCATACTGATTTCCTCACTTTCTAGGGCTATTGCGTATAACGATAAGGATTACCTACACAAGAAACGGAGATGACATGTTAACTATATGTCGGACATATAACCTCTAGCTTTTCTAAAACATTCTTGTTCTCTTGGTTTTACTCCTATTTGTACTTCTACTTTCCATGAATGTTCTATACCTTCATTGGTCATTTGAAGTACAATAATATTTCCTTGGTTCATGGGATCGTCATAAATTTTGTAACCCATTCTATCCCAAAATTTAATTGCATGCACATTATTAACCTGAACCCCTGAATAAATATATTGTATTTCTTTGTCTTTTATATTCATCATTGAATCCGTTTTCTAAAAAGAACTTCATCCTCATTCGAGCCATATTCTCTAAACCCAAGCTTCTTATGGGCTTCTATGCTTATACCATTATCTTTTTCAGCATCGGAAGCCATCTCCTTACAACCCTTCTCTGTTGCCCAATATTCGGCTCCTTTAATGAGCTCGCGCCCAATTCCCTTCAATCTATAATCTTCACTTACATACCATCCCTCGACATATCCAATGGGTGATGTTCTAAACCCATCAAGCTCTTCTCTTAATGACAATTCTATGAAACCGGTTAATTTACCATTTTCTAACTGATAAACAAGAACTTCCGTCTCGAGCTCTTCACCAATTGGCTTTCCTTCAATAATCGCTTTCATTTCATCCCGATGTTCTTGTTCCGGACAATCAGGCCATAGAAACATTCTCATTTCAAGCCAACTATCAAAATCTTGTTGTACAGCTTTTCGAATACTCATGTTTATACCTCACAAAAATGTTTTTAACACTTCCCCATCGTTTTCCGTCAAACCATAATCCCAATACTTACGTTCAATAGACACTATACAATTCCCATTACGAGGCGCATTCATTTTTCGTTTCGTTTTTATATCGAAAATTCCCCAACATTCATCATCAACAACTAAACCGGCCCGAGATGAATCATCAAACCAAATAATAAAAACTTCCTTACACTCCTTAATTGGTGGTGATATTTGGTTATAAATCCATAAATGATCAACTATCCCGGCAAACTCGCCATTTTTCCAAACACTTAAATATAAATATCCCGTTTCCCCATTATCTTAAAAAACAACTATCCAAGATTCATCTGGTGAAACATAATCAACTATAAAACTATTGTTTCCCTCAATATCCTCTCGCAATCGGCGCCTCCAAATGAAACCCTTTTTTTAACTCAACGCCACGAAGGTGTGGTCCTCAAAGTTAACCTTATGGCCGGGAGCTCCCGTCTTCTTCTTCCAAATCCGCTACTGCTTGTGCTCTTTCAATTCTCCTTGGTTCATTATCCCTGTTCAAAGCTAATTTATCGAAGTTTTCCATTCAATAAAAATAAGGCCTTTTTGCGCCTTATTTCATGATGCCCTCATACTATATGTTTTTTAATCCATTGTTTAATATCTTTTTCGTCCATTGAACCGTCAGCTATGCCCAGTCCTAAATTAACCAATTCGTTTTGCGAATAATTTAGTTTCATTGGCTAAGTTCCTTCAAAGCTTGTTGATTCTCCTTAATAATTGTATCCATTAATGTTCCTAGTTCATTTTTTTCTTTCACTTTTAAAAACTCAATAAAATCAATTACTTCTTTTTTCTTCTCTTCGGGGAGTTCATCAAAGTCTTTTAAAAATCTTTCAGCCAAACTCAAATCTTACACCCCATTTACACATTACTAATGGTTTAATTATACCCAATTTTATACAGAAGTTCAATTACGCTATTATATTCTGCTTGTAACTAAGCTACCTAGAAAATACATTATCGCCTCTCTCTTGCTCTCCCCCAACAAAGCCTATTCGAAGCAGCAAATTTAGTGGGGGGTCGCTCTCGGACATCCGTAGTGTCTGGATGACACAGGACGAAGCAGCCAGGATGGCGAAAAGCCGAGTCCATGTCCTTCGCGACTTCGTCCCGTCCTGGAACACAAGGAACCAATGCCTTCGCAGCCAAAATACATTTATTCTCGCGCAGAGGCGCAGTGGCGCAGAGGAAAACCGATATAGGCTATCCTAAATGGCTAACACCCTTTGGCTATCCTGACTGACCAACACCTCAGCGCCTCCGCGGGAGTAAAAATAGGCTTGCTAAACTTCTATTTTCATTCTTTAATGTGCTCCGGCTAGCCGGGGTGGGCGACTACCTAGAAAATGCTATCACTGGTTGTTGCCCCTAAAAAAACCGCGACTTACAGCCGCGTTGGATCTTAAATTTTACCCTTTACCCTTTTAATGCTTTCCCTTCATCAATCTGCCTGTTCTTACTCCATCAAAAAACCCTCGCCGGTACATGAGGGACATCATTAAACCGTCTTGTTCCGCTTCCGCTTCGTCATATTGGTTTACTAAAGGTTTTAGTTCCGGGGGGAGGTTATTTAGGAGTTCATGTTGGACTTGGATGATTTGTGAGGTCAATTCCAGGTAGCGTTTATTGTTCAATAAAACCTTACGGTAGACTTCTTCGGTCCGGTCAACGATAAATTCCTTGACATAGTGGTTTAACCATTTCAACATCAATAAAGCCTCCTTTATTAATCGCCTTGAAGGAGGTTATGTCTTTTCTGATATAATAAAAATAAATCGTAGCGACATAAATCAATTCCTTGATTCTACATCATTAATTGGTCTGCCCCTTCGAATGCGTATCTTCGAAAAACCGCTCTTCGCAAGCTTAAACTTGGTGTTATTTGCCATGTCAACTAACTTTTATCGATACAACTTATGAATACTTCTATTTCTTTTTTTGTTTTATTCCAAATATCTTTCAAAGGTAATACTAGTTTTTTTAATTCGTCCCATTCTAAGAAAAAGGAATATGAATGTCGATAGAAATGCCTAAAACCCATATATTCTACTAACTTATCTTTTAAATCCTTAGATATTACCGGATTTCGTTTCTCAGACTTGTTTGCCATTTCAGATAAAAGTCTTTTATGCCATTGTTCACCTTGAAAAAAATTATTGTCTACTCTTTTAGCTATTATCCCAAAAATATTTTCTACGCCATTATAAAAAGAGTGAAGTACAGAAGCTATTGCTGTAATCTCCACAAGGTCAGGTTCTTTCTCCCTGCATTTTTCTAATAATTCTTTATACATAATAAATAGATTATCAATCTGTTGTATTTGAAATTGTATTTGGGATTTTATTCGCTCATTGGACATAAAGGAGAGCACCTTCCTGTTCGATATACCTAACAAAATCATTCTTTCTGTCTAAATCTATTAAGTCTACAGAATGGTTTAGTTCCATAAGGAGCTTACCAAAAATTTTATAGTACTTACCCTTAGGACATCCTTTTACAGCCAAATCTATATCTGAACCTTCATTAAATCGACCTTCTGCTAACGACCCAAATAAATAGACTTCCGTACAACCTTCGGCTTTAAGAATTCTTAGTGCTTTATCAATGTCTTCTCTATATTGCTGCGGGATTTCGTTTGTTTGCGCATTCATTTGAATCCCTCCCATCGAGAACTTCTTTATGAATTTCTTTCTTTTATTTTACCACATTTATCTTAAATTAGGCATTGCTGAGTCACGGTAGGATGACCTAATTTCTTTTTGGTAAAATAAAAACCAAGCAGAGCGGAAGATAAAAAACCGAGCAAAAAATGGAAAAACCATTGCCAGCACCCGGAACTTAATACCGATACCCTTAAGGTAGCACACCAAAAGGGGGTAT